>NZ_PPDK01000003.1:0-300000 GCF_003074135.1 Euzebya tangerina | reverse complement strand
CCTGCTGCGGCGTGCGACCCAAGGTCGTGAGGTAGTTGCCGATGATCATGCCGTTCGCCCCGCCCAGCAGCCCGGTGCCCTGCAGGTCCCCGAGCACGACCTCGCGGCCACCGGCGTAGCGCAGCATCGCCCACGGGATGATCAGTCGGAACAGGGCCACGCCGTGGAGGGCGACGCGTGGGTCGAGCACGAGTTGCTGGTCCAGCGGGGTGCCCGGGCGAGGATTGAGGAAGTTGACGGGGACCTCGGTCGGCTCGAGCGACGCAAGGGCGAGGGCGAGTTCCGCGCGCTGCCGCGGGCTCTCGCCCATCCCGAGGATGCCACCGGAACACAGCTCCATGCCGGCGTCGCGGACGTGGCGGCAGGTGTCCAACCGCTCCTGCCAGGAGTGGGTGCTGCAGATGCGGGGGAAGAACGACTCGGCCGACTCCAGGTTGTGGTTGTAGCGGACGACTCCCGCCGCGGCCAGCGTGCGGGCCTGCTCGGCGTCCAGAAGCCCGGCGCTGACGGCGACCTCGAGGTCGGTGTGCTCGTGGATGACCTCGACCGACTCGAGGATGTGGGCCATCGCCTTGTCGTCGGGGCCCTTGATCGCCAGGACCATGCAGAACTCCGTGGCGCCGCTGGCCTGCGCGTCGATGGCAGCCTGCGTGACCTGCTCGGCACTCAGGAAGGCTTGCGGCTTCACGTCGGTGTCGAAGGTCGAGGACTGGGAGCAGAACGCGCAGTCCTCAGGACAGCCACCGGTCTTGGTCGACAGGATCGACTCGAGGCTCACCTGCTCACCGCACCAGGCCAGCCGCACCCGATGGGCCAGGTCGAGCATCCGCGCCAGGGCCGTATCGTCTGGATCCATCGCCTGGTCGGCGAGATCGGCAAGGGCATACGCCTGCTCGTCGGTGATCCGCTCCTCGCGGACCAGCAACGCCTCCTCGACATCGTCCAACAGCTGGTCCACGCTCCCGTACGAGGTGGAGTCGGACTGATCGACGGTCGGGGTGCTCATGGCGGGCACGATAGCGCAGCGCCTCAACCGAGCCTGGACAGCACGGCCCAGTGGGCCGTGCCGTGCTGGCCGGCAACACCGCCCCAGCGCCCGGGCAGCGCCGCAGCCACCTGCTCGGCCGACAGGTAGATGGGTGTGGCGGGCCCGCGGGAGGACAGCCAGAGGAGTCGGCCGTCGGGGGCGAGGACCCGATCGAGTTCGGTCGGGAACAGCAGCATGTTCATGAGGACCACGCAGGAGGCGGCGTGGTCGTCCAGGGGCAACGCGGCCGCGTCGGCCCGGACCCGCATGACCCCGTCATCGGGGGACTCGGCCAGCATCCTCGCGGACAGCTCGATCGCGACCAGCCGCGGCGCGCGTGCCGCAATGGTCGCCGAGGCGGCACCGTCCCCGGCGCCGAGCTCCAGCCATACATCGCCGCTCGCGGTCCAATCCTCGGTGAGGACGCCGCGATCCAGCGCGTCGCCCAGCGCAGCCGTTCGACCGGGGGAGTGGCGTGTGTGCCACTCGCCTGCCAGGGCGTCGAAGGTGGCTTCCACCTGCCGGGGGGTGTCCCCGGACCAGGCTCCAACCTCCGCCGCAGCCGCCATCGTCACCATCCGCATGGGGTGACGCCGTCCGGCCAGCGTCACCTCCGCATCGACGTCCTGAGGGTCGATTGGCTCCAACCAGGTGATGCTCACCGGACAACTGTGCCCCGTCACCGCACGTTCACCACCTCCGGGCTGCTCGACCGCTGCAGGACGGGGTACAACCCAGTGCGATGGATGACGCTCACGACCTGGACCCCCTGCGCCACCTGCCGACGATGCCGCCCGGTACGCGATACGGCGACCGGGAGCTGTCGCAGCTGTCGTTCAACACCCGGGTGCTGGCCCTCGCGGCCGACCCGGAGGTGCCGCTGCTGGAGCGCGTCGCGTTCTGTGCCATCTTCTCCGGCAACACCGACGAGTGGGTCCAGAAGCGCCTGCAGTTGGTGCGCGACGACGCCAGCCGCGGCAACGACGCCAGCAGCTGGCTGGCGGGCACCAACCTGCTGGCCACCGTTCACGGGATACTGGCGGACACGGCGAAGGCGCAGTCGCGGATCTGGCGCGAGCAGCTGGTCCCGGCCCTTGCCGACGAGGGCATCCACGTGGTCGACCACGATGCGTTGGATGATGACCAGCGGGCCCAGTGCTCGAGGGCGTTCGAGCGGCGCATGTTCCCGATCCTCACGCCGCTCGCGATTGATCCAGGTCGGCCGTTCCCGCACATCTCCTCGTTGTCGCTGAACCTCGCCGTCAGGGTCCGGACGGCCCGCGACGAGGAGTCCTTCGCGCGCATCAAGGTCCCCCGGACCCTCGGCCGCTTCGTGGAGCTGTCGGGCCCCGACGACACGGTGACCCTGGTGCCGACCGAGCAGGTAGTGGCCGCCCACCTGCACGTCATGTTCCCCGCGATCACCGTGATCGAGCACGGGGTCTTCCGCGTGACCCGCTTCGCGCACCAGTTCTTCGAGGAGGAGCAGGCCGAGGACCTCCTGGACGCGATCGAGACCGGGCTGCTCGAGCGCCGCTTCGACAGGGTGGTGCGGGTCGAGGCCCAGGAGGGCATGCCGGACGGCCTGCTCGGACGCTTCGTCGAGGAGTTCGACGTCGAGGAGGGCGCCATCATCACGGTGCCCGGGCCGCTCGACCTGGAGGGTGCATGGCAGATCGCCGGCCAGGACCGGCCAGGGCTGCACTACCCGCAGTGGTCCCCACGGGTCCCGGCGGCCCTCGGTCAGACCGAGGACATCTGGGCAGCCATCCGTGCCGGCGACGTCATGGTTCATCATCCCTACGACGACTTCGAGCGCTCGACGCAGGCATTCATCCAACGGGCCGCCTCCGACCCCAAGGTCATGGCGATCAAGCTGACCATCTACCGCACCACCGGCCGGAACTCCCCGATCGTCGAGTCGCTGATCCGCGCTGCCGAGGCGGGGAAGCAGACCGTGGCGCTGGTCGAGTTGAAGGCCCGCTTCGACGAGGAGGCCAACATCCGGCGTGCCAAGGCGTTGGAGGCTGCTGGGGTCCATGTGGTGTACGGCCTCATCGGCCTGAAGACCCACACCAAGACCTGCCTCGTCATCCGGGAGGAGGACGGCGAGCTCCGGCGGTACGCCCACGTCGGGACCGGCAACTACAACCCCTCCACCGCCGGGATCTACGAGGACCTCGGGCTCTTCACGGCGGACCAGCGCGTCGGCGAGGACCTCTCCCACCTGTTCAACATGCTGACGGGCTACTCCGACGCCCAGCCCTACAGCCGTCTGCTGGTAGCCCCGGACGCCATGCGCGGCGAGCTGATGCGGCTGATCGGTCGCGAGACCGAGCGTGGTGCCGCCGGGCACATCACCATCAAGTGCAACAACCTGGTCGACCGCCAGGTCGTCGACGCCCTGTACGACGCGTCAGACGCCGGCACCCGGGTCGAGTTGTACGTCCGCTCGATGTGTGCCGTCGTGCCCGGCGTCGAGGGCCTGAGTGAGAACATCACCGTCCGGTCGGTGGTCGGCCGCTTCCTGGAGCACTCACGGATCTTCCGGTTCGGACCGCCGCGCAGCGACGACGTCGTCCACCTCATCGGCTCTGCCGACATGATGGCGCGCAACCTCGACAGCCGCGTCGAGGCCATCATCCCTGTCCTCGATCAGGCCAATCGGGCCCAGCTGGACGACGTCTTCGCCATCATGGCTGCCGACACCTGGTCGGCCTGGGACCTGCGCCCCGACGGCTCCTGGCACCGCTCGGGCACCAACCCCGAGACCGGCACCCACACCGTGCTCCAACAGCGAGCGAAGGAACGGGAGGCCGTACCCGACCCGGTCTAGGCCGATCAGGTCGTGTGGCGAGGGAGCCGTTCGCCTGTGGCGACGAACCCACCCTCACGGGCGATCTTCATGGCGTGGTCGCCGATGCGCTCGAGGTGCCGGCTGACCAGCACCATGTTGATGGACCACTCGGTTGCCGCGCGGCTGCCGACCGCGTGATCGATCAGGCGCGCCGTCAGTCCGTGGTGCAACTGGTTGATCTGGCGCTCGACGACGTCAAGTGGCTCGGTCGTCACCTGGCGGTGGCCGAACAGGTCCAGGCCGGTCCGGACGGCCCGCTCGGACCGCAGCCCCAACTCGTGGAGCTGCTGGACCAGCTGCGGGGCCATGGCGTGCTCGGCGTAGGATCCGGTGAGCCGCGCGATGTTGAGGGCGCCGTCGCCGATCCGCTCGATGCTGGCCAACACCCGCTGGAGGCTGAGCAGCAACCGCAGGTCGGCCGCCACCGGCCCCTGGAGGGTCAGGAGCTCGTACAGCCGGGAGTCGAGCTCGGCAACCCGCTCGTCCACCTCGTCGTCTGCCCGCCGAATTCGTCCCGCCACGGCAGGATCCGGCCGGCGTATGCTCGCGGCGGCGCCGCCGACCATGGACTGGACCTGCCGTCCGAGCAGCAGGATGCTGTCCTCCACCTCGGTCATCGCCGAGCGGAAGCCAACTCGCAATCCCTTGACGGGCATGCCGCGTACCGATCTGGTTGCTACAGGGGGTGTACGGTCGTCCATGGTGCCTGTCGTAAGGTCATGGACGGAGCTTCTGCTCTGAACCACGCTACAACCGATGGTGAATCGTCCGTGAACTCCCGCACCCGACGCCCTGCCAGCCGTCTCACGCGCCGGCCCGGCACCTACGCTGACGAACCGATGCCCAAGATCATGGTCGTGGAAGACGAACCAGCCATCGTCGAGGCCCTGCACTTCGGGCTTGGTTCGGAGGGGTTCGAGGTCGTCGCTGCCACCGACGGCAACGAGAGCATCGACTTGTTCAGGCGTGAGCGTCCCGATCTGGTGTTGCTCGACCTGATGCTGCCCGGCATGTCGGGCACGGAGGTCTGCAAGCGGCTGCGCAGTGACGCCGCCGTCCCGATCATCATGGTGACGGCCAAGGACTCCGAGATCGACCGGGTTGTCGGGCTCGAGCTCGGGGCCGACGACTACGTCACCAAGCCGTTCTCCATGCGGGAGCTGGCTGCCCGGATCCGGGCCGTGCTCCGACGTGGCGCGGACTGGGATGTGCCCGACCTGACCTCTCCGCTCGAGGTCCAGGGCATCCGGATCGACCCGGAGCGGCATGAGGTCACCGTCCGTGGCGAACTGGTCGAGCTGCCACCCAAGGAGTTCGCGCTGCTCGAGCTGCTGATCCGCAACGCGGGCAGGGTGATGACGCGTGATCTGATCATCGATCGGATCTGGGGTGCCGACTACGTCGGCGACACCAAGACCCTGGACGTGCACATCAAGCGCATCCGAGGTCGGATCGAGGAGGATCCGAAGGAGCCGACCTTGGTCGTCACGGTTCGCGGCGTGGGGTACAAGTTCACCGACTGAGCGGGCGCCGAGCGCGCACACTGGTGACGTGGACTCAGCTGGTCGCCGCTTCACCCTGCTCGGGCTGGTGGTGCTGTCCTTCATCGGCGGCCTCGTTCTTCGCGGGCCGGCCGCGGTGGTGGGCCTCGCGATCCTGGCGATCGCGGGATTGCTGTGGTGGCAGGCAGCTACTCGGGCCAGCGATGAGGAGCTGGCTCGCGAGCGCCGGGTGTTGGGGGAGCGACTGGACAGCGTCCGCCAGGACCGTCTCCAGGTCGAGCGACTGCTCGACGCCCTGCCGACTTCGGTCCTGCTGTTCGACGCCGATGGGGTCGCCTACGCCAACCCGGCTGCCACGGAGCAGTTCCAGATGCCAGATCCCCTGGGGCTGAGTCCGCTGCGGGCCCTGGGCGTCACATCCCTGGCCGAGGCGGTCGCCGAGACCAAGGCCACCGGAGACGACGTGACCGTGACCGCCACCCGTGACGGGCGCGAGCTGTTGGCCAGGGCCGCCACGACCGGCGGCGACGACACGGCACTCATCGTCACCGACCTCACTCACCTCAGGCGGGTGGAGGAGATGCGCCGGGACTTCGTCGCCAATGCCTCCCACGAGTTGAAGACCCCCGTGACCGGGATCTGGGCGTTGGCGGACAGCCTCGAGTTGGCGCTCGATCAGGACCCGGAGCGCGCACGGGCGATGGTGTCCCGGATCCAACTGGAGGCGATGCGGTTGTCCCAACTGGTTCGTGACCTGCTGGATCTGGCGCGGCTGGAGGAGAGCGCGGATGGCCGCGGCCGCGAACGCATCGACCTGGTCGATCTGTGCCGGCGTCAGATCGACCGGCTGAGCTCCATCGCCGAGGGTCGGGACGTGCACCTGTCGCTCGAGGCAGATGGCGACGCGTCGGTGATCGGCATCCGCGATGACCTGACGGTGATCGTCGGCAACCTCCTGCAGAACGCCATCCAGTACAACGAGTCGCAGGGGACGGTGGTCATCAGCGTCGCCCGCGACGGTCCGGCGGCAACCATCACCGTTCGGGACACCGGCATCGGCATCCCCGAGGCCGATCAGGAACGGATCTTCGAGCGCTTCTACCGGGTCGACAAGGCGCGCAGTCGGGCGGCGGGCGGTACCGGCCTTGGTCTGTCGCTGATCCGCCACGCGGTGGAGCGGCATGGCGGTGAGATCACCGTCCAGAGCGTCCTCGGCGAAGGATCGGAGTTCACGCTCACCCTGCCGGTGGATGGTCAGGCCAGCGACTGACCGCAGCGGATCGGTCGCGTGTCAGCGGTGGGTCCTAGGATGCCGGATATGCCTGACTCTCCCACCAACCGACCTTTGGATCGTGACAGCGGCAAGACCTTGCGCGCCCCCCACATCCTGGCCGCCCTGCTGGATGAGTACGACGGCGGGGTCATCGAGTTGGACCACTCCTCGCCCTTCGAGCTGCTCATCGCGACGGTGCTCTCGGCCCAGTCCACCGATGTCAAGATCAACGAGATCACCAAGACCCTCTTCACGAAGTACCCCGGTCCGGAGGACTACCTGGCGGTGCCGGAGGAGGAGTTGCAGGACGACATCCGGTCCAGCGGCTTCTTCCGCCAGAAGACCAAGTCCATTCGAGGTCTATGCCAGGCCCTGCTGGCCGACTTCGACGGTGAGGTGCCGCTGCGGATGGCCGACCTGGTCACCCTGCCCGGTGTGGCGAGGAAGACCGCGAACGTGGTGCTGGCGGGATCGGCCCCCGAGGCGCTGCTCGAGGACCCGGACGCGGGCATCGCCGTGGACACCCACGTCACCCGGTTGTCGAAGCGGTTCGGGTTCACCAAGCACAGCGATGCCGTCAAGATCGAGAAGGACCTGATGCGGCTGTTCCCGCGGGAGCACTACGGCTCGGCGAGTCTGGTGATCATCCTGCACGGCCGTCGGGTGTGCGATGCGCTCCGACCGGCCTGCGGCGGCTGTGTGGTGGAGGAGTGGTGCCCGTCGTCGTTGATCGCCGGCCGTCGGGACAAGGCGAAGCAGGCAAAGAGCTTGGGCGACCCGGCCTGACTCCTACCGGGAGACGTGCACGGGCTATGCGCGGGAAACGCACCACGAGTGCTGGTCGGTCGCCAACGTGAGAGGTTGGCCGGGCTGGGCACGCCCCTCACGCCGCGCCCAGCCCGAGCCCGTCAGGGGAGGAGTGCTGCCAGTTGGTCTTCGATGTGGTCCGGGAGGGCGGCGGTGCCGCCGATGAGGACGATCTGGTCGAGGCTGTTGAGGGTCTGGAGGTACTCGACGGTCTCCTGGGGGAGTTGGTCCGCGCCGCCGACGGCGAGCAGGATGGGGGCGCCGTCGGCTGCGGCGGCGGGTCCGGCGGCGAGGGCGTCGGGGAAGTTGGTGCCCACCGCGAGGTAGACGGTGTCGGGGTTGGGGAGGGTGGCAGCGATGGCTGCCGCGGTGGCGAACCGGTTGGGTCCGGCGAGTCGCCGGGTGGTGGCGCCTCCGGCGGCCTGTGATGCGGCGGCCAAAACGTCGTCGGGGATGACGGCGGTGCCGCCGACGGCGGTGATGCTGGTTGGTGGTGCCGGGGTGTCGGTGGTGCTGTCGACGCCGGTGTCTGGCCCGGTGTCGGTGGTGGTGTCGCTGCCGGTGTCGCGGGTGATCGCGGCGGTGGTGGTGTCGGTGAGGGTGTCGGGTGCGGTGAGCAGGATGGGTGCGCCTGCGGTGATGGGTCCGGCGGCGATGGCGTCGGGGAAGTTGGTGCCCAGGGCCAGGAACACCTCGGTGGGTCGCCGCCGGCGTTGAGGAGGGCGTCGGCGATGGCGGTGGCGGTTTCGAACCGGGTGGGGCCGGCCAGTCGTCGGGTGCTGGCTCTGTCTCCGGCAGAGCCGGCTGCGGTGAGGGTCTGGTCGCTGATGGCGGCGGTGCCGCCGAGGGCGATGACGGTGTCGGGGTCCAGTTGGGCCAGGGCGGTGGCGGTGGTGTCGGTGAGGGTGTCGGTGGCGGTGAGGAGAATGGGGGCGTCAAGTGCGGTGGCGAGTGGGACGCCGGCGAGGGCGTCGGGGAAGTCGCCTCCGGTCGCCAGGAGGACGGTGTCGACGTCGTCCGGGTCGAAGCGGTCCAGGGCGATGGTGGCGGCGGTACTGAACCGGTCCGGGCCAGCCAGCCTGACGATCTCGGTACCGGTACCGGTGTCGCTGGGATCGGGATCGCGATCCTGACCCTGGTCCGGGTCGGGGTCCGGCTGGTCGGTCGGGTCCGGCCCAGGCTGGTCGACCGCCGCTTGGGTGGTGAAGGTCACGGTGGCGCCTTGGGAGTTGCCAGCGGCCGTGACCGCCACCACCGTCGCGGTGTAGCCCGTCTCGGGTTGCAGCCCGGTCAGGGTCGCGGCCGTTGCCGCGCCGTTGGTGGTCTGGGTGGGGATGTCGGGTGGGTCCAGGGTGATCTGGTAGCTGTCGGGCTGACCGGTTGTCGGGGCCGTCCACGTCAGCTCAGCCGAGGTCTGATCCACCTCAGCGGTGGTCAGGTCAGTTACGGCGGTGGGCACCAGACCGGCGGCGTACACCTCCGTGGATCCCGACGTTCGAAGGTCGCCAGCAAAGGCCACGAAGGAGGAGTCAGGCGACACGTCCACCCGGATGACGGAGTCAGACTCAACCGGCGTGTCACTCAAGGGCCGCCGCGGACCAGAGCCGTCGATCGGGACGCTGAGCAGCTGCGCCGAGCGACCGACCACCTCGATCTGCCCGGATCTGACGTCCTCGACGTAGATCAGGCTCCTGCCATCGGGGGTTATCGATGCGAATTGTGCGTCCTGCGGATCCGCCGCGTCGGACAACTGGACCTGCCCGCCACCCACGCCGATCGGGGCCGAGTACAGGTCCTCCACCCCTGGTGTTGTGAGCTCGCCATCGAAGACCACATGCGTAGAGTCCGGGGACACGAAGAAGGTGGACAGGCTCACGTCTGGCGGCAAGGGGTCGTTCAGGCGGACCTGGCCATCGGTGGCACTGACGGGCGCTGAGAAGATCTCGGTGACACCGTTCGTCAGAAGATCACCTCGGTAGACAACCGACTCTCCATCGGGTGCGAGCCGCACGAGGGAGACGTCGCCCCCGGCGACCGGATCACTGTTCAGACGAACCGATGGGCCCCCTTCGATGGGGATGCTGAAGAGCTCGTCGACCTCGTCGGTCACCTGGTCGGCGCGGTAGATCACCCGGGATCCATCCGGTGTGATGAGCGGACTGCCCTGCTCCACGTCGCCACCGGATGTCAGCTCGGTGGTCAGCCGCACCGGGTCGTCGGAGCCGTCCGTCGGAACGCTGAACAGTTCGAAGACGTCGTTCACACGGATATCGCCGCGGAAGACCACCTGCGAGCCGTCCGGGCTGATCGTCGCGCCCCCGAACACCTCGCCGCCAGACGGGGGTGCGGTGTTCAAGGTCACCTGCTGACCCCTGGCATCGACGGGGGCGGAGTACAGCTCGATGACGTTGTTCCGGGTGAGGTCGCCGTCGTAGACCACCCGCGACCCATCAGGTGTGACCTCGAAGCGTCGAACGGTTCCGCCGGCAACGACATCGTCGTTGAGCCGGAGTGGCTGGCTGCCGTCGAGCAGGACGGAGAAGAGCTCCGACCGGCCTGCGCTGCTGGTCCGGAAGACCACACGGGCGCTGTCAGGCGTGAACGTGAACGAACTGGGGACGCGGCGATCACCGGGTGCGACGTTGAGTTGCACCGCGGGGCTCGAACCGTCCACAGGTGCCACGAACAGATCGGAGGCGCCCTCCGCCAACAGGTCGCCGACGAAGGCCACTCGAGAGGAGTCCGGGCTGAGCTGGAAGACGTTTACGTCCCCATCGGCGGGGACTGGCTCAGGGTTGAGGCGGGTCGGCGCAGCCGTGCTCCCGTCCATGGGAACCGACCACAGATCGAACCGACCGGCACCCTCCAGGTCGGCAAGAAGGATGGCGTGGGTGCCGTCCGGCGTGAGTTCCAGCGCGCGGATGACGGCAGGGTCTCCCCCTGCGTCCACCACGAGAGATTGGATCCCGTACCCAGGGTTGCCGGCTGCGGCAGCCGGATCGGCCGTGATGGTGACGAGGGTGCTGGCGAGGAGGGCGGACACGAGCAACGTGACGGTGACACGTTGCATCGAGGCGATCCTGACGGCGGTTGGGCGGGGGTCCATGGCTTTCTCCGGGCGGGGGTGAAGGAACGGCGTCGTGACCGGCGTTGGCACTGACGATCACGGTGGCGGGTGTCGGTGTCAGCGGCGTGTCACGCGGGTGTCACCGCTGCCGACGCTCCCCTGTACGGAGCGCCGGGCCGGGTGGTTCGCGATCGTGTTCGATGACCGCCTAGATCAGCCCAGGACGGCATCGAGTTGCGTCTCGATCTGCTCGGGGATGGCGGTGGTGCCGCCGATGAGGACGATCTGGTTGAGGTCATCGAGGCTTTGGAGGTACTCGACGGTCTCTTGGGGGAGTTGGTCTGCGCCGCCGTTGGCGAGGAGGATGGGTGCGTTGTCGGCTGCTGCGGCGGGTCCTGCGGCGAGTGCGTCGGGGAAGTTGGTTCCCACTGCCAGGTAGACGGTGTCGGGGGTGGGGAGGGTCCCGGCGATCGCGACCGCAGTGGCGAATCGGTTGAGTCCGGCGAGTCGGTTGGTGGTGGCCCCGTCGGCGGCCAGGCTGGCCGCGACGAGGACGTCGTCGGCGATGACCGCCGTGCCGCCCGCGGCGGTGATCTGGTCGGGTGGCGCGGGTGTGGCGGTGGTGGTGTCGGCACCTGTGTCTGTGCTGGTGTCACTGCTGGTGTCGCGGGCGATGGCGGCCGTGGTGGTGTCGGTGAGGGTGTCGGGTGCGGTCAACAGGATGGGTGCGCCGTTGGTGATGGGGCCGGCGGCGATGGCGTCGGGGAAGTTGGTGCCCAGGGCCAGGAACACCTCGGTCGAGTCACCCCCAGCGTCGAGGAGCGCGCCCGCGATCGCTGCTGCGGTCTCGAATCGGGAGGGTCCGGCGAGACGTTGCGTCGCCGCCCCGCCGGCGGCCAGACCGGCAGCGTCTAGGGTCGGCTCGGCGATGGCGGCAGCGCCACCCAGTGCGATGACCGTGTCGGGGTCCAGTTGGGCCAGGGCGTCTGCGGTGGTGTCGGTGAGGGTGTCAGTTGCGGTGAGCAGGATCGGGGCGTCAAGTGCGGTGGCCAGTGGGACGCCGGCGAGGGCGTCGGGGAAGTCGCCGCCGGTGGCCAGCAGCACGGTGTCGACGTCTCCGGGGGTGAAGCGGTCCAGGGCGATGGTGGTGGCGGTGGTGAACCGGTCAGGGCCGGCCAGCCTGACGATCTCGGTACCGGTACCGGTGTCCTCACCCGGCTGTTCCGGGTCACCAGGGTCGCCCGGATCACCTGGATCGCCTGGGTCGCCCGGCTCGGCTGGGTCACCGGGATCACCGGGATCACCCGGATCGCCTGGATCTCCGGGCGCGGGATCGGCAGGCTCAGGAGCCGGGACTGCCGTGGTGGTGAACGCCACGGCGGCGTCGGCGGAGTTGCCGAGTTCGTTGGTGGCCACCACCGTTGCGGTGTAGGCCGTGTCGGGTCGCAGCCCGCTCAAGGACGCACCCGTCAGTGCGCCGTCGATGACCTGGGCAGCAGCATCCGGCGGGTCGACCGTGATCTGGTAACTGTCCGGCTGCCCGGAGGCTGGCACCGTCCAGGTCAGCTGGGCTGAGGTCGTATCCACCTCGCTGGCAGTCAGGTCGGTGACGGGAGACGGCCTTAAACCCGAGGCGTAGATCTCCGTCTCGCCGGCGCCTCGCAGGTCGCCGGTGAACAACACGAAGGTTCCATCAGGCGAGATGACGCGGTCGTCGATCCTGTCAGCCTCCACCGGCCGATCGGACACCGGCGTCCGCGGGGCTGAGCCGTCGATCGGGACGGTGAAGAGACGGGAGTTCTGGATGGTCGGCTTGATCCGTCCGATGAGGACGTCCTCGCTGTACACAACCGACAGGCCGTCAGGCGTGAAGAGGGGCAGCCTCGCCTCCTGGGGCCCCTGCCCGTCGCTGAGAAGTACCTGGTCGCCTTCGACGCCGATCCGGAGGGAGTACACGTCGTTCACACCCGGCGTGGTCAGCTGGCCCTGGATGACGACGTGTTCGGCGTCGGGCGACATCTGGAAGGTGAACAGGCTGAGTCCCTCCGGCAGGGGGTCGTTCAGGCGGACCTGACCGCCGGGAGCGTCGACGGGCGCCGAGAAGATCTCGCGCTCGTTGTCCGTCACCAGATCGCCCAGATAGACCACCGCGGCGCCGTCGGGCGTGAGCTTCGGGGAGAGGACCGCCCCGCCACCCACCGGATCGCTGTTGAGCCGGATCGACTGGCCTCCCTCCACCGGGACGCTGAAGAGCTCCTGGACGTTGTTGACGCGTTGGTCGGCCAGGTAGACCACGCGGGAGCTGTCCGGTGTGATTGCGGCGTCGAAGATGGCCACGTCGCCGCCGAACGGCAGGTCCGGGTTCAGTCGAACCGGGTCGGCGGAGCCGTCGATCGGCACGCTGAACAGCTCGTTGACCAAGTCGGCGTTGAGGTCCGCGTGGAAGACCACGCGTGTGCTGTCCGGGGTGATCTCCTGCAGCCGGCCACGCAGGACGGCACGGTCGGCGCTGGACGCGGTGACCAGCCGGACCTGTTGCCCACTGGCATCCACGGGGGCCGCGTACAGCTCATTGAACCCTGCACGCCTGCCCTCACCCTCATACACGACTCGACTGCTGTCGGGCGTCAAGATGACGGAGGAGAATCCGCCGCCGGCTGGGACGTCGTCGCTCAACCTGATCGGGTCGCCGCCGCCGACGGGGGCCGAGAACACCTCGAACTGGTCGGGGCCGGCGGTCTCTGCGCGGAAGACGACTCGCGCGCCGTCGGGGGTGATCTCGAAGTCCGTCTCGACGTTCTGACCGCCTGCTGGCCCCACGTTCAGGCGGACGGCCGGCGCCGAGCCGTCGACGGGGATACTGAAGAGCTCATTGGTGCCGTCGGTCAGCACATCGCCGACGAACAGCACTCGTGTGGAGTCAGGGCTGATCGCGAAGTCGACGATGAAACCGCCTGGGATGAGTGGGTCCGGGCTGAGCCGTGTCGGCGTCGCCGTGCTCCCGTCGAGGGGGAGGGACCACAGCTCGAACCGGCCAGGCACCTCCAGGTCGGCGCGGAAGACCGCCCTCGTGCCGTCCGGGGTGATCACTGGCCGCGACAGCTCGTTGGGCTGGTCCCCAGATTCGAGGACCAGGTCTTGGATGCCGAAGCCTGGGTTGCCGGCGGCCCCTGCCGGCACGGCAGTTCCGGCAACCAGCGTGCTGGCCAGCACTGCGAGGAGGAGCACAGCGGCGATCCATCGCTGCAGATGGCCGGGTACGTCGCGTTGCGCCGGGAGGGCGATCGTGGCTGGCGAGGTCACGGGTGTGGTCGGGCGGGTCATGGTGCGGCGGGGGGTCATGGTGTCTCCTGGCTGGGTGGGGCTCACCGAGGCGTGATGGTCGGGCGAGCAGTGATGACGGTGGAGCAGCGGGGTGTCAGGGGCGTGTCACCGGGCTGTCACGTGTGCGGACATGCCGCAGTACGGAGCTGCCGGCCGGTCGGTTCGCACAGCCCGCATGTGGATGCCGTGGCGGCGCGATCTCTCGCGCTCAGCACGTCCCCGAGGCACGGCAGGGCCGGGCGTGCCCTGGCAAGCGCGCCCGTCAGCGGGCGTGTTGGTCGCTAGCCGAGCAGTCGGGTTAGCTCATCAACAATGGTGTCGGGGATGGCGGTGGTGCTGCCGATGAGGACGATCTGGTCGAGGGTGTCCAGGGTCTGGAGGTACTGGACGGTCTCAGTGGGGAGGGTGTCGGCGCCGCCGACGGTCAGGAGGATGGGTGCGTCCTCGGTTGCGGCGGCGGGTCCGGCGGCGAGGGCGTCGGGGAAGTTGGTGCCTACGGCCAGGTAGACCGTCTGTGGGTTGGGGAGGGTTTCGGCGACTGCTGTGGCGGTGGCGAATCGGTTGGGTCCGGCCAGCCGGTTGGTGGCGGCGCCTGCGGCGGCTTGTTCTGCTGCGTTCAGGAGGCTGTCGGGGATGACCGCGGTGCCGCCGACGGCCGTGGTGCGCTGGGGCGGCGGTGGGATGTCATCCCCGGTCTCGCGGGTGATCGCTGCGGTGGTCGTGTCGGTGAGGGTGTCCGGGGCGGTGAGCAGGATGGGTGCGCCCGCGTTCATGGGTCCGGCGGCGATGGCGTCAGGGAAGTTGGTGCCCAGGGCCAGGAACACGCTCGTGGGGTCACCACCGGCGTCCAGGAGGGCGTCGGCGATGGCGGTGGCGGTTTCGAACCGGGAGGGTCCGGCCAGACGAGATGTGGTGGCCCCGTCGGCAGCGAGACCGGCGGCGTCCAGGATGGCCTGTTGGATGGCGGCGGTGCCGCCGAGGGCGATGACGGTGTCGGGGTCCAACGCCGTGAGGGCGTTGGCGGTCGTGTCGGTGAGGGTGTCGGTGGCGGTGAGCAGGATCGGTGCGTCCAGCGCGGTGGCCAGCGGCACGCCGGCGAGGGCGTCGGGGAAGTCGCCGCCGGTGGCGAGCAGGACGGTGTCGACGTCTCCGGGCTCGAAGCGGTCCAGCGCGATGGTGGTGGCGGTGGTGAACCGGTCGGCGCCGGCCAACCGGACGGTCTCGGTCTCACCACCGTCGTCATCCCCCGGGTCGCCTGGATCGCCCGGGTCGCCCGGGTCGCCTGGGTCGCCCGGATCGGCAGGGTCTCCGGGGTTGGGGGTTGCAGCGGTGATGAACGCATTTGTGGTTTCGCGGGAGTTGCCCACGTCGTTGGTGGCCACCACGGTCGCGGTGTACTCGGTCTCGGGTTGCAGCCCGGTCAAGGTCGCGGACTCCAGCGCGCCATCGATGGTCCGGTCGGCGATGTCGGGCGGGTCCAGCGTCATCCGGTAGGTGTCGGGTTGACCGGTCGTCGGGGCGGTCCAGGACAGCTCCGCCGTCGTCGCGCCGACTGCGCTGGCAGCCAGGTCGGTGACCGGCGCTGGGGACAGACCGGAGGCGTAGATCTCTTCCACGTCCGCCGTCCGCAGGTCCCCGAGGAACACCACAAAGGATGAGTCCGGGGCTGGCTGGATGCTCCGGATCGAGTCCGACTGGACCGGGACGTCGGTGAGCGGTCGTGCGGGCGCGGACCCATCGATCGGAACCACCACGGCCTGCGCGAACGCACCGGTCGAGGAGCCCTGCTGGTCGGGCACCGCTTCGGTGTAGATCACGAATCGGCCATCCGGTGTGATCAGCTCGTCATCTGCGGTCGCCGGTACGTCCACATCACTGAGCTGCACCTGAGTTCCACTGACGCCGACCTGCGCGGCGTACACATCGACCACATCCGGGGTCGTCAGCTTGCCGGGGAAGACCACACGCTCGGAATCCGACGAGAGGTCGAAGCGGGTCAGGCTCTCGCCCGGAGGCAGCGGACCGTTCAGGCGGACCTGAGCGCCACCGGCGTCCACCGGTGCCGAGAAGATCTCGCGCACCTCGTCGGTCAGCAGATCACCGAGGTAGACGACGGACTCACCGTCAGGTGTCAGCTCGAAGCGGAGGATGTCGCCCTCGCCTGCCGGATCACTGCTGAGGCGGACTGACGGGCCACCCTCCAGCGGCACGCTGAAGATCTCCTGTACCTCATCGACGCGCTGGTCGGCCAGGTACACCACCCGGGAGCCGTCGGCGGTGATGTCGAACTGGCTCCTGGTGACGTCGCCGCCAACCACCGGCTGTGGGGTGAGCACGACCGGGTCCGCCGAGCCGTCGACCGGGGCCCTGAACAGCTCCGACACGCCCGAAACTCGCAGATCGCCGCTGAAGACGACGTGTGTGCTGTCCGGTGTGACGACCAACCGGCCCTCGACATCGCCGTCAGGGGGAGGGGGCGCATTGAGACGGACCTGTCCGCCGGCGGCGTCAACTGGTGCGCTGTACGCCTCGAACACGCCGGTGGTCGTGCCGACCGCACGGTAGACCACCCGGCTGCCGTCGGGTGTCACCACGAAGGTCGAGACCCCTCCACCCTCGGGGACATCGTCATTCAAGCGGACCGGCTGCCCGCCGGTCGCGGGAGCCGAGAACAGCTCCAGAATCGGATCGTCACTCGTGGCCGACCGGAAGATCACCCGCTGGCTGTCGGGCGTGAACGCAACGGACTGGCTGACGCCGAAGCCCTCGGCAGGGCCGATGTTGAGGCGGGTGGCCGGCTTGGATCCGTCGACCGGGACGACGAACAGGTCCCGTCTGCCGTCGCTCAGCACGTCGCCGTTGAAGACGACGTGGGTGGAGTTCGGGCTGATCGTGAACCCCCCGACGAATCCACCGGCGACCGGCTCCGGGCTCAGCCGGGTCGGGGTCCTCGCGCCGCCATCCAACGGAATCGACCAGAGGTCAGGGCGACCCTCGACCTCGAGATCAGCCGTGAAGACCGCGGTGGCGCCATCCGGGGTGATCCGGACCTGTCGGACGCTCGTTGGCCGATCGGGGCTCTCGACGACGACCGTTTCCAGCCCGAATCCGGGGTTGCCCTGCGCGTGGGCAGGCAGCGCTGTGGTTGCAGCCAGCGTGCTGGCCAGCACTGCAACCGCCAGCATGGCGGCCAGCAGCCGCGGGACGGGCAGTGCGCGAGTTGGAGTGGTTGTTGTTGATGGGCGTGCGGCGGCGCGGGAAGCCATGCGGGTCTCCTGGTGGACGTGTGACGGGTTGGAGTGTGAGTTGGACAGGTGGTGTGACTGCAGGCCGGGATCAGAGGTGGTGCCGGGCGCGCCCCTCACAGACACGCCCAGCACCCATCTCTTGCGCCACTACTCGACGAGGCGGGTGATCTCGTCGGCGATGGTCTCGGGGATGGCGGTGGTGCCGCCGATGAGGACGATCCGGTTCAGGGTGTCGAGGCTCTGGAGGTACTGGACGGTCTCTTGGGGGAGTTGGTTGGCGCCGCCGACGGCCAGGAGGATGGGGGCGTTGTCGGCTGCGGCGGCGGGTCCGGCGGCGAGGGCGTCGGGGAAGTTGGTGCCGACGGCGAGGTAGACGGTGTCGGGGTTGGGGAGTGTTTCGGCGATCGCTGTTGCGGTAGAGAATCGGTTGGGTCCGGCGAGCCGTTGGGTGGTGGCGCCGTCGGCGGCTTGGCTGGCGGCGGCCAGCACGGTGTCGGGGATGACGGCGGTGCCGCCGGCGGCGGTGATGCGGTTGGGCGGGGGTGTGTCGGTGGTGGTGTCGACGCCTGTGTCTGTGCTGGTGTCGCGGGTGATCGCTGTGGTGGTGGTGTCGGTGAGGGTGTCGGGGGCGGTGAGCAGGATGGGTGCGCCTGCGGTGAGGGGTCCCGCGGCGATGGCGTCGGGGAAGTTGGTGCCGAGTGCCAGGAAGACTTCGGTGGGGTCGCCGCCGGTGTCGAGGAGGGCGTCGGCGATTGCGGTGGCGGTCTCGAAGCGGGTTGGTCCAGCGAGCCGCTGGGTGGTGGCCCCGTCGGCGGCGAGACCGGCTGCCTCGAGTGTTGGGTCTTGGATGGCGGCGGTGCCGCCGAGGGCGATGACCGTCTCGGGGTCCAACGCTGCGAGGGCGTTGGCGGTGGTGTCGGTGAGGGTGTCGGTGGCGGTGAGGAGAATGGGGGCGTCCAGGGCTGTGGCCAGGGGGACGCCGGCGAGGGCGTCGGGGAAGTCGCCACCGGTGGCCAGTAGGACGGTGTCGACTTCGTCAGGGGTGAACTGGTTCAGGGCGATCGCTGAGGCGGTGGTGAACCGGTCGGGTCCGGCCAGCCGCACGATCTCGGTCTGGGTCGCCGTGTCAGCGCCCGGATCGCCCGGCTCGCCCGGGTCACCCGGCTCGCCTGGGTCGCCGGGGTCGCCCGGCTCGCCCGGATCACCTGGATCGCCCGGGTCACCCGGGTCGCCGGGGTCGGAGGCCGCGGCGGTGGTGAAGCCGACGGTGGTGCCGGGGGAGTTGCCAGCGTCGTTGACTGCCACCACCGTCGCGGTGTAGCCCGTCTCGGGTTGCAGCCCGGTCAGGGTCGCGGCCGTTGCCGCGCCGTCTACGGTCTGGGTGGGGATGTCGGGTGGGTCGATGGTGACCTGGTAGCTGTCGGGCTGACCGGTGGTCGGCGGCGTCCATGACACCGTCGCGGTCGTCGCGCTGACCGCGTCCACGGTCAGATCGCCAATTGGTCCGGGCAGGCCCAGTGCCGAGGCATAGAGCTCATCGCCGCCGGTGCCGCGGAGTGCGCCGCGGTACAGCACGAAGGTCTGCTCGGAGGAGATGGCGAAGCCGCCGATCACATCGTCCTCGACGGGATCGTCAGAGAGCCGCGTCGGCGGCGCCGCGCCATCGATCGGGACGCTGGACAACTGGGCACCTGTGGTGTCCTGGTCGAGCTCGTCGACGACCACGGCCTCGCGATAGACCACTGACCGGCCATCCGATGTGATGGTGGAGAGCTCCACGTCCCGCCTCTCGGTCCCATCGCTCAGCCGGACCTGCGTACCCTCGACCCCGATCTCGGCCGAGTACAGGTCCTTCACACCCGGCGTCGTCAGCTCACCCTCGTAGACCACGCGTTGCCCGTCAGGAGATACCTCGAAGAAGGACGGGCGCTGCCCCGGTGGCAGCGGGTCGTTCAATCGGACCTGCCCGCCGGGTCGGTCGACAGGAACCGAGAAGATCTCGTCGACCCCGTCAGTGAGGAGATCGCCGGTGAAGACCACGGACTGCCCGTCTGGTGCAAGCCGCGCGAGCCCGACCGAGCCTCCTGGAACCGGGTCGCTACTCAGTCGGGTGACCGGACCGCCGTCGATGGCGACGCTGAAGACCTCTTCGACGGTGTTGAGACTCCGCAGGCCGGAGTAGACCACCCGGGTGCTGTCCGACGTCACGTCCACGAAGAAGCCAACTTGGGCACCGGTTGGCAGGTCGGGGCTCAGCCGAACTGGCTCGGTGGTCCCGTCGAGCCGGACGCTGAACAGCTCGGCCACCCCGTCGGTGCGCAGATCGGCACGGACGACAACGCGGCTGCTGTCTGAGGAGACAACCAGACCCCCGAGCAGGACCTCGCGTGTGGAGCTCGGCGCAGCTACCAGCCGGAGTTGCTGCCCGGTGGCATCGACTGGTGCGCTGTAGAGATCGGACCGGCCATCAGTAACGCCCTCGCCCCGGTAGACCACTCGGGTCCCGTCTGGGGTCAGACTGAGGTTGAAGAACCCCCCGCCCGTCGGGACGTCGTCGCTCAGCCGTATCGGCTCGCCGCCATCCACGGGGGCCGAGAACACCTCGAACTGCTGAGGCCCGGCCGTCGCCGCGCGGAAGACCACTCGTGCGCTGTCGCTGGTGATCGCCAAGGCCCTCGAGACAGGCTGACCCTGAGCCGGGCCCACGTTCAGCCGGACGGCGGGTGCCGAGCCGTCGACCGGGACCGTGTACAGCTCGTCGGCACCGTCGGTCAGGAGGTCGCCGGTGAACAGCACTCGGGTGCCGTCCGGGGTCAGCCTGGCGGTGGTGACATCTCCTCCGGGCGTGTCAGGCGCCGGGCTGAGGCGTGTCGGCGTTGGCGTGCCCTGGTTGAGGGGAATCGACCACAGCTCCCGCAGCCCGGGTACGTCGAGGTCCGCCGTGAAGACGGCCCGCGTCCCGTCGGGGCTGAGGGCGAGCTGACGGATGTCGGTCGGCTCATCGCCGGCCTCGAGGACCAGGGACTGGATCCCGAACCCGGAACTGACCTGGGCCTGGGCCGGTCCGGTCCCGATGACGAGGCTCAGCGTGCTGGCGATCAGCGCGCCCACGAGTACCGACGACAGCAGTCGACGCGTTCGGCCCCCGCCACGGCTGGGCAGTGGTGGAGGCGTCGTGGAGGGCGCGCCGGCTGGTGGACGGGTGGTCATGGTGGATGCTCCTGGCAGGACGGTGCGAGCGGTGAGCCGTGTGTGCTGGTGATCAGGCACGGCTTCGACGGTCACGGTGGTGGATGGCGGTGTCAGCGACGTGTCACGCGGGTGTCACCGCTGCCGACGCCACCCTGTACGGAGCGATCAGCCGAACGGTTCACCAACCGGTCACACGGGTCATCTATCGTCCGGGGCGTGAGCATCTCGGTCCTCGGGCCGGCCGGTGTCCGCCGGAAAGACGGCGCCGTCGAGCCGCTCCCATCCCGCCGCCAACGCCAGGTCCTCGTGGTCCTTGCGATGTTCGCTGACTCCGCCGGCGTCTCGCCCGAGCGGATCGCCGACCTGGTATGGCTGGACGACACGCCGAGCGACCCCCGGGCAACCGTTCGGACGGTTGCGTCCCGCCTCCGCCGCAGCCTGGTCCCCGTCGCGACCATCGAGACGGCCCCAACCGGCTACCGGCTGGTCGTTGCCGAGGGGAGCCTCGACCTCCACGAGATGGCGCTGTTGGCCCGACGCCGGCCCGACATGGACGACGCCGAGCGGCTGGCCCAATTGGAACGCATCGACGTGTTGTGGCGGGGGGATCCGCTTCCAGAGGTCGAGCATCCCGAGGTCGAGGCGCAGCGCCAGCAACTTCGGCGGCAGCGCACGGACCTGCAGCAGGAACGCGGCGCCCTGCTCGTCGCCTCATCTCGCTACGTCGAAGCCGCCGCCCTGTGCGACGACCTCGTGGCCATGCACCCGCATGACGAGGGACCCGTCGTGGTCCTGGTCGAAGCGCTCTATGGGCTTGGGCGTCATGCCGATGCGCTGGCGGAGATCCGGGCTCTGCGGGAGCGGCTGGTCGAGGACCTGGGCGTGGACCCATCGCCGGAGATCGAGCGACTCGAGCGGGCCGTCCTCGAACAGCAGTTGGACGTCGAATCCCACACCGCGCCCCCCGAGCCACTGCCGAGCGTCACGCAGCGGATCCAGTTCCACCACACACCCGACGGGGTCCGGATCGCCTACGCAACCTCCGGCCAGGGTCCTTGGCTCGTCAAAGCCGCCAACTGGATGTCGCATCTGGACTACGACTGGGCCAGCCCGATCTGGCGCCACTGGTGGACCGATCTGTCCCGCGACCACACCCTGCTGCGCTACGACGAACGGGGCAGTGGCCTGTCCTCAGCCGAGGTCGAGTTCTCGTTCGACGCCTGGGTCGACGACCTCGAGCAGGTGGTTGACGCGGCCGGCGTCGAGCGGTTCCCCCTGCTCGGCATCTCCCAGGGTGGCGCCGTGGCGATCGCCTACGCCGTGCGGCACCCCGAACGGGTCAGCCACCTCGTGCTGTGGGGTGCCTACGGCCTGGGACGGACAGCCCGGGCATCCAGCGAGGAGGGGCTCCGCGAGGCCGAGCTGAACGTCGAGTTGGCCCGCGCCGGGTGGGGGACCGACAACGCCACGTTCCGACAGGTGTTCACCGCTCAGTTCATGCCGGACGGCACGCGTGCGCAGTGGGAGGCGTTCAACGAGCTCCAACGCCGGACCTGCTCACCGGAGAACGCCGCCCGCTTCATGCGTGTGTTCGGAGACATCGACGTGCTGGATCTGGCCACGCAGGTCACTGTCCCCACACTGGTGATGCACTCCCGAGACGAGATCCGCGTGCCACCTGCAGCCTCCACCACGTTGGCGAGCCTGATCCCGGGCAGCCGACTGACCATGCTACCCAGTCGCAATCACATCCTCGCCGCCGATGAGCCGGCCTGGCCGATGTTCCTCGCCGAGCTCCGCTCGTTCGTGAACTCGACTCCGGGCTAGCGGTCTGCCCGCAGCGCAGTCAGCTTGGCGGGGTTGCGGATCGCGTGGATCGCCAGAACCAGATCGTCCTCCGTGTGCAGGACCCAGACGGTGTCGACGGCGCCGTCCTCCCGGCTGACCACGATCGCTGGTTCGCCGTTGACCTCGCGCAGGGTGATCGCCCACCCCACCGGCCGGAGCCCTGCAAACTGGTGCACCCGCCTCGCCACCAGCTCCGCGCCGCGGGCCGGATGCCGGCTGGCCGGGACCACACCGCCACCGTCTGCCACGAAGGTCACATCGGGCGCGAGCACGGCCATCAGCGCCTCGAGGTCCCCGCCATCCGCCGCTTGGGCGAACCGCCGCGCCACGGCCTCCCGGCGCTCGCCATCGCGGTCATACCGTGGCCGACCGTCGTCCAGGTGGGCCCGTGCTCTGGAGGTCACCTGCCGGACGGCTGCCGGTGTGCGCTCGAGCATCGCGGCGACCTCGTCGTGGGCGTAGCCGAAGACGTCGTGCAGCAGGAACGCTGCCCGCTCCAGCGGTGAGAGGCGCTCGAGGACGACGAGGAAGCCCAGGGTCAGGCTGTCGGCCAGATCAGCCGCATCCGCAGGGTCGGGTGTGTCAGTTGCGATCGGCTCGGGCAGCCACGGGCCGATGTAGGCCTCCCGTCGCCGTTGCGCGGACGTCAGCCGGTCCAGGCAGATGCGGGTCGTGACCGTCGTCAGCCAAGCCTCCGCATTGTCGATCGGACCATCGTGGCCGGTGTACCGCAGCAACGCCTCCTGCACCGCGTCCTCCGCCTCACCCCGCTCACCGAGCATCCGGTAGGCCAGCGCGATGAGCCGCTGCCGGTTCTGGGCGATCCTGGCGTCATCCATGACGGTTACGCACCGCTGTTGGTGTCCAGAGCGCGGAGCACGGCGCTCCACCCGTCCCGCCGGTGTCCGAACGTCGGTCGCCATGACGTCTGGTCGCGCAGCCGACGGTTCGACACTCGTTGGGATCGCGACACCATGCCGATCACCTCGCCCACGCCTCGGCCTAATCGGGCGAAGGACCTGATGACCAGGTCGGGGGTCCGACGGACACGACGGTCCAGCAGTTCGCTCAGCAGTTCGGCGTGGTCGGCGTGGGTCAGCGGTTGGTCCTCCACGACGTTGTAGGCGCCGGCCGGTGCGTCAAGTGCGGCGACGACCGCAGCGGCGGCGTCATCGACGTGAATCCAGGGTTGGTGTGCGCTGGCACGCCCGGGCAGGGTCAGCAAGCCCCGGCGCGCGGCGGCGATGAGGTCGGCCGTCTGCGCCGAATCCGCGGAGTAGAACATGCCGAAGCGCAACGCCACGCCCACTCCGCCGGCCTCGGTCACGTGCCGCGTCGACGCCTCAGCCGCGAGAACCGCTTCGGCGTAGGGTGCCGGCTCCAGTCCCGTCCCCTCGTCGATCCACCGGTCGCCGTGGTCGGGGTAGACGAAGCCCAGCGCCTCCTGCACGTACCGGGACGCACCCGTCGCGAGCGCCCCCTCGACCAGGTTCCTGGCCCCCTCCGTCCGGAGCCGGGATGTCATCTCCCACGCAGATGGCCGCAACATCGCGGAGGATGACGGGATCGCCGTCGCCAGATTCATGACGACATCGTGTCCGGCCGTCGCTGCGACCACCGCAGCCCGGTCGAAGAGGTCGACCGCCACCGGCTCGGCACCCAGTTCACGAAGGACGGCTGCCTTCGCCGGGCCCCGCGCCACGGCAGTCACCGTGTGGCCCTCGGCGATGAGCGCCGGGACGACCCGTCGGCCGAGCACACCTGTTGAACCTGCCACGAAGACCTGCACGCGCCACCCTCCGAGGGATCGACTGAGTTGGGACACCAGATCGACGAGACAGCCGACTGATCTGTGACATGACCCAGGTGAACAGTTCCCGTCACGCCCGTCAGATCCGTCGTCGACGCTCCAGGATCGTGATGCCCACGGCGCCGACGAAGGCCACGACGGCGACAGCAGCGCGGCCCGGGGCGGCCGGACGCTCCAAGAACTCCCCTTCCCGGAGCACCACCGCCTGTTCCGCCCTGATGATGGCCACCTCACCGGTGGCATCATCGATCCGTTCGAAGCGCCCGACCACCTCCACCACGTCGCCGTGCACAGCAGGGCCGCCGACCATCTGCACCTGCGCCGCCAGGTCAGGTGGGAACAGGACACCGATACCTGCGTTGCCGCCGCGGAAGTCCCGGTGGGTCGGCAGCGGAGCGCCCTGTTGGCCGTACGCGTCGTCGTTGAGCTGGATCCACACACCCTCGCCTTGGGACAACCTGGCGCCGATGGCCTCACCGGTGTAGCGCACCAGACGGTCGTCCCAGCTCTGCGGGCAGTCGTAGAGCTCGCCGGACGTCACCACCAGCGATAGCGACGGCTCTGAGGCAGCCTCCTCCCGATCCTCGCCTTCGCGGCCCTCATCCAGCTCGCACGGCACCTCCTCCCGCAGGCTGTCGATGGCGCTGTCAGCGGGCGGGGACAGCGGACTGGTCGCGGGCTGGTCGAATCGGAGCAGGTACGACAGACCGATCAGGGCGACCACGCCCAGCAGCGCCAGGACCGTGTAGGCGCCGACGGTCCGGCGGGACGGCGGTGGGGTCCTCATCGCGCCACCGACCTCACGCCTTCCCCCGGATCACGCTGACGACGTATCCGACGAGGGCGAAGATGCTGATGAACTCGAGCCGGCCGACGACCATCTGCAGGATGTACACGACCTTGAGCGGCGTCTCCAGGTCGGGTCGGGCAAGCCCGACCGACAGTCCACCGGAGCTGGCGGCTGCCACCGACTCGAACAGGGCCAGCTCGAGCGGATAGCCGTAGAACAGGCCCAGAACCGCGCCGACCGCGTACAGCGAGAGCCACAGCAGCACGAACAGGGCCGCATCCCGAACCTGTGGCGCCTTGAGGATGCTGCGTCCGCCGGCGTGATAGCTCTCCACGATCACGGCGTCCTCGGGCAGCAGGACTCGCCGGATGTCGTGGCGCAGTCCCTTGAGGACCAGGCCCAGCCGGATGGCCTTGAGGCCGCCAGCCGTAGAGCCGGCCATCCCGCCGATCGCCATGCCGGTCACGATCACGGCCGGCGCGAGGACGCCCCAGTCGGTGACGTAGAGCCGTCCTGGCACCGTGCCGAGTCCTGTTGTGGTCTGCGCGCTCACCGTGTTGAACAGGGCATGGCGGTACAGGGGCAAGAAGGTCTCGAAGGTTCCCGAGCGGACCAGCCCGATGACCATGACGGTCAGCAGCACCATCACCGAGGTGAACAGCATGCGTGTCTCGGTGTTCTTGAACAGCTCGCTCCTCCGTCCCTGCCAGAGCTGGTAGTGCAGCGCGAAGCTGAAGGCGCCAGCGACCATGATCACGAGCAGAACCGCTTCCACGGACTGCGATCGGTAGAACGCCACGGAGCTCGACTGCGTCGCGAAGCCGCCCGTGTCGAAGGCGGCGATGAACAGGTTGAAGGCGTGGTAGAGGCCGTCGAGCACCGGGAGGCCGGCCGTGGTGACTGCGGCCCACAGCAGGCTGGTACCGATCAGCGCGTAGACCAGGGCCACACGCCAGATGAACCGGGCGGTCCGGACGATGTTGGGAAGGATGACGTCCTCGCGGCCCTCACCCGTGTACAGCGTGCCGAGCCGAGCCGCGCCGGTCGAGAAGGCCGTCAGGATGATGACCACGATCCCCTGCCCACCGAGGAAGTGCATCAGGTGGCGCCAGAAGTTGACGCTGCGCGCCATGTGGTCCAGGTCGTTGGCCAGCGTCAACCCGATGGTGGCGATGCCCGACATGCCCTCGAAGTAGGCGTCGAGGAAGCTGGCGTAGTGGCCGCTCATGAACAGCGGCATGGCGCAGAACACCGGGGCCGTCAACCAGGCCAGGGACACCGTGGCCAGTGCATGGGAGGAGTCCAGACGCTTCGCGGTCTGCAGGTACAACTCGGCTGCTCGCCCGGTGATGACCGCCAGGGATCCGCTCAGCAGGAAGCTCCACCCGTCGGCGAACTCGCCGTAGATGACGGCCAACACGGCTGGCAGGGCCATGGCCAACCCGACCCCGAAGATGACGCGGCCGGTGTACAGCAGGATCAGGCGCAGATCGTCGCTGCCGGGGCGGAACAGCATGGGTCAGCCGATCAGCAGCAGCGCCGCGCCGCAGATCGCGGCAGCCAGGGCGGCGACCAGCAGCATCGCCGCCGCGACCAGCGCGATTCCGGTGAGGCCACCTTGCAGCGGGTTGTCGTCCACGGTGTCGCGGATGCCTCGGTCTCCACTCGGGCCCTGGCTCATGGGTGCGGCCGATCGGGCGCGGAGGGATCGAGGATCGCCCCGCGGAGAGCGGTCTCGAGCTCGGGCGTCGTCAAGGCGATCACCTGATCGCCCGGGGCCAGGAACGTGTCACCGCGCGGGATGACGGTGTCCTCACCGCGGAAGACGCAGACGAGCACGGATTCCTGGGGCAGCTCCAATTGGGCCACATTCCGCCGGTAGCTGGCGAAGTCGTGTGGGACGTCGATCTCGACCAGGTTCACCTCCCCAGCACGCAGGGTGTACAGGTGGATCAGCTCGCCGACGGTCGCCTGCTCGCGGATGAGGCGTGAGATCAACGTCGTGGTGGAGACGGCCTCGATGCCCATCGCCTGGAAGAGCTCTTCGTTTCGCGGCGAGTTGACGCGCGACAGGACGCGATCGACCCCGAAGGTGATGGTCGCGAGTTGGCAGGAGACGTAGTTGACGTCGTCGTTGCGCGTGGTTGCCACGAAGACGTCGGCGCGCTCGGGGCGGGCCTGCTGGAGGTACTTGACGTCGGTGGCGTCCCCGCGGATGACGAGCAGGTCGTAGAGGCGCTGCAACCCCTCGGTGCGCTCCGGGATCTGCTCGATGATGGTGACCTGGTGGCCGTCCTCCAACAGGTCCGAGGCGATCGCACGCCCCACCTTGCCGCCGCCGGCAATGACTGCGTACATCTAGGTGCCCCCGGCCAACAACGTGCGGAGCCGAGCCGCCCCGCTCCGCTTCACGGCGCAGACGACGACGTCGTCGGTCAGGAACCGGTCGTCCTGACGTGGAATGCGGCTGCGCGTGCCCCGGATGTACTTGGCGACTCGTGTGTCACCCTCGGACTCGACCTCCGCCACGCTGACCCCCCGTCCTGCTGCGGTGACCAGCACTTCGACGACCTGCACCTGATCGGTTGACTCGGCCAGGTGGACCGGGAAGGAGTCCGGCTGGATGTCGTTGCGGACCGCAGCGACGATCATCGAGGTCTCGGAGATGTAGCGAACCCCCATCTTCCGATAGGACGGCTCCCGCTGGGGGTTGAACAGGCGTGCGACCGTGTGGGGGACGTCGAAGAGGCGGCCGGCGATCTGGACGGCCATCAGATTGGCGTTGTCGGAGGGGGTGACGGCCGCGACGGCGTCGGCGCGCTCGATGCCCGCCCGGGACAGGACCTCCCGATCGGTGATGTCACCGAGGACGGTCTCGCCGTTGAAGTTGATGCCGATCTTCGCAAAGGAGCCCTGGTCGTTGTCGATGACGACGACGTCGTGGCCCTCATCGCTCAGGCGTTCGGCGAGTTCCGCGCCAACCCGGCCGCAACCTCCGACGATGATGTGCATCAGCGCGGAAGTGTAGGACCGCAGGCGGCCGGATTTGCGGAGAACCCCCACAGCAGTGCGCCCCCCACCAGCGTCTGGTGAGGGGCGGGAGACCTGCGTGGGCGCAGATGTGCTAGGCGTCGATCGCCTCGCGGCTTCGCGTGTCGATCTGGACCTTCTGTGGCTGCGACTCGGGCCGGATCGGGATGGTGACGGTCAGCACGCCGGCGTCGTAGTTCGCCGAGACGTTGCCGGCGTCCAGTCGGTCACCCAGGCGAACCTGGCGGCTGTGGGTGCCGGTCGGCCGTTCGCGGATCAGCCAGTTGACATCAGCCGGGTCCGCCTCGTGGCGGCGCTCAGCGGTCACGGTCAGGAGGCCGTGTTCGACCGTGAGGTCGACGTGCTCGGCGTCGGCCCCGGCGAGGTCGAACTTCAGGGTGTAGGTGCCGTCCTTCTCGTAGGCGTCCATCGGCATGCGGACACCCTGGTTGCGAGAGGCGTTGCCGAGGAAGCGGTCGATCTCCTCGAAGGGGTCAAGCAAGCGGGTCATGGGGTGGGACCTCCTCAGGTTGGTCGTTCAGCTCGAGTGCGCTGCCGGGATCCCCGGCGGTCACGAATGACGCCAGTATAAAACCTGATAGAGGTTCTATCAACTTGGAAATCGAGCTACTCCCCGATCATCATCTCCGCCGAATTGCCGTACTTCTGGGTCATGCCCATGGCGTGCTTCGACGCCTCCATCATCGACTCGTCCCCCATGGCCGCCTGCATGTCCTCGGCCGAATCCCACTCGGCGTGGAACATCAGGTGGTAGGCCGGTTCGGTTCGCCGTGGGGTCCCGGTGAAGACCGTCACGCTGTGGCTGGCCATGTTCGGGAAGCGCGCGGCGATCGGGACGTGGTCGGCCTTGTACTCGGCCACGAACCCCTCGGGGTCGTCGGCGGGCTTGGTGTAGAGAACGGTCAGACTCGGCATGTCGGGCTCCAGTTG
Organism: Euzebya tangerina; assembly: GCF_003074135.1. Classification (NCBI taxonomy): domain Bacteria; kingdom Bacillati; phylum Actinomycetota; class Nitriliruptoria; order Euzebyales; family Euzebyaceae; genus Euzebya; species Euzebya tangerina. The sequence continues at coordinate 271,274 of NZ_PPDK01000003.1, read as the reverse complement.
GTCAGTCGACGGGGGTTCGTGGGCAGCCAGCCTGGCTACGATTGAGTACTCATGGCTGACTCCGTTCCCCGCACCATACTCCTGGCCGCCCCGCGTGGATTCTGCGCCGGTGTCGACCGAGCGATCGAGATCGTCGACATCGCTCTGCAGCACTACGGTGCACCGGTCTACGTGCGCCACGCGATCGTGCACAACACCCACGTCGTCGCTGATCTGGAAGCCAAGGGAGCCATCTTCGTCGAGGACGAGGACGAGGTTCCCGAAGGCATGCCGATCGTGTTCAGCGCCCACGGGATTCCGCCGGAGGTCCGCGAGCGTTCGGCCGCCCGTGGGCTGGAGCAGATCGACGCGACCTGCCCACTGGTGACCAAGGTTCACTACGAGGCTCTGGAGTACGCGGCCAAGGGCATGTCGATCATCCTCATCGGCCACGAGGGCCACCAGGAGGTGATCGGCACGATGGGTCAGGCCCCCGAGTCGATCAACCTGGTCGAGACGCCGGAGGACGTCGCTGCCCTGGACCTGCCCGATCCCGACCGCGTGGCCTACATCTCCCAGACCACGCTGAGCGTCGATGAGACGACCGGGATCATCGAGGCGATCAAGGAGAAGTATCCGGCCGCACGCGGTCCGAAGGGTGACGACATCTGCTACGCCACGCAGAACCGGCAGGACGCCACCAAGGTGCTGGCCGATCGCTCCGACCTCATACTCGTCGTCGGCAGCCAGAACTCGTCGAACTCCCAACGGATGGTGGAGGTGGCGCTGAACCATGGCGCACCCGCTGCCCACCTGATCGATGATGCAGCCGACATCGACCCGGCCTGGCTGGAAGGGGTGGACACCATCGGCCTGACGAGTGGCGCCAGTGCCCCCGATGTGCTGGTCAGCGACGTCATCGACCACCTGCAGGCCCTCGATCGGGGCGCGGAGGTGGAGCGGTTGACCGTCGTCGATGAGCAGATGCACTTCGCGCTGCCGGCCAAGCTGCGCAACCTTCCCATCGCGGCGGTGACTGGATAGTCTTCGGTGCGATGACGCCGGGGTTCACCCGGTGGGAGCAGCGCCTGGTTGACACTGGCCCCGCCGGAGCCGCGATTGCGGACGCAGCGAGGGCGGCCAGGACGACCGTCGACACGGTCGACGCCATCACGGCGGCCCGGCGCGATGTGACGGCCAGCGTCCTGGGTCCGGTGTTGGTCGCCTACGTCAGCTGGGTCCTCCGGCAAGCAGCAGACGAGGACCTCAGGCGACTCTTCTTCCTCTCTCGCGACGGCCAGGTGCTGCTCCAGTTGGCCAGGCAGATGCAGACCGGTCTCGAGGGCGGGGCCCGCGAATTGGACTTGGCGTACCTGCACGCCAGCCGGGAGGTGTGGGCCCTCGCCGCGCTGGGCGACACCTCACCGCAGACCCTTGCGTGGGTCCTCAGCCACAGCAGGGACGCGTCACTGGCGGGGATGCTGGACCGCCTGGGCCTACGACCGATCACCGGCTCGACCGCCGTCGCCCTGCGACAGGCCGGACTGGACCCCGGCACGCTGCGCCGACGCTTGACGCGAGGCCGCAGACGGCGACTGCTGACCCTCCTCCACGATGGCGGCCTGTCCGAATCCATCCTGCAGGCGGCACAGACCCGCCGCGGCATCGTCGGCCGCCACCTCGAACAGCGAGGGGTCTTCGCCGGCGGCGCCGCACTGGTGGACATCGTCGGCCGAGGCAATCAGCACCGGGCGGCCGTCGTACTGGCCGGTCACCTCGGTGGTGACCCGCCGCTCGGCTTCGCGGTCGGTCTCCAGCGTGATCCGACGATGCCGGAGGCGGTGAGGCGCCTGCAGCGGGCCTGGCTCTACGACGAGAACAGCGGCTGGGGGCCCACCCACCATCGGGCGCTGGATGTGCTCGCCCTGTCCGTCTGTGCGGCGGACCACGGCACGCTGCTCGGCTACGACGAGGTGGGCGATCGGACGACACCGCGGCTGGCGTCGCCGGACAACCGACCGGTGCAGGAGTGGGGGTTGCCGCTCGTCCGTCAGACGCTGCACGCGCTCGTGGCGGCACTGGACCCCCTCATGGTGCCGCAGATCGGTCAGGACCGGGCGCTGGTCGCCGCGCTGGTCCGCAACGTCGAGCAGTTCTGGGCCTCGCCCACGACGGCCGAGGCGGAGGCCTGGGGGAGCTTCCCCTACGAGACCGGCTCCGGCACCAACGCACGAGTTCGGCCCCTCGCCCCACCCGCGACCATTACCTCGGTCATTCGACGAAGCCTCCTCCGTCGCGATCGGTCCTGGGCGCACTGGGACGCTGCAGCCGCCCGTCGGGGGTCCAAGGGGGCGGCGGCCGCACGAGCCGCCCTGCACCGAGTTCGATCCTGAACCGGCGGGGAACCATCGGTCTTTCCCCGTCGACATCTTCGGGCATACGCGATTCCTCGCCCGCCGCAACCAGAGGAGCTCCGGTGTCCACGACCCTTGACTCTCCGCGTCCAGAAACGGCCGCTCGACGTCCACGAGAGCGCCAGTCTCGCGCGGAGGCCATCCGTCCACTCATGTGGCGACTCCACTTCGTCGGCGGATTCCTCGCTGCGCCGATCATGTTGTCCCTCGCCGTCACCGGCATCCTCTTTGCGTGGAACCCGCAGATGGAGCGCGCATTCCTCAGCGACACCCTCGTCCCATCCGGGCCTGCGCAGGTATCACTGGCCGGGCAGGTCGAAGCCGTCCGGCAGGAACATCCCGACGCCATGATCATCTCGGTCGAACCCGGGGACGCTGAGACCAACACCGGCGTTCTCATATCACCGGGAGGGATCGCACCCGAGGGCTTCGGTGGCCCTCCGGATGGCCAGACCGTCTACGTGGACGAGGCCTCCGGTGCGATAACCGGCACGTTGACCGAGTCGGATCGGCCCGCTCAGGTGATTCGGGAGTGGCACTCCTCCTGGGGTCTTGGGCAACCCGCCGAGTCGTTGACGGAGCTCGCCGGCTCGTGGCTCTTGGTGGCCATCATCACCGGCCTATACCTGTGGTGGCCCCGAACCCGCGCGGCGTGGCGTCGGACGAGGGGCACCTGGCTGCCGCGGATCAGTGGTCGGGGCACTCGCCGCTGGAGGGAACTGCACACGTCCATCGGCTTGTGGATGACACCGGTCCTGCTGGTGCTGGTCATCACCGGGCTCACCTGGACGGAGTACGCCGGGGACAACATCCGAGTACTCCGGGACGCATTCGCGGGGGAGGCGCCCCAATTGGATACGGCACTTGCGGCCACGAACGGTGAGACCACAACCGCCCAGGCCTCCTGGGCGAACGTCGACGGTGTGGTCGCGGCGGCACGATCAGCCGGACTCGACCAGCAACTGGTCGTGACGGCTCCGCCCGATGACGGCACTGCGTGGACAGTCGCACAGAACGACGTGGTCTTTCCGCTGGACCGGGATCAGGTCGCCGTGGATGCTCGAACCGGTGAGGTGACCTCGATGACGCGCTTCGCGGACACGCCATTGATGAGCCAACTGACGACGTATGGAATCCTGTGGCACCAGGCCGAGCTGTTCGGTCTCCTCGGGCAGATCGGCATGACGGCGTTGGCGCTCGGCGTGGTAGCCGCCATCGTCTTCGGCTACGTGTTGTGGTGGCGCCGCCGGCCGAAGGGTGAGGTGTCCCGGGCGCCGAAGGCCGGACGGCTCATCAGGACCACGCCGATCGGGATCGGGCTGGTCGCGATCCTCCTCGGCGTTCTGCTCCCAACCCTGGGAGTCGCCTTCCTCGCGTTCCTCGTCCTGGAACGGATCTACTCGGTCGTGATCCGACGCCGCGGCTGGAAGCCGCCGGTCGACCTCGCCTGACGCCGTCGCGAATCAGCCTCGGCAACCGCTACTGGTCGGAACGAAGCGCCTCGATCAGCTCGTCCTTGGTCATGTCCGAGCGCCCGTCGACGTCCAGTTCCTGAGCCCGTTCATACAACTCCTCCTTGGTCCACTCCTCGTAGGGGGGTTGCTGGCCTCCCTTGGACGCGGCGTCATCGGTGTTGGCGATCGCCGCTGCCTTGGACTTGCTCATGCCGTCGTCTCGGAGGCTCTCGTACTGCTCGTCGTCCTTGATGCTGGGTCCGTGATCTGTGGCCATGGACAGACCCTCCCCACCTGCGACCGAGCGGACACCGCGCCCACACTCAGTCAGCAGCGGCCTTCCGCTTCAGCAGGGCGGTGGTCTGCTCGATGTAGGTGTCCATCTCGGCGACGAACGCCTTCGAGTCGTCCTTGATGGACTCGTCGAAGTGGCCGTGCCGCAGCCCCATGGCCAGCGCTGCGAACCGAGCACCCTTGAGATAGGTCGGCAGCTTCTCCAGCGGCATCGCACGCTCACCGGGTGCCGCTGGCCCAACCGGCGGCGGGTCCTGTGTGGTGGCGTCCCAGCCGTGGCTGCGGATCACCTCCAGCACCTCGGTCTCGGGCATCCGGTCGGCGTAGTCGCGGCTGACGAAGCGCCACACCTCCTCACCCGTTGCGTCGAGCAGGATGAGGGCCGGCAGGGCCAAGCCGCGTGGGTCCTTCTCGTTCCGTACGTCGAGGGGCGTGATGGCCTTGGAGCGATCAGGGTCCGACAGGACGGGGAAGGGCAGGTCGAGCTTGTCGACCATGGCCGCGTTCTGCTCCGGACTGTCCACCACGATGGCGAACAGCCGCACTCCGGCGGCGGTGAACTCCTCGTGCAGCGATGCCAAGCTGACCAGCTGGCCGTTGCAGTAGGGTCACCAGTCGCCGCGGAAGGTGATCAGGAGCGCTGCGCTGTCCAGATGGTCTGCCAGCCGCCACTCGGCTCCGGCCTGGTCGGTGAGGGTGATGTTCACGAGCGGGACCATAGCCGATCAGGTGCGCGTCTTCGCCGGCGCCGCGGCGTCAGTCCCCTCATCGACGAAGACGGTGGCAACGAAGTCGTCGGCCAACAGCTCCCACTGCCAGTTGCGCAGTCCGAGGGCGGACTTGAGCTCCTCCGGCGACTGTGGATCGCTCATGACGGCTCGCAGCAGGATGCGGCTCGGGCAGAGCATCCCGGCGTCCAGGCCGTGATCCTCGGCGATGCTGGCTCGGAGGGCACGGAGCTCATCGGCCAGTTCCCGGTCGGCGTCGGATGCACGTCGCCCGTTGCGCCTGACGGGCTCGGGCTCGGCGTTGGCCCCGATCTCGAGCGCCTGGATGAGATCCTCACCGAACTCCCGAACGGACTGGCGGCGAACCCCGCGACGGCCCAGTTCACGAAGCGCGTTGGGCGGCTTCAACGCGAGGTCGACCAGCGTCTTGTCATTGACGATTCGGCCCGGCGCCGTGTCGGTGGTGCGCGCCAGGTCCTCCCGGGTGGTCCACAGCGCCTTCGCTCGTGCACGAGCCTTCGGGTCCAGTCGGCCGACGCCCTTGGTGCGCTCCCAGTCCCGTCGCTCCTCGATCGTCGGTTGGTCGCGGGTCGCCGCCAACTCCTCCTGATACCACTCGTACCGACCTGTCTGGTGCAACTGCTCTTCCACCAGCGCCCACAGTCGGGGCAGGTCGGCCACGTCGCCTGCGGCGTAGACGAGCATCTCCTCCGTGAGCGGCCGGGCTTCCCAGTCGGCCCGCTGCATCTTGGACTTGTCCGACGTCATCTCGATGTCCAGCAGGTCCGCCAGCATCGTCTCGAGCCCCATCGGGAGTCCGAGGACGGCGGCGGCAATGGCGGTGTCATGGACCACTGGCGGGTCCACGCCGAGGGCCTGGAGCGGGGCGACATCGTTCTCGAGCGCGTGGAGCAGGATCGCTCGCTCGCCCAGGAAGCGCTCGATCGGCGTCCAGTCGTCAAGCTCGAGTGGGTCCAGCAGTGCCACGCGGCCGTCCCCGCCGATCTGGACCAGTGCGGCGGATCGGTAGTACCGGTTCCAGTCCGCGCGCTCGACGTCCACGCCGATCGGATCGAGGTCGGCCAGCCATTCGAGCGCACCCGGAAGCTGGGACGGGTCGTCGATCAGGCGGTAGGAATCAAGTGGCATGCCTGCCCGATGGTACGGGTCGCCCCAGGATTCGTGCGGCCACCAGTGCAGGAGCATCCACCGCCAGCAGGTGCCCGGCGTCGGTGACCACCTCCAACGTCGCGTTCGGGAGCACCTCTGCCAGCGCCCGGCCGTGGGCCACGGGGATCAGCGCATCGTCGGCACCCCACAGGATCGTCGTCGGGGTGGTGAGCTGTCGGGCCCGGGTGAGAAGGGAGGGATCGGGGAGGTGTGGGCTCCAGCTGTGGAGCGCGGCAGCGGTCAGGTCGGCGAGGTACGGGGCGATCGCTGCGGGGTGGTCGGGCACCCGGTGGTTGCGCATGGTCGGGCCGAGCAGCTCGTCGTGGCCACCCTGACCCTGACCGTCGGCGAACAGGCCGAAGAGATAGCCCGGCGGTGAGTGCAGGCCGGCGGTGTCGAGCAGGACCAGACGCTGGACCAGTGCCGGATGGGCGAGGGCCGTCTCCAGCGCGAACCAGCCGCCCAGACTGGTGCCGACCACGGTCGTCGGTGGTGCCCCCAGGGTCACCAACACGTCGGCCAGCAGGCCGGTCATCCAGGTGATGTCCGCGCCATCTGGCACGTCGGTGCTGCCCTCGACGCCGGGCAGCATGACCTGGCATATCGGGCGGTGCTCGGCCACCATGTCCCACGCGGGTGCGTCCACGGACTCGGCTCCGGCGTCGTGCAGGACCACGACAGGAGCGCCCGTCTCGAGTGGACCGACGAAGCGGACTCGTACCCGTGACGACAGGTCAAGCGCGCTCTCTGACCACGTGATCGGCATATGTAGATCATTGCCCAGTCGCACGTTGTTCGGCGCCAGGTTGCTGCCGAGACCGATCGAACTAGCGTGATCGGTCATGGCTCGAACAGACGTGACCCCGCAAGGCTTGACCGTTTATCGCGACGAGTGGCACATGTCGCCAGGCATCATCAGCGGCGGCCTGCTCTGGCTCACCGGCATGACCGGTCATCGGCCGGAGGACAACTCGTTCGCGGATGACCCCGAGGTTCAGATCCGGGAGGCGTTCGAGAAGGTGGAAGCCGTCTTGGTCGAAGCCGGACTCACGTCCGAAGACATGGTCGAGATGACCAGCTATCACGTCGACCTACAAGGTCACATCGATGTGTTTCAGGAGGTTCGAGACGAGTTTGTCCGCGAGCCCAACCCGGCCTGGACGGCCATCGAGGTCTCAGGATTCGTCACACCCGGCGCCATCGTGGAACTGAGAGTCGTCGCCGACGCCAGCGGCCTTCCTCGCCCGGCGCAAGCCTAGACTGCGCAGCATGTCTGCTGCCCCCGGCCTGCTCGCCATCCACGCCCACCCCGACGACGAGGTCATCGGCACCGGCGGGGTCCTCGCTCGTGCGGCGGCCGAGGGCCGCCGGGTGAAGGTGCTCACCTGCACCGACGGCAAACGCGGCGAGATCGTGGGGGAGGGGATGGATGAGGAGGAGATCCGGCCGCGCTTGGCCGAGGTCCGGGCCGAGGAGATCGCCAACGCCCTCTCTATCCTCGAGGGGCCAGGGAGCATCGAGCACGAGTTCCTCGGCTACGCCGACAGCGACATGATGGGCCGCGACGGCAACTACGACCCCGCGAACTTCTGGCAGGCCGACATGCACGAGGCCGTCGGCAAGGTCGTCCGGGTCATCCGCGAGTTCCGGCCGAGCGTGGTCGTGACCTACGACGCCTTCGGCGGCTACGGGCACCCCGACCACATCCAGGCACACCGGGTCACGGTCCTGGCCTGTGAGGCGGCCGGCATGAAGGTGATGTACCCGGAGGCCGGTGCGCCGTGGCGGACGCCGAAGCTCTACCTCACCGCCTTCCCGAAGTCGCGCATCGCCGAGGCCAACCAGATGTTCATCGACCGGGGCCTGCCCTCACCCTTCGGTGAGTACACCGACCCCGACGAGATCCCGATGGGAACCCCCGACGACCTCATCACCACCCGCGTCGACGTCACGCCGCACATCGAGGTCAAGCGGGATGCGCTGCACGCCCACGTCAGTCAGATCGCTCCGGACAGCTTCTTCATGAACGTGCCGGACGACATGATGGAGGGGTTCTACGGCCACGAGTCCTTCGTCCGCCGCTGGTCTGAGGTGGGCACGCCGGACGGGGTGGAGGACGACCTGTTCGCTGGTCTGTAGCAACGTGGCGCTCTCGTGAATCCCGGCCGGCGCTCGGCCGCCGTCAGTGGGGCAGTATGACCCAATGGCCAGGTCCTCGGTGCAGCCGGCGGGGGTCCAGTCAAGCTGGTCGGCGCTGAACCGTTGGGCCGGCCGTCGTCGCCGAAGACCGCCCGACGCATCGAATGGCGAGCGCCGTTCACCGCCGGCGACGTCCACACTCCACGCCGCAGCGTTCGGTGCCAGCCTGCGCACCGAGTCCGACTGGGACTGCGTGGCTTTGGTCCACAATCACAGCTTCGGTTGGGTCACTGGCAGGATCGACGGCGTGCTGGTCGGGTTCGCCGACGTCATCACCGACCGCTTCGCCCACGCCTGGCTCCAAGACGTCATGGTCGCTCCGGACCGACAGCGCTCGGGTATCGGACTTCAATTGGTCAACCGGGCTGCCGACGAGGCCAGGCGTTCGAACTGTGAGTGGCTGCATGTCGACTTCGACGACCACGTGGCCGACTTCTACTACCAGCACTGCGGGTTCACCAGGACCAAAGCCGGGCTGAAGTATCTGCAATTATGCTCCGGCAGGCCGGCGTGCATTCATGGTGTCTGAGTTGGGCGTCTAGCGGCTGCCAACTAGCCGGAACGGTGCAGTACCTGCCCCGTCGAGATCTTCACACAGTTCCTCAGCGTGTGGGTCTTCTCGAGGTCAGGCATGTCACACCCCCCTGGTTCAATACAGTCATGTCCGCAACCGTCCTCGACCCGTCGCTGGAGCAGCCGTCCGGCTGGATTCCGCGGGTTGATGAGGTGCCGGCTGATGATGTGGTGTGGGCTGATGATGTGGTCTGGCCTGGCGCGCCGCACCCGGCCGGACCCGCGTCGAACGCCGCTCGGCCGCAGTCGGCCGCGGATCGGTTGATCGGGCTGCTCGGGTCACTCGATGCTGGCATGGCTGAGGCGATCAGGCTGGTCCGTCAGGCTCGCCGGTCGGGTGAGGCTGAGCGCCGGTCGGGTCTGCCGTTGGAGCGGCTGGTGTCGCTGGCGACGGGTCGGACCGGCACTGAGGTGCGGTTCCTCTGTCGGGCTGAGCGGGTGCTGTGCCACTTGCCGGCGGTCGACGCGGCGTTTGGGCAGGGTCGGTTGTCGTAGTCGCAGGTCCGCGGGATCGTGAGCGCGGTCAAGGGATTGCGGGTGGCCCAGATTGGCGAACTCGATGCCGAGCTGGCAGCCGAGATCGGGGTGGGGGAGCCGGACCGGATCGTGCAGCGTGCCTATGGGTGGGCTGATGTGATCGCTGCGGCCGACGCCACGGTCCACGAGCAGGACCCAGGTGAGCGGCGCTGCTTCCGGGTGCAACCGGATCTGTTCGGTGGGGCTGTCTACTCCGGGTATGACCGGCTGGACGCCGTGACCGCGATCGCCGAGGCCGCAGAGGCTGCCGCCGACCCACCCATCAAGGCCGACGCGGTGGGGGTTGATGCCGATGGGACGCCGGTTCCGGCCGAGCTGCTGCCATCCACCGTCCGGTCGGCACAACTGGCCGAGGGACTACGTCGCGTGGCTGCCGCTTACCTCGCCGGCAGCCCGCCGCCGCCGGCAACAGCCGCACCGGCCGCGTCTCCAACATCGGTCACGACCAGCAGCCTGGCTGCCAGCGGCCCGCACACCACCGGCGAATCAGACGCCCCGGCCGATGCCCTGTCCGGCGCGGCCTCCACACGCTCGGGCGGCCCCGCCGCCGAGGTCCCGGTAGCTCGGCCACCCCGGTCCTCGATCTCGATCGTCATCGACCACCGCGAGCTGCCCTCCGCGACCGGACGGGCATTGACCCGCTGGTATGGCGGCCCGATCCCGCTGACCCGCCTCACGGTCGATCGGCTCCTCTGTGACCCGCACCTGATCACCGTGGTCACCGATACCGGCCGGCCCATCGCCGTGGGAGATGCCACCTCGCCGATCACCAAAGCGCACTACCGCACCCTGCACGCCGTTGACCGTGGCTGCCGGCTACCCGGCTGTACCGCACCGCCGCAGCACTGCGACGCCCACCACATCATCCCCCGCTCCCGGGGCGGACCCACCAGCGTCGACAACCTCACTCTCCTCTGTCGCGACTGCCACAGCCGGGTCCACACCCGCGGGCTCGAGCTCGACCTGGACCGACATACCAGGGCCGTCACCCTCACCACCCCTGACGGCCGCTCCTACACCAGCCTCCCCGCCTGACCCCACCCGTCAGGCGGGTTGAGGGGCGGTCTGAACTCAGCCCTGGGCCCTTACGTCGGTCGCCGGGCTGGTCTACGATCACGCGCATGCCCAGCATCGAAACGCCGCGCAACGCCGTCACCGGCATCCTCGACGATCCTGCCAACGTGACGGCCGTGGAAGCGGCGATGGCGTCGGTCGACACCGGTGAACTGCACCTGTTCTCCGGCGAGGATGCCAAGGACATGGTCGACCCCAGCGGCCAGAAGCACGGCGTGAAGGGGCGACTGGTCAGGCTCACCCAGAAGCTCGGGGAGGAGGGGGCGATGCACGACACCGCGATGGAGGCGCTGGAGGCCGGAAAGACACTGGTCCTCGTGCAGACCGACAAGGAGCACCGGCACGACATCGCCGCGGTCCTCCGGGATGCCGGAGTCGGAGGGATCCGCTGGTGGGGCGGCGGGGTAATCGAAGAGCTCTGATTCGGCTCAGTCACCCGCTCCAGCGGAGAGGGCACCCATCGTCAGCGCCACGCTGAGCGCGGTCAGACTCAGTCCATCCGTGATCTGACCATCCCGGATCAGGTCGACCACCCGGGCGACCGGCCACCAGCAGACCTCTCTGGCCTCAGACGGGTCGGTTGGTCCTCCGACCCGCTCTGCGCCCGCGAAGGCAAAGTTGGAGACATAGAGGGATCGCGTCAGATGCCGGACCCCTCCAGCGCACCATTGTGGCCTAGCGTAGGCGCCAGGTTCAGCGCAGCCGACGTGGGCCTTGCCCGCGATCAGGATCTATGGCTGGCTACTCGCACGTGCTCGGGAACTGATAGTCCGTCACGACCAGCCGTCCTCCGATCTCGTCCAGTCGGACTTCAGACCGATCGCCATCGGACCAGATCTGCGACGTGCGCTCCTCGCGCAGGAACTCGACCCGGCGGATCGCGTCGGCCGCTCGACGGGCCTCTTCCACATCGTCCCCACCATCCTCTGCCCGCGCGATGAGTTCGTCTGCGAATCTGTCGAGGTAAGCCCGGACCTGCCGTTGCAGATCTGCGAGCGTTGCAGCTGGATCGAGTTCGACTCCGACCTCGTTGGCCACAACCAGATCCTCCGCGTAGTCCAGCGTGACCCCGGTCGTGCATGCGCCGACGATGTCGCGAATGGCTGCCACCTCAGCCTCGAGCAGAACCTGCTCGCAGACCGAGTCTTCCCCGCCCAAGGCGATGATCTCATCCGGGCGGAGGCGGTTGATCTCGTCGGCAACCGTGTCGGCAAGATCATCACAACCGGCGACAAGGAGGATCGGGCCATCGGAAAGGGTGCCGCCGACCACGGCGTCCACCGGGTTGTCAGATCGGGCGAGGTAGACAACCGGCGCTCCGGTCGGAAAGGCTCGCGAGGAGATGGCCACGGCTGTCTCAAGTCTCGTTTCACCGGCTAGACGGGAGGTGATCACGGCGGGCGCGTCTTGCGCTTGAACAGCGTCTGACGCCGACCACACCGAACCGGCTACGAGCGCGGCCACGACCGGAAGGACGAGGAGCGACCGACAACGGAAATTGTGCCTGGACATTGGTGAGTCCTTCGAGAGAGGTGTCTCGTATCCGACGCAAGAAGTGGCGCCCAGGTTCCAAAGAGCTAGAAGGCGAGAGGAACGACGTGACTGGCCCGCGGCCCTCTACCTGCGCGAGAACGGGATCAGCAAGGCCCGATGCCGGCGTTGTGCTGCATCTCAGCCTGCACCACACCGTCGGCCACGTCGGGGTTGAAGCTCGCCCGGAAGCCGACGACGTCGTCGGCTCCGGTCCGCTGGACGTTCTCCGCCAGCACGGACTCCACCTCGCCAGTCGTCAGCTCGACGCTCGGGTTGTCGCCTCCTTGGGCCAGGAGGACGGCGCCGGAGGCCATCTGATAGCGCACCGAGAGGTCCGGGTTCTCACAGATCAACTCGATCACGTCGTCTGAGGTGCCGTCCTGCCGCGTGATCTGCGCCGAGCCACCGACACCCTCAACCACCTGACCGGGTGCGTCGGGCGACAGGATCACCCGAGCACGCCACTCGACCGGCTCACCGGGCCGCGTCCCGGTCACGACGACCGTGATCTGGCCCACGTCGACACCGACCTCGACGCTGTAGGTCACGCCCTCCACCGGCTGGGGCTCAAGACCGTTCATGCCCACAGCCAGCCGGACGGGGGCCTCCAGATCGTTGAGGAGGAAGTTGAAGAAGCCCGGCTCGACCGCGTACACGAACGTCTGGGACTCGCCCTCGGCCAGGGACCCCGCGGCGGAGGTGTCGGCGCCTCCGACCAGGCTGACCGACTGCGGCGGCGCGGCGGTCGTGGGCGACGTGGGCTCCGGGGTGGGGGTGGCCGGCTCGTCGGGTTCACCGGTGGTCGACGGCGCGGCCGGAGCAGTTGCTACTGGATCCGATGAGACCGACGGTGTCGCAGTCGGTGCCGCCGTCAGCGGGGTCGCGGACTCGGTCGCCTCCGGGCTGGCCGGTTCGATGGCCTCCTCGGTGGCCGGCGTCGGCTCGTCCGTCGCCTCGTCTGAACTGGGCGGGACGACCAACTCGACGTCGGGGGACTCGATCAGCGCGTCGTCGGGGTCGTCGGTCAGCTGGGTGACCAGTACCGCGACGGCCAGGAGGGCGACAGCGGCCGTGACGAGTCCGAGCTGCATCCGAGCCCGTCGGTGGGGACGGTCGAGGCGGTCGTTGATCGTCTGGCGCAGCTGTGCGGACGGGGTGACCTGGTCCGCTCTGGCGGCCATGGCCGCGCGCAGGCGCTGTTCGAGTTGGCCGTGGGACATCGGGTTGGTCTGGCCAGGCTTCATGGTCGCCTCGTTCTCGGGCGTGGGCTCGGTGGGGTCGTGGTGCCACTCGCTCATGTCCGTACCTCCTCGCTGAGCAGGCCCTCGAGTCGTCCCATGGCTCGGTGCGTGGTGGTCTTGACCGTCCCCTCAGCGATCCCGAGGACATCAGCTGTGGCCGCCACCGAGAGGTCCTCGTAGTACCGCAGCACCAGCACCTGCCGTTGCCGCTCGGTCAGGTGCCGCATGGCAGACAGCATCTGGTCCCGGTCAGCCAGGGCGTCCGTGGCCTCGAGGTCGCCGCGGTCGTCCCCCGACCGAACGACCGCTCTGGCGCGTTCCAGGACGTTGCGTCTGAACCACGAGTTGCGCTGGTTGATCACGGCCCGCCGGAGGTAGGCCCTGGGATACTCGATCGGGCCACGTTGGAGACGCTTGAACAGCTTGACGAACACGTCCGCCACCACGTCCTCCGCCGTCGGCTGATCGCCGGTCAGCTGGACGGCCAGGCGCAGGGCGTAGGTGTGGTGCTCGACGTAGATGCGATCGAGCATCGCGCGGGCGTCAGTTGCGTCCAAGAGTGGTCCGGTCCCCGTGGCGGTCAGTGCGGTGAGCATGTCACCTCATCAGACGCGCAGGTCGCCTCGCGGGTTGACAGCACCCGCGATCCGCGTGGTCCTCAGAAGGTTCCGAAGAGGCGGTCCCCGAAGTCACCCAAGCCCGGGACGATGTAGCCGACGTCGTTCAGCTTCTCGTCGATCGCAGCGGTGACGATGCTGATGTCGGGGTCCTCCGTGGTCAGCCGCTCGATGCCCTCGGGCGCCGCGATCACGCAGACCAAGGTCAGATCTGTCGCGCCGCGCTCGCGCAGCAGGTTCGCGGCGAACGCCGCACTGCCGCCCGTCGCGAGCATGGGATCGAGCAGCAGCACGTGGGCCCCCGAGAGCTCCGGCGTCTTGAAGTAGTACTCGGTCGGCTGCAGGGTCTGCTCATCACGCTCCAAGCCGACGTAGCCCACGCCGACGTCCGGGAACATGTCGGTCACCGCAGTCAGCATGCCGAGGCCGGCTCGCAGGATCGGCACCGCGACGACCGGGCGGCCGAGACGGTGCACGGTGGTGGTCGTCAGCGGGGTCTCCACCTCCTCCGTGACCGTCGGCAGCGACGCGGTGGCCTCCAGCGCGAGCACCGACGCCAGACGGGTGGCGACCCCGCGATAGCGCTCGGGCGGTGTGCCGACGCGGCGGAGATCGGCCAACAGGTGGCCGGCGAGCGGGTGGGCGGCGACGGTGACGTTCTGCATCTCCGCGAAGGCTAATGGCTGAGTGGTTACGACACCGGTCGGAGGTCGATAGACTCATCGCTCGACGGCCCTGCAGCCCCGCCTCCCGTGGCGGACGCAGTTCTGATCCAGACAGCGCTGATCAGGACATGCACGGGTCGCGTGAACACGAACTCGAGGAGAGAACACCCCCATGACGACGCTTAGCCGCCGCATGGCCATGCTGGCCCTGCTGCTGATCCTGTCACTCGTCGCGGCCGCCTGTGCTGACGACGGTGCTGACGAGGCCGACGAGGACACCGAGCCCACCGAAGAGGCCATGGACGAGGAGGAGCCCACCGAGGATGCCATGGACGAAGAGCCCATGGACGAGGAGGAGCCCACCGAGGACGCCATGGACGAAGAGGCCATGGACGAGGAGGAGCCCACCGAAGAGGCCATGGACGAAGAGGCCATGGACGAGGGCGACGAGGTCTCCGGCGGCGCGACGCTGGAGGACGTCTGCGCTGACTACGAGGGCACCGAGGTCCCCGAGGACTTCAACGTCGGTCTGGTGACCGACATCGGCCGCATCGACGACGGCACCTTCAACCAGTTCGCCAACGACGGCATGGAGGCTGCAGCAGACTGCCTCGGCTTCGAGACCAACGTCATCGAGACCGCATCCGAGGCCGACTACTCCACGAACATCGAGACCATCCTCGAGAGCGATCCCGAGGTCGTCGTGACCGTCGGCTTCCTGCTCGCTGACACCACCCTCGAGGCCGCCAACGCCAACCCGGACATCAACTTCATCGGCATCGACCAGTTCCAGGAGGAGTACCCCGAGAACTACGTCGGGATCCTGTTCCGCGAAGACCAGGGTGGGTACATCGCTGGTGCCATGGCCGCTCTGCTGAGCGAGTCGGGCACCGTGGGCGTCGTCGGCGGTCTGGAGACCGTCCCGCCAGTGGTCCGCTTCGTCAACGGCTATGAGGCCGGTGCGCAGTCGGTCAACCCGGACATCAACGTCCTGAGCGTCTACACCGACTCCTTCACCGACCCTGCGCAGGGTGCCTCTGCTGCTGAGCAGTTCCTCGGCGAGGGTGCCGACGTCATCTTCGGCGCTGGCGGCCAGACCGGCTCGGGTGCCGTCCAGGCTGCCGCCGAGGCCGGCGCCTGGGGCATCGGCGTGGACCAGGACGAGTACTTCACCACCTTCGGTGGCGGCTCCTCGCCCGGTGCTGATCGCCTGGCCACATCGGCGATCAAGCGTGTCGACCTGGGCACCTTCGTCCAGATCGGCGAGTCGCTGACCGGCGACTTCTCGGGTGGCATCTTCACCCTGGACGCCGCCAACGGCGGCATCAGCTACGCCCCGTTCCACGATGCCGACGTCCCGGATGACGTGGCATCGCAGATCGAGGAGGTCCGCGCAGGACTGGCCGACGGTTCCATCGAGACCGGCATCGACCCGGTCACCGGTCTGCCGCAGTAGCGCCCGGCGGGGTGAGGGCTTCCTGAACGAGGCCCTCACCCTCTAGGCTTCACAGCCCGGCTCGAACACCCCACAGCAGTGGAGTCGACGAGTCGGGCTGTTTTCGGTTCGGTGGACACGAGGAGTGACAGACGGTTGAGAGGCAGTTCCCAGTGACGGAGTCCCCCGACACGCCGGTGCTCGAGGTCGTCGACGTCACCAAGGCCTTCCCCGGCGTGATCGCCAACGAGGACGTGAACTTCTCGCTCCACCGCGGCCAGATCCACTGCCTGTTGGGCGAGAACGGCGCCGGCAAGTCCACGTTGATGAACGTGGTCTTCGGGCTGTACCAGCCCACCTCCGGCTACATCAAGGTCCACGGCGAGCGCGTGAGCTTCGACTCCTCCCGTGATGCGATCGCCGCCGGCATCGGGATGGTCCACCAGCACTTCCAGTTGATTCCGGTGCTCTCCGTGGCCGAGAACGTCATCCTCGGTGACGAACGCTCACGACCGACGAAGCTGGACATCGCCGCAGCCCGGTCGCGGGTGATCGAGCTCAGCACCGAGTACGGGCTCGAAGTCGACCCCGACGACCTAGTCGGAGACCTCAGCGTGGGGGCGCAACAGCGCGTCGAGCTGATCAAGGCCCTCTACCGCGACGCGGAGATCCTGATCCTGGACGAGCCCACCGCGGTGCTGACACCTGGTGAGGTGGATGAGTTCTTCACCGTGGTGCAGACCCTGGTCGACGCCGGCAAGTCCATCGTGTTCATCACCCACAAGCTGCGCGAGGTGCTCGCGGTCGCCGACCAGGTCACCGTGCTTCGGCGTGGCCGAGTTGTGGGCAGCGCCGACCCGACGACCTCGACGACCAAGGACCTGGCCGAGCTCATGGTGGGTCGCGAGGTGTCATTCAAGGTCGACAAGGCCGCCGCAACGCCCGGTGAGACCACCTTGGAGGTGGAGCGCCTCGGCGTCACCGACGAGCGTGACGTCATCACCGTGGCCGGCTGCACCTTCGCCGTCCGTGCCGGGGAGATCTACGGGATCGCCGGCGTCGAGGGAAACGGGCAACGCGAACTGGTCGAGGCCATCGCCGGCATGAGGGACATCTCGGAGGGCCGGGTCACGATCCGCGGGACCGACATCGTCGGGCTCACACCGCGCAAGGTCGAGCGGCTGGGTGTGGGCCACGTGCCCGAAGACCGCAACAAGCATGGGATCGTCGGTGCCTTCACCATCACCCAGAACCTGGTGCTGAACAGCTACAACCGCAAGCCCTTCTCCAGCGGCTGGGTGATGAACCGGGATGCGATGGAGGAGCAAGCCGTCGAGCTCGTGGAGCGCTACGACGTCCGGACCCCCGGCACGGAGGTGCCGGCAAGCACCCTCTCGGGAGGCAACCAGCAGAAGGTGGTCATCGCACGTGAGGTCTCTCGCGACCTCAACCTGTTGATCGTCGCCCAGCCGACTCGCGGCCTGGACGTCGGCTCCATCGAGTTCATCCACTCTCAGATCGTGGGCAAACGTGACCAGGGAACCGCGGTGCTCCTCGTCAGCGCGGAGCTGGATGAGATCCTCAGCCTGGCCGACACCGTCGGGGTCCTGTACCGCGGGCACATCGTGGCCGAGATGCCGCGCAGTGAGGCCTCCCGCGAGCGTCTGGGTGTGCTGATGGCCGGCGGTGACGACCCCGGCCCACCGACCACCCCAACTGAGGACATCGAGGAGATCCCAGGATGAGTGCGCCGACGAAGGGGCCGCGCGAGGAGCCGCCGTCCTCGCGGCCGGACAGCGGTGCCCCCGACGACTCCAGCGGCGGGTCGGAGAGCCTCATTGCCCGCTGGGCCAACCTGACACAGCTGAAGGTCCTGACGTACGCCCTGCTGTGCGCCGTCCTGCTCGGCGGCGTGGTCATCGTTGCGACGGAGGTGGTCAACCAACTGCAGGGCTTGGAGAACTCCGAACTGGGGTTCTTCGGCCGGCTGGGCCAGCTCGACTACGGGGCCGTCATCGGCAAGCCGTTCGAGGCGTACTGGGCGCTGCTCCGGGGAGCTGTGGGGTCCCCGTCGCGGCTGGCGTCGTCGCTGGCCCGGTCCACGCCGTTCATCGCCGCCTCGCTGGCCGTCGCGTTCGCGTTCAAGGCGGGTCTGTTCAACATCGGTGCGGAGGGACAGGTGCTCATCGGTGCGCTGCTCGGCGGCTGGGCCGGCACCTGGGCGTGGCTCCAGGGCCTGCCGGCCATCGTGGCCCTGCCGATCGTGCTGATCATGGGAGCGCTTGGCGGAGCGTTGTACGGCGGGTTTCCCGGCTACCTCAAGGCGAAGACCGGGGCTCACGAGGTCATCACGACGATCATGCTGAACACGATCGCCCTGCGGTTGGTGGAGTGGGTGGTGCTGGGCCGTGACCCGGTCATCCTGTTGGACACGACCTCGTCGGTGCCCCACTCCCGTCCGATCGCGGAGGCAGCCCGGCTTCCGTTCCTGCCGGGCGGGAGCGGCTCGGCACTGCACTGGGGGCTGATTCTCGGCATCGCGCTGTGTGGCGTGATGTGGTTCGTGATGCAGCGGACCACAACCGGCTTCGAGATCAAGACCGTTGGACTGAACCCGTCAGCGGCCACCTACGCGGGGATGAGCGTGTCCCGCACCTGGATCCTGGTCATGGCGGTCAGCGGTGCGTTCGCCGGGTTGGCCGGGGTGGGCGAGGTGTCCGGTTCGGTCGGCTTCATCCAGCCCGGCGTGTTCCGCAACATCGGCTTCGACGCCATCGCGATCGCGCTGCTGGCCAAGGGCAATCCGTGGGCGGTCATCCCGTCCTCCCTGCTGTGGGGAGCCCTGCTCAGCGGCGCACCGCTCATGCAGTTGGAGGCCGACCTGTCGATCGACCTCGTCCGCATCGTGCAGGCGTTGATCCTGCTCTTCGTCGCTGCCGACCTGATCGTCCGGCGCCTGTTCAAGGTGGAGGGCGACGATGAGAACCGAACCGTGCTCGCCACCGGCTGGGGAGGGTGAGAGACATGTCCGCAGTCACCACAGACTCTCGACCGATCGCGGAGGACGCTGAGGCCGTCACCCTGCCGCGGACCCGACTGGTCCGGATCGGCTGGATCTACGTGGTGCTCGGGATCGGGTTGCTGGAGTTCGCCCGGCGGGTGCCCGAGAACGACGTCGCATTCACCTTCGGCATCCCGCCCGACGCGCCGACGCTGTCGCTGGACCCGGGAGGTGCCGTCCTGGGCATCGGGGCGCTGCTGCTGCTGGCCGGCATCGCCGGCGTGCTCGAACGCCGCCTCGGCCGGGTCACCTCCATCGCCCTGATCGTGGCCACCGCGGCCTTCGTGCCGTTGGTCCTCATCCTCTCCCTCGCCTACTCCACCAGCAGTCAGCAGACCAACCTCATCCCGCTGATCCAGCAGTCGCTGGTCCAGAGCACACCCATCGCGCTGGGCGCGCTGGCGGGGCTGTGGAGCGAACGATCCGGGGTCGTCAACATCGGCATCGAGGGCATGATGCTCGCCGGGGCCGGCGGGGGGTTCATGACCTACGCCGTGATGGGGCAGGCTGAAGGCGGGTTCTGGCTGTACGCCTCGGTGGTCGTGGCGGTGATCGTGGGCGGCCTCATGGCGGCGCTGCACGCCGTGCTGACCGTCACCTTTCGCACCGACCAGATCATCAGCGGCGTCGTCATCAACCTGCTCGCACTGGGACTGACGTCCTACCTGCGGCAGCAGGTCATCGTGCCGGCCGGCGTCGGCACCGGGATCCGGCCTGACGACATCATGATCCCCGGACTGCACCGGCTTCCGATCATCGGCGATCTGTTCGTGGGGCAGCCGATCTACCTCTCGATGTTCCTGCTACTGCTCGGTTCGGCCTACCTGATGTTCCGCACGCCGTTCGGGCTGCGGGTCCGCTCCGTCGGGGAGAACCCCCATGCGGCCGAGACGCTCGGGATCGACCCGGTCCGCGTGCGCTACGCCGCGGTCATCCTGGGTGGCTTGATCGCGGGTCTCGGCGGCGCCTGGTTCTCCCTCGAGTCGGTCGGTCGCTTCGAGGACAACATGACCAACGGTGCTGGGTTCATCGCCCTCGCCGCGCTGATCTTCGGCAAGTGGCGGCCGTGGCCGGCGTTCGGCGGCGCGTTGCTGTTCGGGTTCGCCAACGCCTTCGGCATCAGACTGCAGTCACTGTCGGTCACGCTCGAGGATGTCCGGTTCCTCGGCGTGCCCGTCCCCACGCTCGAGATCCCCAGCCAGTTGGCCCAGTCACTGCCGTACGTGGTGACGATCATCGTGCTCGCCGGCGTGATCGGGCGAGCCATCGCGCCGGCCGCCGTCGGTCAGCCCTTCGAACCCTCCAAGTGAGCCGTCGAACCCTCCACGTCAACCAGTGACAGGTGCCTGGGCCTGGCGGCCTCCGCACCCAGACGGATGTACGGCGGCCGCGAGCCGGTCCTGTCCTCCAGATCTCGCAGGCACTCCGAGACGATCTGCCCGATGAGTTCGTCCTTGGTGATCCCCAGCGATCGGGCGAGCGACGCGGTCGCGCTGTCCATCTGCGATTGCGGTGAGTGGTCCATGGGACTCATGCCAGCGTAGCACCAAGACGCGCAGCGTAAAGGTGCGGTTACGGACCGCTGAACGTTGTTCGGAGCCGACTGGCTAGAAGATTGCGCCGGATTCCGGGGGTGGCCGTTCCTCGACCAGCTCGGCGGTGATGATCAGGTTGCCGGTGTAGGAGCCCTGATCGAACCCCCCGTCACAGGTGATGAGCCGGAGCTGGGCGTCGTCGGTCTCGCCGTACACCAGATCGCTGGGGAACTCCTCCTTGGTGACGTTCAGCGTGCTCCGCACCGCGAAGACCGCGGAGGAGCCATCGCCACGTGTGATGGTGATCGCATCGTCGAAGACCAGCTCCTCGAGCGCGAAGAACACCGCGGGGCCGTTCACCGAGTCCACATGACCAGCGATCACCGAGGGTCCACGCTCGCCCGGTTCCGGGCCGCCCTGCCACCAACCCGTCTGGGCGAAGTCGGTCGGGACCTCCAGCTCCCCGTTCTCCATCGTGTTGAGGGGGATCACGCTGGCACGGACGCCGATGGCTGGGATCTCGATGAACGATGGATCGCCGCGCTGGACCTCGGGTGGCGGTGGCGGCGGGGCCTGCTCCGGGGTGACCTCCGCGCCGGTCAGCGGAGCCGTCGCTGTGACGCTGGGTGAGGGGTCGGCGGAGTCCTCTCGGAGCACGATCTCGCGGATGCTCGGCACATCGAAGGTTCCGGTGCCCCACAGGACCAAGATCGTCACCGCTGCACCCGTCGCGAGCCAGGACACGGCCCGCGAGACGGTGCTGACCTTGCCGGCTTCCTCGGCGTCCGGTGGCCGGTCTGCCTCCGGTGGCTGGTCTGTCTCCGGTGTGTCCTCGATCGCACGGTCGACCGCGCCGGCGGGATGCCCTTCCGTGTCCGGGTCGTCCTCGGATGAGGAGCCGCTCTCCGGGTCGTCTTCGGCTGCACCGCCAGACACCACATCGGCCATGATGGCCAGTTCGGCGTCGATGTCGGACGGCTTGGGGTCCGGCGTCTGATCGGCGTCGTCACTCATGGGTGATCACGCGTTGGGAGGTCGCTCATTTGTAGCGGCATGGTAGTTCCGAAAACGACGGTGGGCCGCCGGAGAGTTCCGACAGCCCACCGTGTGATCGAGGGCTCAGCGGCAGCTGAGCCTCAGTCTCTGCCTGGCGCTAGGCGGCGCGACGGGCGATGAGCGCACCACCCAGGGCCACGAGGCCGAGGACACCCACGGCGACCAGTGGCGTGGGCAGACCCGAGGAGGCCGTTCCACCAGCACCGGTGGCAACACCGCCGGTCGGGGCTTCAGCGTCGTCCCCGCCCGTGTCGGTCGGGGTGTCGGCTGCGGCATCGTCGCCGCCCTCGGCGTCGCCTTCCTCAGCACCGGCGTCGGTGTCGGTGGAGGTGTCCTCGCCGCCAGCAGCGGCACCGGTCACGCTCGGCGGGAGCAGCACGGAGTCGATGAGGTGGACGGTGGCGTTTGCGGTCATGACGTCCGGCACCAGGACCTGGGCCTGACCGTCGACGTCCGGCGGGGTCACGGTGATGGTCTCGCCGGTGAAGGTCTCGTACTCACCGGACAGGTCCGCGGCGGACAGCTGCTGGCCGGCGATGACGTGGTAACCCAGCACCGTGGTCAGCAGACCCGACGGGTCGGCCAGCGCGGCGTCGAGCGTCGCGGCGTCCATTGCCGCGAAGGCACAGTCGGTTGGTGCGAAGACCGTCAGGGCCTCTGCGGAGTTCAGGGTGTCCACCAGGCCGGCGGCGTCGACGGCGGTGGTCAACGTGGTGAGGACCGGGTTGTTGGAGGCCGCGGTGCCGACCGGGTCGTCAGCCATGCCCTCCAGCGTGCCCGCCTCGTCGCCACCCTGGACCGCCTCGACGATGGCGTCGGTGTCGCAGATCTCGGCGCTGCTCTGTGCGGAAGCAGCTGTTGGGAAGATGAGCAGTGCGGCCAAGAGGCCGAGCACCAGTGCTATCGAACGTGAACGCATGATGTCTGAAAGTCCTTTGGTGTAGGAACGAGGAGGCAGAAGGCCTGCCACGGGAGTGTATTCGTATCCAATTCCGCTTTGGATGATGCCAGAGATTTGTACTGTAGTCCGACACTCTCACCAACAACCCCCGGAGTCGATGTGACTCGTAGAGCAAAGATCGTTGCAACGCTGGGCCCGGCCCTCGATGACCGGGAGAAGCTGCGCGCGGCCGTCGAGGCCGGCATCGACGTCGTGCGGCTGAACTTCAGCCACGGTGACCACGACACCCACGCGCGGCGTCTGGAGACGGTCCGGGAGCTGGGTCAGCGACTGGGTCGCAACGTCGGCTGCCTCGCGGATCTGCAGGGCCCGAAGATCCGCCTCGGCATGCTGCCGGACCCTGGCATCGAGATCGTCACGGGCGGCGAGGTGTACCTCCACCCCGGCGTGGAGGAGTTGGACGCCTACGAGAGCGAGGGACTGCCCGCGCTGCCGGTGGTCTACGAGGCCTTGGCGGATGACGTCACGCCGGGCTCGTTGATGTTGATCGACGACGGCTCACTTCGACTCGTGGCGTCCCGTGTCGAGGACGGCGTCGTCCGCGCCCGAGTCGTGGCTGGTGGACTGGCGAAGTCGCGCAAGGGGTTGAACCTGCCGGGCGTGAAGGTGTCCGCGCCGTGCCTGACCGAGAAGGACATCGAGGACCTCGAGTTCGCCAATCAGCTGGGCGCCGACTGGGTGGCACTGTCGTTCGTCCGCACGCCCGACGACATCATGGACGTCCGGGAGCGCATCAAGGCCCTGAACGGCGAGTCACCGGTGATCGCCAAGCTGGAACGGCCAGAGGCGATCGAGAACCTGACCGACATCATCGACGTCACCGACGCGGTCATGGTCGCCCGGGGTGATCTCGGGGTCGAGATCGGTCCGGAGCGCGTCCCGGCCATCCAGAAGGAGATCATCGCCGAGGCCAACGCCGAGTCCCGGCCGGTGATCACCGCAACCGAGATGTTGGACTCGATGATCAACTCGCCGCGGCCCACCCGTGCCGAGGCCAGCGATGTCGCCAACGCCATCTTCGACGGCACGGATGCGGTGATGCTGTCGGGGGAGACGGCAGCGGGGTCCTACCCGGTCGAGGCGGTGCGGACCATGGCCCGCATCGTCGAGGTGGCCGAGCGGTCGCCACACCTGATCCACCCCTCGCCCCCTCCACACTCCGAGCTGAGCGTCAGTCGGGTGGTCGCCCAGTCCGCGGTCCAGGTCGCCCGAGATGTGCAGGCGACCGCGATCGTGGCGTTCTCCATGACCGGTTGGTCGGTGCAGTTGGTCAGCAAGATGCGGCCCGAGATGCCACTGGTCGGATTGACCCCATCGGCTCGAGCCCATGGGCGAACAGCCCTGATGTGGGGGACCGAAGCCGCGCTCGTCCCGATGAAAGATCGAGCCCAGGAGCTCCTGCAGGCCGCCGAGAAGGTCCTGCTTGACGGCAACTGGGCCGCCACGGGCGACACGGTCGTCATGGTGACCGGCCCACCCGGCTCGTTGGGTGGCACCAGCCGCATCTGGGTGCACCGGGTGGGCGACGAGATCATCCACTAAGCCAGGACGGATCAGCCTCGGGGAAGGGTCGGCGGAGGCGGCAGGGTCTTTCCCGCCACCATCGCGACTTCGTCCACCTCCGTGCGCTGCCCGTCTCGGCGTCGGATCACCAGAATCCCGTCAGACCAGGACTCCAGCGTGCCGACGGCGTCGGTGAACTGCGGGCCACCGGCGTCCTCGCCAACCCGCGCACGCACCGACACCCGTCGGCCGACATCAGCCGGTGTGATCCTGACGACGTAGCGTCCGCGCAAGCTGAAGTCGCTCATGTGGTCGGCGATGTGGTTGGCGATGGGGTCGCAGTGCCGGATAGCAGGGACACGACGAGGTCGGCCACCTCGGGATCACGGTCGAAGAAGAAGTGGTCCGTTCCCTCCACCACGCAGACGTCGTCGGGTCGGAGGATGCTGGTGGTCTGTGGCGGGAAGAACTGGTCGTCGCTGCCGACGATGATCGACCGGCGCGGCGGCAGGTCCTCCGGTACCAGCGGGCCGAGCAACTGCAGGCCCTCCACCTGCCGGGTCGGTGGGGCGATCCCGATCCAGTGGTCGGCCGCAGCCCCCAGTCGCAGGCCGATCATCGCCCCGAACGACCAGCCGACCACGGCTGCCCTCGCCACGGTCGGGTACTGGCGTCGCAGCCAGGCCATGGCAGCCGTCGCATCGAGGTGCTCCAGCTCACCGGAGGTCTGCTGTCCTCCTGAGTCGCCGACGCCTCGGAAGTTGATCCGCAGGCTCGCCCAGTCAGCGGCAGCAAGGGCTTGGGCGATCTGTGGGAGGAGCCAGACGTCGCGGTCGCCGCCGTACGCCGGGTGCGGGTGCAGCAGGACCGCGATGCCCGTCGGCCGGTCGCCCGCGCCTGGTGTGCCTTCCAGCGGGGTGGGGGAGCGCAACACACCCGACACCTTGGTGCCGTCATCTGCTGTGATCTGCGGGTACATGGCGTCACAAGGAGGGTATGGTGTGCACCGCGGTCCGAACATGCCACCCATAGGAGCACTACAACCATGACGTACACGATCGCCGAGCCGTGCATCGATGTGAAGGACAAGGCCTGCATCGAGGAGTGCCCGGTCGACTGCATCTACGAGGGGGACCGGATGCTGTACATCCACCCCGACGAGTGCGTCGACTGCGGGGCATGTGAGCCGGCCTGCCCGGTTGAGGCCATCTTCTACGAGGACGACGTCCCGGATGAGTGGAAGGAGTTCACGCCGATCAATGCCGAGTACTTCGAGGACTCGGTCTCTGGCGTGGGTTCGCCGGGTGGGGCGGCGAAGGTTGGTGCTTCCGGCGTCGACCACCCCAAGGTGGCTGCCTGGGAATGAGCCGGCTGGTCGGTGACCCTGACCACACCAAGAGCTGAACCGACTGGACCCGCCACCGCGGGTCCAGCGGTCGTTTTTGGGCGGTCCTGTCCGGTCAGTCCAGGCGGATCGGTGCGGTGGGCTGCGGCGTCCCATCGAACGGCGTCATGCGAGCACCGCCGACCCGGATGGCGCGGACAGCACCAGCGTCACCCCGCTCGACGGTGACGGCCTCGCCGACGGACCCGAAGCCCATCCCGCGGGTCATGAGGAAGCGGTCGTCGCCATCCGGCGTCAGCCAGGTGGCCCCGGCGAGCGGGTCGGCCTCGGTGGCGTCCAGCAGCAACAGGTCATGGCCGACCCGGGTCAGGTCGCGGACTCCCCAGACGTTGACGTAGCGACCCAGGACATCATCGGGGTCGTCGGGTGGCGTCGCCTCCCCAGACCCGGACGACCGGCTGGAGGTCGCGCCGGGGTCCGGGCTGGTGGAGGCGGCGTGGAGCAGCAGCTTGGCGGCACCCTCGGCCAACGCGCGTGCCGGCCCGTCGATGGCGGTGGTCAGGACGGCGACGGCAAACCGCTGCTCGGGATCGACCAGCAGTCGGCTGATGCTGCCGGGCCAGCCGCCGGCGTGGCCCAGCAGCCGGCGGTCGTTCACCGACGCAACCATCAGACCGAGGCCGTAGTCCAGTCCAGGGACCCCGTCGACTGGCATCGGGGTGGCGGTCATCGCGCGCTTGCTGGCCTCGGACAGCAGCGTCTCGTCGCCTTCGACGAAGGTCGCGCCCAATCGGCACAGGTCCTCGGCCGTGGAGTAGACCCCGGTCGCGGAGGCCAGCGCGTGGGTGCCGACCTGTTCGATGGGTACCCGACTGTCCGACCACGTCAGCCCCGAGTAGGCGGTGGCGAACGGCCCGCGTGCCGCGGGTGTCCAGTCGGGGCCGGTGTGGTACATGCCCGCGGGTTCGAACACCGCACCGGTCACGTGGTCGCCCCAGGTCTGGCCGGTGACGACCTCGATGACCTGTCCGAGCAGCCCGTAGCCGATGTTGGAGTACTTGAACCGGACGTCGGTGCCGAGGGTGGCAGCCTCGTCGGCGCACACCCGATCCCGCAGGTCGTCGGTGCCGGGGAAGGGGCGGTCGAGCTGCCAGTGCGAGCCATCAGAGGAGTCGCGGAAGATGCCCGCGCGGTGCCCCATCAGCTGCGCGAGGGTGCGGTCCGCGAGGGCCGTCCCCGCGATCCACGGCAGGTGCTCCCGCAGTGGGTCGTCCAGGCGAAGGCGCCCAGCCTCGGCCAGCTGCATGATCGCCGTCGCGGTGATGATCTTGGAGTGGGATGCGACCCGGATGCGGTGATCGGTGCGAACGGCCTCCCGGGTCTCCAGGTCGGCGTGGCCGTAGGCGGCCGACAGCACGATCTCACCATCCAGCCACACCGCCGCCTGCACCGCCGGAACCCGTTGATACCGCTGCTGGTAGGACAGCCACGAGTCGATGCTGGCGATGGTGGCGCCGATCGTGGTCCGAGGAACCTGGGCGGGAGAGCGCATGAGCGGACCCTACCGGCTCCCAGAAACCACGAATCCCTCCCGCGTGAGCGGAAGGGATTTGGGTGCACTCGGAGGCGACGAGGAGGAACGACTTCTCGGTCCGGAGACCTTGTCCTGCGCGGTTGACTTACATCCTCGGTGAGCCAACTCTTTGGTTGTCGGTCAAGCTCTCCGAGTGCAGGGAGGAACCTAAGACATGCACCTAAGACACCGCAAGTCCTTTTTCGGTTTTCCTGGCGTTTTCCTCCGCGTCAGAAGGAGAGGGGCAGGGACTTGCCCACCAGGGAGGTGCGGGTCTTGGCCAGGCGCGTGGCCATCTCGGTGAAGCGCTGGCTGGCCTCGGAGTCGGGGTCGCTGATGACGATGGGTGTGCCGGCGTCAGATCCTGCCCGCAGACGGGTGTCGATCGGGATCGAGCCCCATACCTCGGTGTCGAGTTCTGCAGCCAGCAGCTGGCCACCTCCCTCGCCGAAGATGCGGTACTCCTGGCCGGTGTCCGGTGCCACGAACGTGGCCATGTTCTCGATCACTCCGGAGACGCGCATGCCGGTCTGAGCCGTCATCTGGCCCGCCCGCAGTGCCACGCGCTGAGCCGCCTGCTGTGGTGTGGTCACCACGAGCATGTCCGCGTTGGGCAGCATCTGAGCCAGCGAGATCGCGATGTCGCCGGTTCCCGGCGGCAGGTCGCAGAGCAGGAAGTCCAGATCGCCCCAGTGCACGTCGGCCAGGAACTGCTGCAGGGCACGGTGCAACATCGGGCCCCGCCAGATGACTGGCTTCTCTGCGTCGATGAAGAACCCGATGGAGATGACCTTGACCCCGTGGGCCTGGAGCGGCATCACCATGTTGTTGAAGGCGACGGGACGGCCCTCGACACCCAACATCCGCGGGATCGAGTACCCCCAGACGTCGGCGTCCAGGATGCCGACGCTCTGCCCCTGCTCGGCCAGTGCGACAGCCAGGTTGGTCGTCACCGAGGACTTCCCCACCCCGCCCTTCCCGGAGGCGATGGCGACGACCTTGGTGGTGGAGTCGGACTGCGCGAACGGGATGACGACCTGGCCACCAGGCGCCTTGCCGGCGCCGCCACGAACCTTCTCGGCCAGGCTGGCCCGCTGTTGCTCGGTCATGGACCCGAGTCGGACGTCCACGGCGTCGATGCCATCGAGGTCGATCAGCGCCTTGGTCACCTCACTGCGGATGGTGTCCTTCATGGGGCATCCCGGAACCGTCAACAGGACATCGACGATGGCGGTCGTGCCCTCCATCTCGGCGGCTTCGACCATGCCGAGGTCGGTGATCGGCTGTCCGATCTCCGGGTCGTCGACGGTTCCCAGAGCTGCCATGATCTGGTCTGTTGTGGGCACAGGAGGCACGTGACCTTTCAAGTTGAGGGGGTGTGGCCGATGGTACCCGTGCCTCCTCCGGCCCTACTCCCCGTTTGCCTCCCGGTCCTCACTCCCTGTCTTCGAGCATTCGCTCCAGATCGTGCACCGAAGGCCGGTCGGCGACCATCACCTCGGTATCGACCTTGAGTGCGGACCCGGCGACCCCCTTCGGCTCAGCTGCTCCTGCCTCGATCGAGTCGGCGGCGTGGCGCGGAGACTCCACGATGCGCTCGAGTTCCTCGACCTCAACGCGTTGGAACGGTGGATCGCTCGGGACCGGCTCCTCTTCGGCGTCACCGGCGGCCAGCAGACCAGCGGAGTACGTGGCCTCCTCCTCGACGGCGGCCATGATCTTCGCGACCGCGTCGTCGTCCTCGGAGGCCAGCTCCTTCAGGATCGCGTCCTCCTCGGCGACGAGGTCGGTCGGGGTGGTCCGCATGACCTCCTCGAGTGTGGTGATGCCCATGCGAGCCTTGGTCAACCCGTCTTCGCGAAGCGACCGCAGCCCGCCCTTGCGCGCGGCGCGTCGGATCTGGTCCTCCTCGGCCTTGCGCAGCAGGGCCGTCCGGACGTTCTTGTCGACGCTGAGGATCTCGAGGAATGCGATCCGACCCTTGTAGCCGGTGCTCCCACACGCCTTGCAGCCGCGGCCCTTGACCCAGCCGTCGAACTCGATGTCCTCGCGGCTCAGGCGCAGCCGGGCGATCTCCCGCTCGGTGGGGGTGTGCGGCTCGGCGCACTTGCTGCAGACACGACGACCGAGCCGCTGGGCCACGACCATGGTCAGCGACGAGGCGATCAGGTAGTCGGGGATGCCGAGGTCGGCCAGTCGGGTGACAGCGCCAGGTGCGTCGTTGGTGTGGAGCGTGGAGAACACCATGTGCCCGGTCAGGGAGGCCTGGAGTGCGAGCTCAGCCGTGTCGAAGTCGCGGATCTCACCCACCATGACGACGTCCGGGTCCTGCCGGAGCACGGTCTTCAGGGCCGATGAGAAGGTGAAGCCGATCTTGTGGTTGACCGGCGTCTGGTTCACGCTCGGCAGCTCGTACTCGACCGGATCCTCGATGGTGATCAGGTTGTGCGAGTCGTCGGCGAGGTGGGACAGGAAGGCGTAGAGGGTTGAGGTCTTTCCGGCTCCTGTCGGCCCGGTCAGCAGACACAGCCCCTGGGGGCGCTCGATGTGAGCCAGGACGTTGTCGAGTTGCTGGTCGGAGAGGCCGACCTCATCCAACTGCAGCTGTTCGGCGCCCTTGCGCAGCAGCCGCATGACCATCTTCTCGCCGTGCAGCAGTGGGAGGGTCGAGACACGGAGGTCGACCTCTCCGGTGGCGGAGCGGTAGGTCGAGCGACCGTCCTGCGGACGCCGCCGTTCGGCGATGTCGAGCTGCGCGATCAGCTTGAGGCGGGAGATCAGCGGAGCGTGGATCGCACGAGGGAGGGTCATCACCTCGTGCAGCACACCGTCGACGCGGTAGCGGACCCGGGCCTTGTCCTTGCCGGGTTCGACGTGGATGTCCGAGGCGTTGCCGTGCAGGGCGTCGTGGATGATCTGCTCGGCCAGGCGGATGATCGGCCCGGCTTCCTCGACGGCCTCCTCGAGCTCCTCGACTTCCTTGGCCGCGGCGGACTGTGAGGTGATCTCGTCGACCAGGTCGCCGGCGCGGCTGCCGTCCGGGCGGAAGACCTGCTTCATCGCCTCCGGGATGCGGCTGGGCGGCGTGACGATGGGGCGGATGCGACGGGCGCCGGCAGAGAGCCGGACGTCGTCCATGGCCACGATGTCCGTGGGGTCGGACGTCAAGACCACGAGTGTGCCGTCGACCTCGTTCCACAGCGGCACGATGCCGTGCCGACGAGCCATGGGCTCGGGCACCAGGTCGCGGGCGCCGGTGTGCGCGGTCGGCAGGTCGTTGTTGGCGAACTCCAGACCGAACTGCTTGGCCACCGCCCGGGAGATGTCCTCCTGGGAGACGAATCCCAGACGGGCGATCGTCTCGCCCAGGCGCTCGCGCTTCCCGTCGACCACCATGCGGGAGCCGAGAGCTTCGAGCAGCTCTCCCTGGGTGAGGAGGTCCTCGGCGACCAGCCACTCACCTATCGGCTTCTTTCCGCGTCCTTCAGGCATCGTCATCGGAAGTATCGGTAGCCTGCCTTCCCATCTTGAGGAACTATGTGCTGGTCTGCCTCGCCGTCGTCCTGGTCGGGTGTCGCCTGGACATCGGACTGCAGCTCGATGTCCAGGACGATGCGAGCGGGACGATATCGCTGTCCATCATTACTGATTCGGAACTGAACCGTGCAGCGGATTCCGCCGGAGTGGATCCGCTCGGCACCATGGTCCAGCGAATCGAGCAGGCATCGACGCCGTGGGACGTCCAGGATCACATCGACGAGACGACCGGATCGAGGACCGTCACGGTGACCGCGGACTTCGACGACCCCGATGCGTTCGCGGCCCGGTACGGCGAGCTGGCGGATGCGCTCGATGCCCCCGAGGCCCGGCTGCTCGGGCCCCTCAGCCTGAGCGTCGATCCGGAGACCGAGATCATCTCGCTGGAGGGATCGTTGCCGCTGGAGGTGAGAGAGCCGGCAGCCGCTGACCTCGGCATCGATCTCGCGGCGCTCGAGGCGCAACTGCAGGACGTGGTGTCCTCGAGCTTGGCGGTCCAGACACCCGGTGCCGTCCTCTCGGTGTCGGGTGCCTCGGGGGCCGAGGCGGAGGAGACCGGGTCGGTCCCCGTCCGCGGGCCCTATCCGGACGGGCCGCTCGAGCTGACCTGGGTCGCCGACGGCCCGGGGGTCCAGACGCCCGTGGCCGCGCAGTTCGAGCCCGGCGGGGCGGACATCACCCGCCTGGTGGTCCTGGGTGGCCTCGGTGCCGTCCTGATCGGGGCGCTCGGCGCAACCGTGCTCCTACGCCGGCGTTCTGCCGGCTGAACCGCCGCCTACAGGTCCTGGGCGAACACCGACACGGTCAGCTGCGATGACGGCACGATGTCCTGCTCCAGGAGCTCGAATCCGAGGTGCTGGTAGAGCGGGACGTTGTCGCGGTTCTCGGTCTTGAGCGTCAGGCGGGTGGCGCCGGATGCGCGTGCGGCGTCACGGCAGGCGGTCATGGCCCGTCGGCCCAAGCCCTCGCCGTGCCGCGCAGGATCAACGGCCAGGACCCAGAGGTAGGCGTCGCCAGGCCGGAGGTGCGCCTCGATCATCTCATCCGCCGCCACATCGTGGGACACGAGGCGGCGCATGCCCGTCAGGGTCAGCCGGAGGGGCAGGGTGAGCATGCCGAAGCGCATAACGTCGGCGCCGGTCATGCTCAGCCGGTCTCCGGGGAGCCAGCCAGCCACGCCGGCGGCGTCGGCGACGGTCTCCAGACCGCCGAGGGCGCGGCAACGGCGAGCGGTCCCGGCGAAGAGATGGGGGAGGGCACGCGCTCGCCGGTCGTCGTCAGGCATGACATGTCGGAAGAGTGGGTCGTTGTAGAAGGCCCGGGCGAGTGTTCGTCCGGCTCGTGTGATGGTGTCGGAGGTCATCGTGGCTCTGCCGCCCGGCGACGGCGACGGGCAAGGATGCGAGGAGCTTGCCACAAGGCCAGGCCCGTGAGGCCGAGCAGCGGAACGCTCACGATCTGAACGACGGTGCGGAAGCTCTCCACGTCGGCGAGCGGCGTGTAGACGTACAGAACGAGCGCCACGGCGGGAACGAGGTGAAGAGCACGAAGGACGGCGCGAAGTCGACGGACGCTCACGACGACACCGCGGGGCTCAGGCCACGCCGCGCCGCAGCTGCCAGCAGCGGGATCACGACGACGAACCCGACGAGCAGGCCCACGCCCGTCGGCGTGAGGTCATCGATGCGCGCGAGGCCGCCGATCACGAAGACGCTCTTGTAGATGCTCTGGACCGCGAACACGCCGGCCAGGGCCCGCTGCAGCTCCGGTCGACCGATCGCGGCAGCGGACACGACGCCGATCGCGAGCCAGATGGCGCCGAGGATCATGCTCGTCGCCCCGTCGTAGGTGCCACTGCCGAGCACCGTGGTCGTGGCCCACTCGGGCGCGATGGTCAGCAGTGCGCCGGGAACCCCGGCGGCGAGGACGTTGGCCGCGGCGGCGACCGTCGGCAGGGACGGCCGGGTGCGACCGGTCACGATGGGGGTTGGTGCTGTGCTCATGTCGGGAACCTCTCTTGTCCGAAGGTTAGGTTGTCACTGTCAACCTGAGCATACGATGCAAGATTGACAGTGTCAACCTATATTGTTGACGGTGTCAATCTGCTGGAGGAGCGCCGATGCCGAACTCGACCTACTACGACGGCGATCTGCGCCGTGATCTGCTGGATGCCGCCGTTCGACAGATCGCCGTGGAGGGCCCGACAGGCGTCAGTCTGCGTGCCCTGGCCAAGCAGATCGGGGTGTCGCACGCGGCTCCGGCGAACCACTTCCGCAGCAAGCAGGCGCTCTACACCGCGCTCGCGACCGAAGGGTTCGCACGGCTGTCGTCCGCGTTCGAGTCAGCCGTCTCGACTGTCGATGCGGAGTCCGCGGTGGACGTTCTCCATGCCGGCGGGCGGGCCTACATCGACTTCGGGCTGGACAACCCCGGCTACTTCGCCGTCATGTGGCGCAACGATCTGCTGGACAACCAGGACGCAACGTTGGTCGCCGCCGGTCGCCGGACCTTCGAGTTCCTCGTCGCGGGTGTGGGGTACGCCCAGTCCCAGGGCTGGGCGGCGGGGCTCGACCAGGAGGCGGTCGCCACCACGCTGTGGTCGGCGGTCCACGGGTTCACAGCACTGTGGCTGCTGGGCCCGCTTGCGGAGATGTTGCCGCGAACGCGAGAGGAGCTCACCAACCAGCTGACGGCAACGCTGTTGAGCGTCGGGAGTTCGTGACCGCAACTCACGGGGAGATTCAGGGGGCGATGGTGCCGAGCCAGCGGCGCAGCGCCTGACCGAGTTCCGCAGGCGCATCTTCTGCGACGAAGTGGATCGCCGGCACCGCCGCCTCGGTCTGGTTCGGCCAGGTCTCGCACTCACTCGCGAACAGCGGGGTCAGCGAGCCCGGGTCCGCCCTGATCCAGAGCTTGGGGACAGCCGTGGTCCGCAGCCAGTCACGGTAGGCCACGACCCGGTCGTGGACCTCGGCCGGATCGCCGTCGAAGGGGATCTCACGCGGCCACCGGAGCATCACCCGCCGTCGCTCACCCGGGTCGACGAACGGAGCGCGGTAGACGTCGATGACCTCTGGTGGCAGGTCGACGAGGGTGGCGGCCTGCAGCCCGTGCTCGACGAAGACGTTGTCCACGAGCACCATCCGCTCGCCCTCGGGCCCGCGAAGGCGGCTGAAGAAGTCGCGGTCGTCGTCGGTCTCGGTGGCCATCGACCGTGGGCCGCAGATGGCCTCGGTGTAGGCGATACCCGTCACCCGGTCCGGATGTCGCCGGGCCCAGTCGAACCCCAGCGCCGAGCCCCAGTCGTTGAGGACGAAGACGACCCGGTCGCCGATGTCCAGGGCCTCGAGCAGGCCGTCCAGCACACGGCTGTGGCCCATGAAGGAGTAGGTGTCATCGGTGACGACCGGCGGCAGACCCGAGTCGCCCATCCCCATGAGGTCAGGCGCGACCACCCGACCCAGGTCAGCCACGTGGGGGATGACGTTGCGCCACAGGTAGGACGAGGTCGGGTTGCCATGCAGGAACACGATCGTCGGCCGCCCGCCCAGGCGTTCGGCATCGGGCAGGTCGACGGTTGCCAGCGGAACGTCCTGCACCTCGTGGTGGTGCTTGAGGTACGGCATTCTCGCCGAGCCGGTCGTGGGCAGCGAGGTGACCGGGTCGCGACGGGTGACGCAGTAGTGCAATCCGGCGGGGTCCTCCAGCACCGTCCACCAGTCGAACCGGCCGACCACGCGGGCACCCAGGTCGAGGTGCCGGTCCACCTCCGCGTCGGTGTTGTCGCTGGCGATGTCGAGGTGCGCGGGAGGCCGGTCCGGCGTGGGGAGGTCCCGACGCTGGAGCAGGATTCGGAACGGCTGCTGTACCGGACGTTCGAGCGAGAGGAACTCCGACCGGCTGAACTTGCCCGTCGACCAGCCGGTCAGTCCGACCCAGAACGCCACCTCGTCCTCGAACACGGCTGGGTCGACGTCGACGCAGACCTGGTCCAGACGGCTGCGTGACCCGCCAGGCCAGTCGATCGGCGCAGGCCGGTGGCCGGTGATGCGGTGTGGGACCGTGCAGAGGAGCACGCCTGCTGGGGAGCGGACGATCGCGAAGTCCTCGTGGTCCGCCACGTGCTCGGCACCCACGTCCACGGCCCGATCGCGAAGCGCGAAGGGATCGTCGCTGTGCAGGTCGAGGTGGATGCGGGGCTGCTCGTCGAGCACCTGGCGTTTGAGCACGGCCATGCCGGACCTCGGTTCGAGCGTGACGAACTGGCCTTGTTCCCCTCGCGCCGGGCCGGGCGTGGTAGCGGTCACTGCGGCCCAGAAGGCGTCGGTTCGCTGCCTGGCCGACGCTGGCACGTCGATCATCGCCGTGATCCAGTTGATGCGCACCCGCTCACCCCCTGTGCTGGCGTCATGTGTCACGCAGCGGCCCGGCGGTTCTCAGCCGGACTGCTGTTCCGCGAGGATCCGCTTCTTCTCCGCCCGGACGTAGGCGGCCTTGGCCTTGGCCCGAGCGACGCGTTCGCTCTTGCCCTCGGCGATGAGCTCGTCGAAGACCTCCTGGTCGATCTGCGCCTCGACGTGGATGTCGTCCTCCGGGCGCTTCGTGACCTCGGGCTTGTCCTCGGCCTCCGCCTCGGCGTCGGCAGCGGCTGCTGCCGCACCGTCGGTGGCGGCCACCCGCGGCGCACCGGCGAACTCCGGCGTCAGCGCGTAGAGCGTGCAGTTTTCGCGCCAGCGGTCGATCGCTCCCTCGCCATCGGGCAGGTTCAGCCGCTTCCCGATCCCGCTCTCCGCGGCCTTGGTCCAGCGCGGATCGTCGGTCGGGACCACCTCGACCTTGGCGGTCGTCCGGACCACGGCCGAGCGAAGGTCCTTGGAGCGAGCGACGATCCGGACCTCCTCCGTCTCCGGCGTGAGACCATCGACCTCCTGCTCCGTCGGGCCGCTGAAGACGTAGATCACACCGGAGTCGAAGATGAACCAGACCGGCTGCTGATGGTTGTCGTAGACCAACCCGCGCGGGCGATTGCGGATCTTCTTGAGACGGCTCACCTTCTCCTTCTTGGGGATCTGGATCCACATGACCGCGCCCTTGCCCAAGGCCTTGGACAACGTCTCCTCCGCCATCACGCTGGGATCGCCGCCCTCGCCGACCTCGAGGAACATGGGGATGGAGTTGACCAGATCGCCGTCGACGAAGAACGACATCTCGTGCTCGTCACCCCGGTCCAGTTGGAGTCGCGGGATGGTGGTGATGACCCGGTCCTGGAACATCTCGCCGCGGAGGTCGACCTTCCGCTCGCTCGAGCGAAAGATCTCGCTGCCGGTGGCGTCGGCCAGCGTGAAGTACTCCAGGTAGGTCCCCTGGGGTCCCTGGTAGTCGCGGAGCACGACGAACGGGTGGGTGGTCCCCGGGATGGCATCGACCCGGACGACGGGGTCGAGCAGGTCGGGGTCCACGCGGGATGCCTCCCAGATCTCACGGTCGATGGCGAGGGCGTAGTGCACGTCGGCGCGGGTCATCGCGTCTGGAGCGTCCTTCAGGGAGGGGATGGGCAGGCCGGTACCTGGCTCGGTACGGCAGGTTGGCAGTATACGGCTCGCGGCGACGGTGCCCGCGCTGGCCGGCGGTGTTCCGTTGCGCCCGGAGGTCGTTGGAGTGCGCACAGCCGAGAGGGGCGTGAGCGGCTGCTCGCCCGGCAGCCCAGGACGTGCACACGCCGGGGGGAGGCCGCAGGATGGCCGAGGTGACCAGCCCTCCCGCTGAGCAAGCGGTCGTCAGCGCCTCACCAGGTCCGTCGGTGCTCCCGGTGCACCGACTGCTGCTCGGTGTGGGCGTCCTGGCGGTCTCCTTCGCCGCCATCCTGATCCGGGTGGCCGACGCTCCGGCCGTGGCGTTGGCGTTCTGGCGGTCACTGGGTGGTGCCGTGGTCCTGGTGCCATTCGCACGAAAGACGTGGCCGGCGCCGCGGCAGGTCGGCCAGCTCCTCGCCAGCGGCGCCTTCCTCGCGCTCCACTTCGCGTTGTTCATCGCCGCGTTCGCCTACACCTCCGTGGCGGCAGCGGTGACCATCGTGGCCACCGGCCCGATCTTCGTCGGGCTCGGTGCCTGGCTGGTCCTGCGGCGCCCCCCGTCGCGGCGGACCTGGCTCGGCATGGGTGTGGCGATGGTCGGCACCGTCGTGGTCGCCGTCGCTGATGCCGGTGGCGACGCGGTGGGCAGCAATCCACTGCTGGGTGACCTGCTCGCGCTGGGCGGCGCAGCCGCGGTCGCCGGGTACCTGCTGATCGGCCAGCGGCAGCGCGACACGCTTGACGTCGCCACCTACGGCGTGTGGGTGTACGGAACGAGCGCGGTGATCCTGGCGCTGACATCGGCCGTCGTGGGGAGCCCGCTGACGGGCTTCGACGCCACGACCTGGTGGGCCATCGTTGGGCTGATCGTCGGCCCGCAGCTGCTGGGCCACACCGTCTTCAACCAGGTCCTCGGGCGGGTCCCTGCCACGACGGTCTCGACCGTGGTGCTGATCGAGCCGCTGGCCGCGGCGTTGCTGGCCCTCGTCCTGCTCGGCGAGGTGCCGCCTGCGCTCATGGCCGTCGGCGCCCCGATCATCCTGGTCGGCGTGTACCTGGCGGCGACCGGTGGGCGACACCGACCCGCTGAGTGAGCGGGCTCGCGGTGTGAGCAGTACGGCTCACCGCGGCCGACCACCCACCGCCGGCTCAGCGCATCCGATCCAGCACGCCGTTCGACTCGAGGAACTCGTCCAAGCGAGGAACCCGGGCGAGTGCTGCCAGCTCGCTCCGGTCGACCCAGGCCACGTCGGCTGCGTCGTCACCCGCCACGGCCGGCTGGCCGTCGGGAACATCGACCCAGTAGTCGTGGATCACGATGTGGCCCCGGTCGCTGAACCGCTCGGCGATCCCGCACAGGCCTTCGGCGGTGCCGCGGAGGCCCGTCTCCTCCTCCAGTTCTCGGACCGCACCCTCAGCCAGGGTCTCGCCGAACTCCAGACGGCCGCCCGGGACCGACCAGTGGCCTTCGAACGGCGGTTGACCACGCTTGATCACCAGCAGGCGGCCGTCGCGGACGACGATGGCACCGACGCCGACGATCGGCAGGGGAGGCTCGGGGGTCATACCCGTTAGGCTGCCATCATGGACTTCGATCTCAGCGACGAGCAGGCCGCGATCCAGAAGTTGGCCAAGGACTTCTGCGATGCCGAGTTGGCCCCGAATGCGCGCGAGTTGGACCGGACCGAGGCTTACCCCGAGGAGCTCGTCCCCAAGCTGTTCGAGGTCGGCTTCCTCGCCGCCACCATCCCCGAGGAGTACGGCGGGATGGGCCTGGACTACCTCTCCTACGGGCTGATCGTCGAGGAGACGGGACGCACGGACGCCTCGATCCGCTCGATGATCTCGGTCAACCTCGGGCTGGTGTCCTCCTCCCTGATCAACTACGGCACCGACGAGCAGAAGCAGCAGTGGCTCCCGCAGTTGGCGTCGGAGGGGTTGGGGGCCTTCGGGCTGACCGAACCGGACCACGGGTCGAACCCGAACGGGATGAAGACCTTCGCCAAGCGGGACGGTGACGACTGGGTCCTCAACGGCTCGAAGATGTGGATCACCAACGGCTCCCGCGGCCTGCTGACGGTGATCTACGCCCAGACCGACGATGGCATCACCGCGTTCCTGGTGCCGCAGGACTCCGAGGGGTATGAGGGCAACCCGCTGCACGGCAAGCTCGGACTGCGCGCGGGTGACACCGCCGAGGTGACCCTGACCGACGTGCGGGTCCCGGGGGAGAACGTGCTCGGCGAGGTCGGCAAGGGCCTGCGCATCGCCCTGCACAGTCTGGACAGTGGCCGGTTCTCCCTGGCTGCCGGCTGCACCGGCATCTCGCAAGCCTGCCTGGACGCCGCGCTGGAGTACGCGCTGCAGCGCGAGCAGTTCGGCAAGAAGATCGCCGGCTTCCAGCTGGTGCAGGAGTTGCTGAGCGAGATCTACCTCGACCTCGAGGCCAGCCGTGCGCTGTACTGGAAGGTCGCGTGGAAGCACGACAAGGGCGAGCGCCACACCGTGGAGTCGAGTGTGGCGAAGACCTTCTGCTCCGAGGCGGCCGTGCGGAATGCCAACCGGGCCGTGCAGGTGCACGGGGGGTACGGGTACTCCGACGAGTACCCCGTCGGTCGCTACCTGCGCGATGCCCGCGTGACCACGCTGTACGAGGGCACCAGCCAGATCCAGCGGCTGCTGCTGGGCCGTCACCTCACCGGCATCAACGCCTTCGTCTGACGTCCGGCGGGTGTCTGAGCCAATCGCCTCCGAGTCGTCGGTCTCCGACGACGATGAGGACGGCCCGGACGCAACGCCGCACGGCGAGGAGGTGACGTCGCGGGCGCCCGAGGAGATCGACCTCCGTCGGCCGGAGGACTTCGACACCGCCGACGAGGCCCCGGCACAGCGCAAGAAGTTCGGGACCTTCGGCGGCGTCTTCACCCCGACGCTCCTGACGATCCTGGGCGTGATCATGTACCTCCGCGAGGGGTGGGTGATCGGCAACGCGGGGATCGGCGGGGGCGTCCTGATCATCCTGCTGGCCTTCGGGATCACCACGGCGACCGCCTTGTCGATGTCGTCGATCACGACCAACATCCGGATCGGTGCCGGCGGGGCATACGCCATCATCGCCCAATCGCTCGGCCTCGAGATCGGCGGGGCCCTCGGCATTCCCCGGTACCTGTCCCAGGCGCTCGCCGTCACGCTGTACGTCTTCGGATTCCGAGCCGGCTGGCTGTTCGTCTTCCCCGACCACCCGGCGATCCTGGTCGACCTGGCCGTCTTCGCGGTGATCGTCGGCATCGCCTACGTCAGCGCCGGGTTCGCGATCAAGACCCAGTACGTGATCATGGTCGTGATCGCCGGCTCGCTGCTCTCGATCCTGTTGGCTGCGGCGACCGGCTCGATGCAGTACCCCCTGGAGAACGTCGGGTTGTGGGGGTCCTTCCCCGGCGAGCCGCCGGACTTCCGGGGCACCACGTTCTGGGTGGTGTTCGCCGTGTTCTTCCCGGCCTCCACCGGGATCATGGCCGGCGCCAACATGAGCGGCGACCTCAAGGATCCGCGCCGCAGCATTCCCCGCGGGACGTTGATGGCCATCGGCGTGAGCCTCGTGATCTATCTGCTGCTCGCCGTCTGGCTGGCCAAGTCGGCGACGCCGGAGGAGCTGGTCAGCAACTACAACATCATGATCGAGCTGGCCTTCTGGGGCCCGGCTGTCGTCGCCGGGCTGCTGGGTGCGACGTTCTCCTCGGCCCTGGCATCGGTCGTCGGCGCCTCTCGCATCCTGATGGCCATGGGGGAGCACAAGGTGTTGCCGTACGGCCACTGGGTGAGTCGCCGGACGGCGAACGGTGAGCCACGCAACGCCCTGCTCATCACCGCGGCGATCGTGGTGGCGGCCATCATGCTGCGGGACCTCAACGCCATCGCGCCACTGGTCACGATGTTCTTCCTGGTCACCTACGCGATGCTCAACGGAATCCTGCTGGTGGAGCAGAGCCTCCGACTGATCAGCTTCCGGCCCGCGCTGCGCGTCTCGCCACTGGTGCCGCTGCTGGGGTTGGCCGGCTCGGTGTTCGCCATGTTCATCATCGCGCCGACGCTGGCCCTGGTGTCGGTCGGGATCATGATCGCGTTCTACGTCCTGCTGCTGCGGCGCCAACTGGACGCGCCCTTCGCCGATGTTCGCAGTGGGTTGTTCGTGTCGCTGGCCGAGTGGGCGAGCACGAAGGTCGCCCGGCTGCCCGGCTCACAGGAACGGGCGTGGAAGCCGAGTCTGCTGATCCCGGTCGACAACGAAGGTGAGGTCCGGGGCAACTACGGCTTTCTCACCGCGATCGGCCGGCCCAACGGTGCGGTCAAGATCATGGGTGTGGTCGACGACGACGACGCCGAGAGCGTCGATCTGTCCCTCCAGACGACGCTCGAGGAGCTGGCCCGCAGCTTCGAGCACGAGGGTGTGCACGGGACGGCGACAATGGTCCGGGTTCCGGGCACGTCCTTCTCCGATGGTCTTATCGCCGGCATGCAGGCGTTGCGAGGGACGTTCTTCCGCCCCAACGCGTTGTTCCTGCGGCTGCGGCAGGCGGCTGACGCCCGCCAACTGGACGACGCTGACCTCCGGCGTGTGGTGGCCGAGGCGCAGAAGCAGGCGATGGGGACGCTGCTGTGGGCCCCGAACGCCGTGACCGCGCTCGGCCGGCGGCAACGGGTCAACGTGTGGCTGCGGGACCGGTCACCCGACTGGAGCATCGGGTGGGACATCGGGAATCTGGACCTGATGATCCTGATGGCGCTGAAGCTGCAGCAGAACTGGGATGCGGAGGTCCGGCTGGTCATGGCGGTGGAGGATCCGGCGAGCGAGGAGGACGCGCGCGCGTTCCTGGAGGACCTGGTGCGGCTGGCCCGGGTGCACGGCGCGGAGATCGTGCTGGGGACGGAGCGCTTCGCTGACTTCGTGACGATGGCCCCGCAGGCGGACGTCAGCATCTTCGGTCTGGGTGAGGATCCGAGGGCTGAGGACCTGCATCGACTGGTGAACAAGACGGGCTCCAGCTGCCTCTTCGTCCGCGACTCCGGCAACGAGAGTGCCCTGGCCTGAGATCATCCGTCGGTCCCGCGGCGGGCGCGGATGATGAGGCGCCCGTCCGGGCCGGTGCGGTTGCCCGACCAGTCGCCGAAGGCCTCGACGTCGTCGAACCCCGCTCCTCGCACCACCGCCAGGAGTTCGGTCGTGGCGTACACGCGGATGTGGAAGGAGCGCTCGGTGCCGTCTGGCATCCGCACGGTCCGGTTCATGACGCCGGTGTCCCAGTCCATGGCTCCGTACTCGGCTGCCCCGATGGCCGGCGGGCCGATGGGGATCTCGGCGTCCGGGTCGTAGATCTTGGCCAGCCGATCGCGGTGGTTGGTCTCGATCAGCAGCGTGCCACCCGGGGCCAGGCGGTCGTGCCACGCCCGGATGGCCCGCCGGTCCTCGGCTTCGTCCTCGAAGTAGCCGATCGAGCTGAAGAGGTTGAGGACGGCATCGAAGGGGCCGTCGGGCGGTGTTCGCATGTCGCCGTGGATGTACGTCGGGCCGGGGTGGTGCTCGGCAGCCAGGGCCAACTGGTCGGTCGAGAGGTCCAGGCCGGTCACCGCGTGCCCGCGTTCGTGGAGGGCGGCGGCGTGACGACCGAAGCCACAGGGGACGTCGAGGATTCGCAGGCCGTCGCGCTGGGGGAGCAGGCCGAGGATCCCCTCCACCTCCTCCGCGGTGCGATCGAAGGCGCCGCCAACGCGCCACAGGTCGGTGTACTCGCGGTCGAAGAAGCTCGCCCACCACGGTGTGCCCATGGCGCCATGGTGCGGCACACGGGGCCTCGGCGCTGTCACAGGCCGCGAATACCGTGACCCGTCATGCCTGCCGATCTTCACACGCACACCACCTACTCCGATGGTCTGGCTGGCCCCTACGACCTGGCCCGGATGGCATGGGCGAGCGGGTTGACCGGCCTTGCGATCACCGACCACGACACCGTCGCCCACTTCGAGGAGAGCAGCCAGGCGTGCTCGACGTTCGGCTTGGAGTGGATCCCGGGGGTGGAGTTGTCCGCCGAGGTCCCCCAGCCCGCCGGCGTGGACGGCCCTGCCATGAGCGTCCACGTCCTCGGACTGTGGGTCCGCGACGACGACAATCCCCTGACGCGGGAGCTGCGGCGGCTGCGGACGGCCCGGCGGGATCGGGCGGTCGCGATGGCGCAGCGGGTCAACCAGCTCGGCGGGGCCGTCGACGTCGAGCGGCTCCTCGGCCAGGCGGACCGTGCGACGCTGGGCCGTCCACATGTTGCCCGGGCCATGGTCCTTGCGGGAGTCGTCCCGACGGTCGGGCAGGCGTTCAAGCAGTACCTGCGGGAAGGGGGTCCGGCCTACGTCCCCAAGGGTGCACTTGGTCCCGTCCAGGCGGTGGAGCTCATCCGCGCAGCGGGCGGGGCAGCCGTCCTGGCCCATCCCACCTGGGGTGGCGTCGACAGTCACCTGCTCGACGCCATGTGTACGGCCGGACTGGCGGGAATCGAGTCACCGCGGCAGGCTTACGAGCCCGAAGCCGCCGACGCATGGGCGCGCACTGCTGCCCGACGGGATCTGATCCTGACCTGCAGCAGCGACTTCCATGGTGAGGCACAATCAGCCAGTATGGGTGCCGACAGCACGCATGATGCAATGGTCTCTGCACTACGATTCAGGGCCGGAGGAGAACTCAGCCAGTGGTAGGACCAGCCAAGCGGCTCACCCCGCTACCGATGTTCGT
The DNA here is from genome assembly GCF_003074135.1 of Euzebya tangerina. NCBI lineage: Bacteria > Bacillati > Actinomycetota > Nitriliruptoria > Euzebyales > Euzebyaceae > Euzebya > Euzebya tangerina. The sequence goes on along the minus strand of NZ_PPDK01000003.1, from coordinate 228,439 downwards.
GGTCACCAGTGAGGGTCCCCACAAGGGGCGTGTGCTGGTGGTCGACGCCGATGAACAGATCCTGGGACGCCGGTCGACCTCTGACCTCGTGTTGGACGACCCCCACGTGTCGCGGGCGCATGCGGCCATCCGCAAGACCGCAGGGGCGGTGTTGATCGAAGACTTGAAGAGCACGGGCGGGACCTGGGTGAACGACGAGCAGGTTCAGGGGTCCGCGGCGCTGAAGCACGGCGACATGGTCAAGTTCGGCAACGTCGAGACGCGCTTCGAGGACCGCAGCGCGAACATGTCGGGCGACGACGACACCGAGGTGCTCGAACTCGAGCCCATCGAGGCCAAGCCGATCCTCTCGCCGCGGCAGGGCGAGGTGCTCGAGTTCCTCAAGGAGGGGCTGACCAACCCCGAGATCGCGGAACGACTCGGGGTGACCGAGCGCACCGTCAAGGCGCACTGCCAGGAGGTCTTCGACCGCCTGGGGGCCCGGAACCGCACCGCAGCGGTGGCCGCAGCCATGCGAATGGGTCTGTTCGAGTAGAGCGGCGCCTCGTGGCAGGGGCCCAGGGGACCGTGCCATTCGACTGGCTGCAGGCCCGGCCGGGTTGTCCTACCCTCAGGGCTGCGCCGATCGGCAGTGGTGTTCACCCTCCACAAACCCGCTCGGAGACTTTCGTTTATGTAGGGCTGTGGTTGTTGGTCTCGCCGACCGGATCGCAGGGCCGTCTTCGGACAGCCCGGGTCCCAGTAGAGGACACCAACAAGGCAACCCATACCAGCACCGAAGCCACCGAGACCCTCGTGGTCCCGGCTCGGTAGGTGCCGGAGTGGTGAATCCGCTCTGAGACGTCGCGTTATCGGAGGGTGAACGCCAGTGCCGGTCAGGCCGGGGGCCACCCGAGCGGTTGCTGTCGGTGGCCCACGACGGCCGGTAGACCGCCGACGGTGAAGAGGTGCCGCAGGTCGATGACGTCGTGCAGCAGCGGCGCCAGACGAGAGGTGAGCGGGTCGGCCAGGCTGACAGGTCCGACCTGGCCCACGGCGTGGCCGCCCCCGAGCGGCAGCACCCACCCGATGTGACGCAGCGTCTTGCGGCGCGGCGCTCGTCCCTCGGCCACCCGGACGGCGTTCTCGCCGGCCAACGCACCGGCCTGGACGGCAACCTGTGCGGTCTGGGGCAGGACCCGGCCTCCAGCACCCCGGTGTGCAGCGATGTCACCGGCCGCGAAGAGCGGGCCGTGGCCGCCCACCTGACCGCAGCGGTCAACGACAACTCGACCGTCGAGGGTCACCGCTTCCGGCAGCAACTCCGTCCCGTCGGCCATGAAGCCGCCGGTCCACACGACCGTTCCGGCGACCTCCTCCTCGTCATCGAATACGGCGCCACCTGGCCCGGCCTCCCGCAGCGCTCGTCCCGTCCGGATGACCACGCCTCTGGAGCGGAGAATCTGTTGCGCACGATGCGCCAGGGCTCGGGGGAGTGAGGGCAGGATCCGGTCCGTCATCTCGGTGAGGGTTATGACGACGTCCCGGCGCTGGGCCGACAGCTCGCCAGCCAGTTGGGTCCCGGTTGAGCCGGCGCCGACGATCACGACACGTTCGGCTCCGCGGAGGTGGTCTCGCAGGCGCCGGGCGTCCTCGGCGGACTTCAGCGTCCACCCCCACTCGGCCAGCCCCGGTATGGGTGGTGGCGTACTCGAGGCGCCGACGGACACGACCAGCGCGTCATAGGTCAGCGCCCCGTTGGTGGTCTTGACCGCGCGGCCGTGGTGGTCGATGGCGGTGGCCGTCTCTGGCATGACGCTGATGCCGTGGAGCAGCTCCGTCAGCGGCGCGTCGGCGTCGTCCACGGGACCGGCTCCCGCAGCGACCGTGGCCAGCCGGGGGAGGAACTCATGATTGCCAACCGCGTCGACGATCGTCACGTCCGCGCCGTGGTCGGCAGCCGAGCGGGCCGCCATGACACCGGCGTAGCCGCCGCCGATGACAACGATGTGAGGTGTCATGCGGGCAGCGTTCCCTCGGCCGGACTCGTCGGAACCCGGGCGCGCAGGTAGAGCGGGGCGGCAAGGGCGAGGGCGCCGGCGCCAGCGAGGATCGCGGTGTTCAGGCTCGTTGCGTCCCCCAGTGCCCCGAGGCCGATGCTGCCGATCAGGCCGCCAAGTCGTGCGGCCAGGCTGTTGGCGGACACCACGGTGGCCCGGCGCCCTGGGTGGGTCACCGCGCGGTGGAGCAATCCCTGGTGGACGGGGTTGGCGGCTCCGTGCGTCATCATCGTGACCAAGAAGGCGATGACGACACCGATCGGACCGGTGGCCAGGCCGATAGCAACCACGAAGAGCGCCTGTGCTGCCAGGAGGACCGTAGCCGCGCGCTGCGCACCGCCCACGACCCGGACGAGCCGAGGGACGAGGGCGGCCCCGACGGCGCTGGCGATCCACGCACCGGTCTGCATCGGTCCCACGATCTGGGCCGCCAGATCGGCGTCCTGCAGGATCAGCTCCAGCTTGGCTGGTGTGAACAGCTCGAAGGCCACCATGCCCAACCCCCACAGCACCTCAATGGTCACGAGGATGGTCAGCACCCGGCTTCCGCGAACGATCCCAACGGCCTCGCGCACAACAGTCGGAACCGCTCGGACGGTCTGACGGAGTGTGGCGCTCGCCTCGATCTCCGGTTCGCGCATCAGACGGATCAGGGCCAGCACCTCGATGATCATGACGACCAGCGCTGCAAGGACGGGCGTCACGAGGGGATCGACCCCGGGCAACGGCTGCCAGGCGACCAGGCCACTGGAGAGCAACGAGCCGGAGGCGATTGCGCTCGAGAGGACGACGGCGCCACGGGCCAAGGTGGCCTCGATGTCCGCCTCAGGGTCGGCTGCCTGAGCCGTGTCGACGTACCAGGCATCCAGCGGGCCGCTCTCCAAGGCTCGATACACCCCTTGGATCGCCCAGACGACGGCGAAGAGCAGGAGTGATTCGGCAACCAGCAGCAGCAGGAACGATCCGACCGAGAAGATGCTGGCGATCAGCAGTACGCGCCGCCGGCCGATGGCGTCCGCCAATCCACCGGTCGGCAGTTCCAGCACGAGTGTCGCGACACCCTGGGCGGCCACCGCCAGGCCGATGTCGGCCAGCGACAGTCCCCGGTCCAGCATGATCAGGATGAACACCGGGACGATGAGCCCGGTCGAGAGCCAGCGGAGGCCGCGCAGGATCAGGAAGCGGTGACGGGCCTCGGCGGCGCTGAGCGGCCGGTCCGAGACCGGGGGAGTGCTCACAGGTGGATCTCGGGGGCGGGGAAGGCCTCCAACAGGACCAGGACGCGGGCTATGTCGCCGTTGCGGTCGGGATCGTCCAGGGCAGCCTGTCTATGGCGCTTGACGACCTCGAGCAACTCGGCCGTCAGCGAGCGCAGTTCGTCCGGCGTCACCTCCAGAGAGATGTCGGAGAAGTCGGCCGCTCGCCGCCACTCCGTCGACCACGTCCGCCGGGTGGCCAGCCAGTACTCGCGCCAGCGCTGCTTGTTCCGGGTGTAGCTGTCCACCAGCCACTCGGCGGCCGCCCGATCGTCGGGGTCGTCGTCGAAGTCGGTCTCGTGCCACGTCGAGAAGGTGTGGGCGGAGGCCCACCAGCGCTCCCGGGCGGTCCCGAGGTCCTCGACCTCCTCCACCAGACCGACCTCCGCCAACTGCCTGAGGTGGTAGCTGGTCGCGCCGGTGTTGGTGCCGAGGCGGTCCGCCAGTCGGGCCGACGTGAGGGGACCGTCGACGCGCAGGCTGGCCAGCAGACGGCTGCGAAGGGGGTGCGCGAGACAGCGGATCTGCGCGCTGCTCAGTCGGACGGACGTGGGCTCGCGGTCGGTCGGCACGTGGTGCAGAGTACTTGTGCACAACTACTGTGCAAAGGAATTGTGCAACTCGCGCCACCGCACCGATCGACCATCGACGATGAGACCCGTTGGCGCAGCGGCCACCAGAAGACGCGCCCGGCCGTGGAGGCCGGGCGCGGTCGAGTCCTCCGCGGAGGAGGGCTTGGGCCTAGTTCCCGATGTTCGCGTCGACCGACGCCTCGACCTGGTAGGCCAGAGCCACGGTGCCGCCGTACATGACGGTGGTCTGCAGGTCCAAGCCGTCCAAGTAGGCGTCCACGCTGTCCGGCAGCAGATCGGGGGTGCTCAGCAGCAGCGGCACGCCACGCCGACCGGCGTTGGCGCCACCGGTCAACCCATCAGGGAAGTTCGTGCCGCTGGCGATGCCCGCGGCGGTCGGATCGGTGTAGCGCTCTTGCGCGACCAGGACCGAGGTGGTGAACACATCCGGGCCGCTGATCGAGGCGGCGTCGGGAACGGCAGCCGAGGCAACCGGCCCGATGGCAAGGACCTCAGCGTCCGGGTGTTCGGCCAGGTAGGCCGTGGCCGTGTCGTCCAACTGCTCGCCGTTGGAGATGATCTCGACGCCACCCTCTGCGGCGGCCAGGGAGCCTCCGACGAGAGCCTCGGGGAAGTCGTTTCCGTTGGCCACCACGATCAGATCGGGGTCGGGTCCGGAGGCCCGCGCGACCTCCACGGCCGTGGCGTAGCGACTCGGACCGGCAGCGCGTTGGACGACGTAGCCCAGCGCCTCGATCTCGGCCGCGACATCGGCGCTGAGGGCCGCCTCGCCGCCTGAGAGGTAGACCGTCCCGCCTGGCGGCAGGACCCTGGCGATCTCGTCCTCCACGATCTGTGCGACCGCGAAGCTCGGTGTCAGCAGCAGCGGGCCATTCACGGCAACGGCCAGAGGGGCGGCCACCAGCGCATCGGGGAACAGGTCAGCTCGGGCGAGGACGACCGCACCCGCCGTGCCGGCCTCGAAGTCATCCTGGCTGACGGCGATGGCGGTGTCGACGCGGGCTGGGCCGGCCAACCGCTCAACATCAGTCGGCGGGTCTGGAGCGGGGGTGTAGGGGCCGTTGTAGTCCGGGAAGATCGGCACCTCGTCGTAGAAGCCCGTGGTCGCCTGGTTGTCCACATCAGAGCCGTACAGCCCGAAGACGGCGGCGCTGATCTGGGCCGGGTCACCGATGCAGGAGGTGGGGAATCGCATGCGGTACCGCACGCCGTCGTAGATGCCGTCGCCCTCGCACACCGGCAGACCACTGCCCTGCATGTCCGGGTCGAACTCGTAGACCGCCACGCCGATCTCACCCTCGGGCAGCAGTCCGTAGTTGACGGTGTACTCCTCCACGGCGTTGCCCTCGCTGCTGAGGTCCCCACCGAGGTCGATGGCCGCACCGATGGCAGCCTCCCCAGCCCCCCAGGACGGGTCCTCCATCGGGTCGACGGCGTCCACGACGCGGACGGCGATCTCGACGAACTCCGGCGTCAGCTCGACGCACCCCGCGAGGATGTCGATGCGTGGCTCGTCCCCGAGCACCACGCCGCCCTCACCGGCAGCCGTGGCGGCGTTGTCGCGAACGTCGCCGGCAGCGTCGCCGTAGCACTCGGACTCAGCGGCGGCCGGCGTCGCCGTCACGAGGAGCGCTGCCAGCAGCAACAGGGCTCCGGCCAGGCTGCTCAGGCGTGGCAGGTCGGCTGGTGTCGAACGCATTGCATAGCTCCTCGGAAACGGTCCGACCAAGCGTATGTTGCTCCTGGTGGCTACGCGGCAGCCAATCGGTCGGCCAGTGGGCGGGGGGTCGCGGCCAGGCGCTCAGACACCTGGGACCCAGCGGCAACCGCACGATAGTAGGTCGCCTTGCGGGCGGCGACCCGGCCTGCTGGACGGGGTTCGGGTGGCAACAACGCAGGATCGAGGTTGGCCGTGATGCCGGCGTGCATCAGGCGGAGGGCCTCGCCGCGCATCTGGGACACGCGCGACTCGGTGACCCCAAGCTCACCAGCGATCTCCTGCATCGGCCGCTCCTCGAAGAAGTAGCCGACGACCACGTGCCGCAGACGGTCGGGGAGCGCGACCACAGCGTCGAGCAGGAAGGCCCGCTTCTCGCGCGACATCATCTGCTCGAGCGGCGTCGGCTCCGGGGCCGGCAGGATGTCCGCCACCTCGCCGTCGGCCAAGAACGACTCGTAGTTGAGCACCGTGCCCCGGTGGACGTCGTGGCGGATCTGCTGCACCTTGTCGATCGAGCACCCCAACTCGGCCGCCGTCTCTGCCTCGGAGGGGGTCCGGCCAAGGCGGGCCGTGAGCCGTTCCTTCGCCGCCTCAACTTGGCGTGCCGCCGCCCGCACTCCCCGGCTGGCCCAGTCACGCGAGCGCAGCTCGTCGAGCAGAGCCCCGCGGATCCGGATCATCGCGTACTTGTCGAAGTCGATGCCCTTGTCCGGGTCGAAGGCCCGCGCGGCTTGGGCGAGGCCATACATGGCGGCGCTCTCCAGGTCGTCGCGGGAGACGTGCTTGGGGACTCGACCGGCTACTTCGGCGACCCCGTAGTGCGCCAGGGGAAGGTTGGCTCGGATCAGTGCCTCCTCGGTCTCAGCACGATCCTTGGTTACGGTGAGCGGTGACATGCCAACACGATGTGATCGATTGGCCAGGTGTGGTATCCGCCGCGCGGTTGAAATCCGCTCGACGGGTGAGGTCCGAACACGTAGAAAACGTAGTCAGAAATGACTACATGACAGATAGCTATCTACTAGTTACCCTGTGTCTAGGGAGGAGTGAAGGGTTGCAACATCACTGCGGATGAGGGCCTGACGCCGAGTGAGTTGAGGCGTGTCAGCGTCGAGCGGCGGTCCGAGGACCGACGGAGGCAGGATGTCCCGGTCCCCACCGAACGGCGTCGCCAGAATCGACGCGCCATGCGGCTCGCGCCCAACAGTCGCTTCACCGGAGTCGCGGTCGTGGCCGACTCCTGGCCCCTCCTGCGGGCCGGCGTCCGACAGACGTTGCAGGGCATGTCCTTGCGGGTCGCCGCAGACGAGGCCACCTTCGAGAGCGCCAAGGCGGCTGTCGGCGACCGCCTCGACCTCGTCGTGGTGGGCAACACACTGGAGGATCCCAGAGATATCGTGGCCCAGGTCCGCCGGCTCCCAGGGGCCGGCGACTCGCCGCCGAAGATCATCTTCCTGCTCGACGCCGTCGACGCAGGTGGACTGCGCCACCTGCTCACCGACGGCGTGGAGGGCCTGGTCCAGCGCTCCATCGAGTTGCCGGATCTGAAGGCCGCCTGCGAGCGAGTGCTCGCCGGTCACCGGGTCGTGTCGGGTGGACCGCTCAGCGTCCTCGCCTCCGCCGGACTGGAGTTACGTGAGCCGGGACTCGACAGCGATGATCGTGCCGGTCTCACCCGCAAGGAGCGCGAGGTGCTGTCACAACTGGCGCAGCACGTCTCGAACAAGGAGATCGCCGAGCGCCTGCACGTCTCCGCCGCCACGGTGAAGACCCATCTCTCCAACATCTACGGCAAACTCGGCGTGACCAGTCGCCGCGAAGCTGTCGTGGTCGGCGTGGAGCGCGGCCTCCTGGCCTGATCATCAGCAGGGCGTCTGATCATCAGCAGGGTGAAACTTGGCCCGGCACCTCAAGACGCCGACCCCACGGCCGATCTGGGTCGGGATGGGCGCCATCGACACTCACCAGGGGTTGGGGACCGTCTTCGAGGATCTCTCGACGGCACTGTGGCGCCTGCGAGCAGTCACCGATCAGGCCGTGTTCTGCGTCGACGTGCTGCAGAGCCTCCTCGAGTCCGGCCGCCCTCAGCACCTGGCCCGGCTGACGGCAGATCTCGAACTGGTCAGCGACGATCTCCGACAGGTCGAGTTGGTGCGTGCCATGCTCGCCCAGATCGTCACGGACTTGCTCCTGATGCCGTCCGGTACCCGGATGGTCGATTTGACCGAGGACACACCCGAACCATGGCGGTCTGAGCTCGCCAAGCACCGCAACGCGATCAGCGGCATGATCGCCCACCTCGACCAGACGTGCGCCCGGTGGCCGGATGAGGGTGCAGAGCCTGATCTGCAGCGGGCCATGGACGCGGCTGGCTCGATCGCCCCCCCGAGCCTGCGAGACTTCCTCGAGTAGTCATGCCAGCCGGTCGGCTTCGCCTTGTCGGCTGGCCGAGCTCGACGGAGAGGCGTCGCGGACCGGCGGGTAGCGTGGCGCCAATGAGCGCTGTTGTCTACGCCGTCGCCAACCAGAAGGGCGGCGTCGCCAAGACCACCACGACCGCCAGCCTGGCCGCCGCACTCCGGGCTCGCGGCCTTGACGTCCTGGTCGTCGATCTGGACCCGCAGGCGTGTCTCACCTTCAGCCTGGGCTACGACCCGGACGAGTTGGCCCCAACCCTCCATGATGTTGTGACGGGCCGCGAGAGCCTGAAGGCCACCGTGTTGTCCCACGCCGAGTGTGATATCGCGCCCGCGAACCTCGACCTGTCGGGTGCGGAGGTGGCGCTGTTGTCGCGCACGGGACGTGAGTACGTCCTTCGGGCACAGATCGACGACCTGCGCGAGGACTACGACGTCATCTTCATCGACTGTCCACCCTCACTCGGCGTACTGACGCTGAACGGTCTGACCGCGGCGGACAAGGTGATCATCCCGGTGCAGTGCGAGACGCTCAGCCATCGAGGCGTGTCGCAGCTGCTGGAGACGATCGCCGATGTCCAGCACCTGACCAACAGGAACCTGGAGGTGGCGGGGATCGTCGCGACGATGTACGACGGGCGGACCAACCACGCGAAGGAGGTGCTGGAGGACGTGCAGAGCCGGTACGACCTCCCCGTGATCGGGGTGCCGGTCCGCAAGTCCGTCCGCTTCGCCGAAGCACCCAACCAGGGCAAGACCATCCTGACCCACGCGCCGAAGGTGCCCGGCGCAGCTGCCTACCGGGTGATCGCGGCTGAGCTGCACGGGCTGTCGGTCCCGTCTGACGACCTGGAGTTGGCGTCGTGAGCTGGCCTGTCGATGACCTCCGCTGCACACCCCCGAGGATGAGCGCATGAGCGGTTTCGATCGGATCAAGCCGCCTGAGAAGCGGCTGCTCGAGCGAGAGGAGGCACGGCAGCCAGACTCGCGGCGGGCTGACACCGCCGGTCGAGCTGGACTGTTCAGCGTGTCCGGGGAGCCGTCGACCCCCGGCGCTGGGGTTCGGTCGGCCGTCCGCTCGTCACAGGCGGCCTCGACCGGGAGTGGCGCAGGCCCCAGGCCCTTCCGCGTGACGTGCAGTCGCTGCGATGCGACCCGGTCCGTCGCGGTCGGTGACGCGCTCAAGGGCGTGCTGCCCCTGGCGCTGGTCGCGCCGTGGCGCTCACACCCGATCTTCGCGATGTGCCCGACCGGGCGTCACCGCGCCTGGTTGAAGGTGCGGCTCAGCCTGTCCTGAGGATCTCCTCGTGCCTCGGACTACGGGAGGTGCTGGACCTCCATCTTGCGGCTGAGCCGCGGGCTGCCCTCACCTCGGGCGGTGGCCGCGTCGATCTGCGTGCGCCGGCGGCCCTGACGGTCCGCGTCATTGCCGCGGACACGCTTGCTGGAGTTGCCGCCGCGGCCACGCTGATCGGCTGAGCCGTTCTTCTTGGTGTTGTCGCCTTGCGTGGTGTGGCCGCTCCCCGAGTTCCGGCCGTTGCTCCGGTTCTGGCCACCGCCTCCGCCACCCTTCCGGCTGCCGTTCTTCCGGTCGTTGGTCCGCTTCGTCGCGCGTGTCCTATCGGTACTGGACGACGTCTTGTCGCCCGACTGCGACGCGCTGTTGTCCTGCTGGGACGCTTCGGTACGTGACCTGGTCCGCTCTCGCGACGAGGAGCGGCCCTCGTTGCTGGAGGGGTCGGAACTGGTCGTCTGCTCCGTCGAACCCGCCGACGCCTCCACTGACTTGGTGCGCGTCCGGGTCCTGGTTCGGGTCCGCGTGCGGCCTCCCTCGGCCTTGCCTCCTCCACTCTTGGACGAGGTCTTGGATTCGGAGGATGACGACTGCTTCTCGCGCTTGCGGTCACGCTGGTTCCCGGCGGCGTGGTCCTTCCTGCCGGCCGAGCCCTTCTTGCGGCGCGACGTGCCTCGACGTGGCTGTGGGGGAGAGGGGACCTTCGCCTTCTGCTCGAGCGGCGGCAGGTCGAACATCTCCTCGAGCTCGGGCGAGGTGGAGAAGACCTCGGTGATCTCCTCCTCGATGTCCAGATCGCGGCGGATCATCTCCAGCCGAGGGATCTCGTTGTACGTCGCGAAGGTGACGGCGACACCCGTGGCCCCGGCACGCCCGGTCCTGCCGATGCGGTGCAGGTACATCTTGTGGTCGTCCGGGCAGTCGTAGTTGACGACGTGGGTGACGTCGTCGATGTCCAGTCCTCGTGCAGCCACCTCGGTGGCGCACAGGACCGTGGTCTTGCCGTCGCGGAACTTCCGCAGCGCACGTTCGCGGGCGTCCTGCCGGAGGTCGGAGTGAATGGCCTTGGCGGCGATGTCACGCTCTCGCAGGTCGTCGGCGAGTTGGTCGGCCATGCGCTTGGTGCGGCAGAAGACCACGCAGAGCCCGCGGTTGGGCGTCTGCAGGATCCGAGCCAACACGGCCGGCTTGTCCATGCGGTGGCAGCTGAGCAGGAACTGCTGGGTCTTCGGCGCGATCGTGATCTCTTCGACCTCGGCGCGCATGAAGGTCGGCTTCGTCATGTATCGACGCGCGAGCCCGACGATCTCGGACGGCATGGTGGCGCTGAAGAGCAAGGTCTGGCGGTCCTCGGCACAGAGCGCGACCAGGGACTCGACGTCGGGCAGGAAGCCGAGGTCGAGCATCTCGTCGGCCTCGTCCAGCACCAGGCCGGTGCAGGACGAGAGGTTCAGGTGTCCTCGGCGGGAGAGGTCCAGCAGGCGACCGGGAGTCCCGACGACCATGTGCACGCCGGTGGTGAGCGCGTCGATCTGGGGCTGGATGGCCTTCCCGCCGTAGACGGCGAGAACCTCGACCCCACGGCCCTTGCCGGCCTGGGTCAGGTCCTCAGCGACCTGCAGGCACAACTCGCGGGTGGGCACGATGATGAGGGACTGCAGTCCGCCGTCGGTATCGATCCGCTGCAGCATCGGAAGGCCGAAGCCGAGGGTCTTGCCGGTCCCGGTACGGGCCTGGCCGATGATGTCGGCACCGGTCAACGCCAGCGGCAACGTCATCTCTTGGATGGGGAAGGGTTCGGTGATGCCGACTTCTTCGAGGCTTGTGACGATCGAATCGTCCAGCGCGAAGTCGGCGAAGGTCTTGGGAGAACTCACGTGTTGGTCTTTCGGAGTAGAAGTCTTGGGGGATTCGCCAGCGGTTGGTGGCGGGAGGTGTTGGTCAGCTAGACGTACCGCGGAATGGAGGGATCCACGGTCTGGGACCAGTGGTCGATGCCTCCGCGCACGTTGCTGACGTCGTAGCCCTGCGCATGCAGGAAGTGGGCGACCTGCAGGCTGCGAGCGCCGTGGTGGCACAGGCACAGGATCGCGGCGTCGGTTGGGATCTCCTCGATGCGTGCAGGTATCTGGCCCATCGGTATCTCTAGGGCTCCATCGACACGGGCCGTGGCAATCTCAAGCGGTTCGCGCACGTCCAAGAGGACGGCACCACGTGCGACGGCGTCAGCTGCGGCTTGGGGAAGGATCTCGGGTATCAACGCACGGCCCAGGGTAGCGGGCCGGCGCACGGCCCGGCCTGGTGGGTGGAGTTGGGTGGTCTGGGAGGGGGAAGGCCACCCACCCGCTTGGGCACCTACCGTCGCGGGCTCGGAGCAGGGTCCCGCTCAGGTGCCCGGTGCGCGGACGCGGTACTCACCCGTGGGGAGCCCACCCAGCTGCTCCGCCGTTGCCGCACTCACCGCCACCGTCCCGCCGCTCACCACCAGGGCCTGCGGCTGGAGCCGCTCGATCGCCGACCGGGTTATGCCCGGGACCAGGTCGGTGCTCACCAGCAGCAGCGGCGACCCGCCGTTCGCGGCAGCGGTGCCCGCCGACAGCGCGTCGGCGAAGGTCTCGCCGGTCGCCAGCAGGATGCGGGTCGCCTCCCCATCACCCAGCGGAGCCGGATGGGTCTGGGCGACGACGGCAGCAGCGGTGTCGTAGCGCGACGGCCCCTCGATCCGGTCGATCCGAGCGTCGGTCGACCGCCTGACGTCCCGGTCCACGGCACCGGAGACAGCGGCCTGACCACCCACGATGACGACCCGCTCCGGGTTCAGGCGCTGCAGCTCCGTACGGGTGACATCGGGCAGTACGTCCGGCTCGGTGAGCAGCAGTGGTGCGCCCGCCCCTGCGGCGGCCGGGCTGGCCGACAGCGCGTCCGGGAAGTCCCGCCCGCTGGCCAGGTACACCAGCGGTACCCGCTCACCGCCGCCGGTTGAGGTGTCGGTCCCGGTATCGATTCCACCCAGCTCACCGGTGATGTCCTGGGAGACCGCGGCCGCCGTCGCGAACCGACTCTCTCCCGACAGGCGTTGGACGCTGGCATCCGGCAGCAGAGCTCGGACGTCGTCGGCCACAGCGCCGGACAGAACGGACGGACCGCCGACGAGCACGACCCGCTCGACCTCCAGACGCTCGAGTTCGGCGGCGGTCACCGACGCAAGGGAGTCGGACCCGGTGAGCAGCACCGGTCCGCCCTCGATGCCAGCCAGCACGCCACCCGCCAGGGCGTCCGGGAAGGAGTCGGCTGCCGCCAAGACCGCCATCGGCGCCCCGTCGGGGAGGGACTCCTGGGAGATCCGGATGGCCGTCGTCAGGCGATTGTCACCGTCCCATCGCACGACGTCGGCGGTCGGGGGCCACTCGCCGGCCTCCGCGGGCATCTCCACGTCCACCGGGAACACGCGGACCTCGTCCGTGGCCCGGTCACGGACCAGCGACCAGCCGGAGGAGAAGTCGATGCGCTCGCGGTTGCCGGGGCTCAGCAGGATCGCCGAGGTGGGCAGGCCCAACCAGCCATCAAGGCCACCGGTCTGGTTGTACTTGGCCTCGAGGGACCCGGAGAGCGTGAAGGCGGTTCCGTCCTCGAGCGAGTAGATGGCCCCACCCTCGGTCGGGATGATCTGGCCACCCTCGATGTCGATCGGGTCGCCGGTGACGTATCCCAGCCGTCCGTCGGGGCCGCCCTCGTCGGCGTAGAGGAGCCCCGCCGCCCCGGTCAGCACTGCGATCCCGTAGTCCAGTGAGCGGACGATCGAGCCGTTGGCATACCGACGCCACGAGCCGCCGTCCGGACCGGCCAGCTCCTCGCCAGCAGGGGCACCCAGGGCAGAGCCGACGAGGCCGAGGTCGAGGTAGACCAGCTCGATCTCCGTCGGGTTGGTGCCCGGCAGGCAGGAGGCCGAGTGGTCCCGGGTCCGCTCGTCGGACCGGACGGTCGTGGTGCAGCTCTCGTCCCACTCCCACGGCGGAGTGCAGATGATGATGCGGCAGACCACCTCCGTCGTGCCGGGGATCTGCAGGTTGCACTGCCCGTACCGGAAGTTGTTGCAGCAGATCCGACGCCGGTCGCACGGGCCGTCCGCGCAGCGGCAGGAGCAGCGGGCCGACGGCAGCCGGTTGCAGTCCACGACGTACCGATCCTCGCCGCGGCAGAAGGCCGAGGAGGACACCTTCCACCAGCCGGCCGCGTACGACCCGTCCGGGCAGGTGTTCGCCCCCCCGTTGATCGTGCAGCAGAAGGCGGTCCAGCCCTGGCTGCACTCGTTGGCCGGGCCGCACACCTGGGCGTAGGCGGTGCCGGGCCGCAGGATGAAGTCGATCGGGTTGACGGCCAGTGCGGTGCCGATGAGCGCGGCGCGCTGCACGAAGCTGCGGCGTGAGGGGTCCGTGGCGCCATCGCCGCGGCGGCGCGCCAGCAGCGTGGTGACTCGATCGACCGCGCGGACGGAGAGCGGGCGGTCGTCCCGACCGGTCGAGGCCTCGGAGAGCAGGGTGGTGGGCAGGGTTGGGGTCATCGCGACGCGATCTCCAGCCGGGGGAGGATGGTGTTGACCTGGCGGGTCAGTCGGCGCGCCTGGTGGGTCGCACCGATGACGACGTAGAGGCACAGCGGACGACCGTTCTCGGTGCAGAAGTGCTGGTAACCGGCCTGTCCGGGGATCTGTCGTTGCAGACCGTTCGGCTGGAAGTCCCGAGAGTTGAGCCGTCGCGGCATCGGGCCGGTGTCGAAGGTCGCCGTTCCGAGCACCTCGGTGCCGTACTCGACGACGGCGATGAAGGCGTCGCCGGCGGTGAGCAGGTCCACCGCACCGGATCCGAAGTCACCGCGCAGGGATGGCATCTGGGTGCTGGAGAGGTGGAGGACCGGCGGGGTCTGGACCGTCAGGCCCCGCCGGGCCGCGCGCTCGCTCACCGTCCGGCTGACCTGGCCGCTGCTGACCGCGCCCTCCCAAGGAGTGGGAAGGTCGATGCGGAACCCGTGATCGTCGATGCGCATGATGCCTATCTCGTTCTCATCCGAGGCCCAGCGTGGCTACCGCGGCCACACCGATGACGCCCTGTGCCCACGGCATGCTACGGCGCACTGACGGCCTGACCGTGTCCATCCAGCGGAGCGTTCGTCGCAAGGCTGACACTGTCCGCACGCGTCCTGCCACGACGAGTGGTGCAGCCCGGGCGGCCCCGAAGGTCAGCCCGGTGATCGCGCCGATCAGCGGATCAGCGCCGATGACCACGCCGATCCACGTGGTCAGCACGATGCTCGACGGCATGATCGTCAGGATCCCGGTGCCGAGCTGCAGCCCGAACCCCAGTCCGTAGACCCAGCCACGAAACTCCGTCAACCAGCGCTCATCGACCTGCCGGTGCAGGGTCGGCACGCCGACGGTGGCATCCACGACGACGCCGAGGATCGCAACCCCGCCGATGAGGGCGAGGCGGGTGGAGGCCGCCATCTGGCCGGGGAGCGCCTCCCCGGTCCAACCGAGGAGCAGTCCCAGCAGACCTCCGGCCACGACCGACCCGAGTACGTACGCGGTGACCGTGATACCCCACCGCTGCTTGCGTGAGATCTCCCCGACCGGGGAGATGCTGGACAGCATCGACTCCCCTCAGGGCGACCACTGGGTCTGGATGGCGGCGAGGAGGGCCAGCGCCAGCAGCGCGATCAGCACGGCGGCGATCATGGCTCAGGAGGCGTCACGTTCGCCGAGCCCGTCGGCGCTTGGTCGGCGGACTCCCCGGCGGTGTCCGGGTAGAGGGAGGGATCACCCGGCCGGATGCCCGCGGCCAGCAGTTCGGCGTCGGTGTCACGCTCGACCAGCATGTCCCGCCCCGACTTCGCGGTCCGTGGGGTCTCCTCACCTACGTAGGCGAGGTCCCCGGTGGCCTGGGACAGCAGGTTGCCGACCTGCTCCCACGAGGTCCCCGTTCCCTCGCCGATCACCCGTCCTTCGCTGCCACCGACCAGCACCGCGTAGGGAGACCCCGGGACGGCGTAGTCAGCCCACGCCTGCGAGCTCATGATGTGCTGGGCACCCCGGGTGGGCACCAACTCCGCAAGCTCGGACGGGCTCTCGGCATCCAGGTCCTTGGTGACCGCGACGGTTCGGATTCGGGAGGGCAGCCCCAGGCCTCCCGGCTCGCGCATCTGGTCCCAGAAGCTGCGACAGGTCAGACAGCCGCTGGAGAGGAACAGCAGCA
Source organism: Euzebya tangerina (assembly GCF_003074135.1). NCBI lineage: Bacteria > Bacillati > Actinomycetota > Nitriliruptoria > Euzebyales > Euzebyaceae > Euzebya > Euzebya tangerina. The sequence continues at coordinate 212,872 of NZ_PPDK01000003.1, read as the reverse complement.
GCGTGTCGTGGCCGGCGTTGGTGACCCGGATGCCCTGGGTGCCGCCATCCAGCGTCCGTCCGGTGATGTCGATGGCCGGCCGGCCTGTCTTGGCGTACGGGCCCGGCTGCGCGTCAGTGCGGTGGCGGGCGCCGGGGCCACCCTCCTCGAGCCCCGCGCCGAGTTCTTCGAGGGCTCGCAGCACCTCGGCGTTGGTGCGCAGCAGGCCGACGACCAACACCGCCAGGATGGCGACGACGATGGCGAGGAGGGAGACGACGACGGTCACGGTGATCAGGCCTTCAGGGTCAGTTCAGGGATGGTCCGACGGGCTCAGCGGGTCGCGACCAGCCGGGCAGCCTCGGCCTGGCCGGCCCGTTCGGTCGACGTGGTGACCAGTCCCACGGCGGTTGCGGTGAGCACGACGCCGGCGAGCATCCCCAGGACACCGGCCTCCGACGCGACGTCGCCCAGCGCCAGGGGCTGTGCCCACAGTCCCGCGGTGCCGGTCACGGCGAGCCCCGCGTTGACGCCGAGGTGCAGCCGGGACACCGGATAGGTCTTGACGCCGAAGCAGCCGCAGTCCACCTGCTTGGCGCGCTGTCGTGCGGCGACGACGGTCAGCGCGGTGTAGGTGATCACGGTCAGTCCCGCAGCAACCACCCCGCCCGTGATGGTGATGGCTAGGCCGATCAGGATCTCCGCCGCGCCGAGCACCCGCGCGGACACCCGGCCCGAGGGGAGCCCGAGGCTGTGCAGTCCGGCCATCGCCCCGTCCGGAACCGGGAACTTGATGACTCCGGCCAGGATCAGCAGGCCGGCACCGATCCAGGTGACGGCGGTCAGGGCCGAGGCGATCTCCACGCCTCCCACGGTAGGCAGGGGCCGCCGCATCGGCAGGGCGCGTGACGCCGACGGCCGCGACCGCTGACGGAGGACATCTGCCCTTCAGCTAGGACATCGAGGAGCGTTCGAAGCCGCCGAGGCCACGCCAGAGCAGTCGAGACAGCAGCTGGACGGCGTCGTCCTGGGCCACCTGTCCCTGCTCGACCCACCACTGGGCTCCCGCGATCGCCAAGCCGCGGACACCGGTGGCCAGCAACTCGGCGCCAGGTTGCGACAGGCCGGCATCGGCCGCGATCAGCTTCGCCACGGCCTCGGCCACCGTGTGGTGAGCACCGTCCACCAGGCTCGCGATCTCCGCGTCCGCCGAGTCGGCCGTCAGGAACAGCAGCCGGAACCGAGGGTCCTCGACGAAGCCGAAGAAGGCCCGGATGGCCCCCTCCACCCGTTCCCGATTGTCCGTGGTCCCCTCCAGTGCCTGCGTGATCTGGCGCTGCATCTCCTCCACGGCGTCCTCGACCAGCGCGACGTACAGCGCCCGCTTGGAGGGGAAGTGCTGGTACAGCACCGGCTTGGACACGCCGGCAGCGTCGGCGATGGTCTCCATGGAGAGGGCGTGGAAGCCGTGCTCCGCGAACCGCTCGCCGGCGACGTCGAGGAGTTGCTCCCGTCGCTGCTCAGCCGTCAGTCGTCCACGCCGCTCCATCAGATGAGCATGTTACTCGTGGGTAAGCCAGGGTCCCCGCCTACTCGTCGGCCTCGTCCATGTCGCCCATGAGCAGCACGACCATGGAGTGGAGGATGTCGCCCAGATAGGCGAGCACGATCTCGCTGTCGTCGCTGGGGTCCTCCAGCTGCTGCCAGTCCGACTCCTCGGTTATGCCGACGACCGTGGCCAGCACCTGGCGGCCGTCCTGCAGCACGGCCAGCCAGGCTGCCACCTGATCGCCGTCCAGATCCGCTGTCCACGGCCGGTCGGCCCCGGTCCGGCGTCCAGTGGCCGCCGTCTGTGCCAGGTCCGGGACCAGCGACTGCTCGAAGGTGTCCAGCATGGTTCGCTTGCCCTCGACCAGCGGCCCCATCATGGACTCGGCGAACTGCATCTGGTCCAGGGGGTCCTCGTAGGCACGGGGGAAGAGCCGGCCGGTCAGCTCCGTCGGCGGGGTGTCGGCGTCGTGGTCGGCGATGACCCCCCGGATGGCGGCAGCCATGTCCAGCAGGAGCGCACGCTCGACCGGCGGCAGGGTCACCCGCATGCCGCCGTCCGCAAGGCGGACCAATCGTCGGATCCGCGCCATCAGTCGTGCATGGGCGGGTCAGTCCTGCATCAACGTTGCTTGCAGTCCGTTGGCGTGCAGACGGTGCACGTCGACCTCGGCCTCGTCGCGGGTGCCGCTGGACACGATGGCCTTGCCCTCCTCGTGGACCTGCATCATCAGCTGGGTGGCCTTCTGCTCGGAGAAACCGAAGAGCTTGCGGAGGACGAACACGACATAGGACATCAAGGTCACCGGGTCGTTCCAGACGACCACGTTCCAGGGGCGGTCGTGTTCATCGACCGTGTCGGTGTCTGCAAGGTCCTCGCGTTCCGGGGCGATCAACGGAGCGGCCATCTGCACGATTGTAGGCTGTGCGGACTCATGACCGATTCCGTGTTCCGGCCGATCATCACCATCGTTCGCAAGCGGATGGACGACACGCTGATCGAGGTGACGCTGGACGACGAGGGTCGACTGGCCTCCGGCGAGGCCCAGGTGACCGACGATGATGAGCTGGCGGCGGCGGCCGAGGCCGCGTGTGCCGCCGTGACCACGATGGCGCCCTCCGGGGCCACGGTGAGCCTTGCGTGGGTGGTGGAGCACGCGGCCGTGCCGGAGCTGGACCGGTCCGGGTACGTCACGGCGGCCGTGACCGTCACCGATCAGTTGCGGACGGAACGGCTGCTCGGAACGGCTTTCGTCCGCACCGATGCGCTCGTGGCCAGTGTCCGTGCGGTGCTGGACGCCCTGCCACGACGGTTGGCACAGGTGATCGCGCAGAACCAGCCGGTGACGCCGGACGGTGACGCGGCGACGGACTTCTCTGAGCTGGACGGATAGCGGGCCGCACGCGATGAGTCCCCGCCGAGGCGGCCTGCTCCTGATGGCCGGCGCGGTGCTGTGGGGGACCACGGGGACGGCGCAGGCACTCGGGCCGGACGGCAGCACACCTCTCGCCGTCGGGGCCGCCCGGCTGGTGTTCGGCAGCGTCCTGCTGGTGGCGTGGGTGCACCTCATCCGGCGACGGGTCGGGGAGCGCGAGGGGTCGGCGGTCGGGTCCGGCCGGCGTTGGAGGATCGCGTTGCTCGGTGGTCTGGCCGTGGCCGGCTACCAGGTGGCCTTCTTCGCGGCCGTGGACCAGGCGGGGGTAGCTCTGGGCACGGCGGTGACCATCGGGTCGGCGCCCACCCTGACGGGGGTGCTCGAGGCGGTGCTGCACCGTCGTGCGCCCAACCTCCGCTGGCGGGTCGCCACGGTCATCTCGACGCTCGGCGTCGTCCTCCTCGCCGGGCCCGGAGCCGGGGACGTGGTGGTGACGGGTGTCCTGTTGGCTGTGCTCGCCGGTGCCAGCTACGCCGTCTACACGCTGTCGGCGAAGGCGTTGATCGACGGCGGCATGCCCTCGGATCTGGCGATGTCCCGCATCTTCCTGGCCGGAGGGGTGGTGCTCCTCCCGGTGCTCCTCCTCAGCGACCGGACGGGCCTTGGGACGGGGCGGGGGGTCGTTATGGTCCTGTGGCTGGCGGCGGCGACCATCGTGGCGGCCTACCTGCTGTTCGGGGTCGGGCTGTCATTCGTCAGCGCCTCGGCAGCCGCGACGCTCAGCCTGGCTGAGCCGCTGACGGCCGCGGTCCTGGGCCTGGCAGTGCTGGGGGAACGGCTGTCCGCCGCAGCCGCGATCGGCTGCGGTCTGATCCTGCTCGGCCTCGTCGTACTCGTCGCCGGTCCGAGGGTTGGCAGCGCCTCGTCCGAGCCCCGGGTCTCGGCTAGGTGATCACGTCCGTGACGACGCCGGCCGGGTCAAGATCGCTCCGCTCGTGGACGTAGGCCGGAGCCCGCAGATTGCCGTCCGGCGTCACCTCGCCGTACTCCACCTCCACGACCATGCGAGGATGCACCCAGTGGACCGGCTCGTTCGGCTTTGCAGCGGTCGTGGCGAACGGTGAGGTGTCGGTGGGCTCGAGCTCCCGGAGCAGCCGCGCCCGCTCGGCGGCGTCGAAGCCGGTGCCGACCCGACCGAGGTAGGCCAGGCCCGCACCCTCGTAGGCGCCCACGAGCAGGCTCCCCAGGTCACCGTTGCCGGTCGTGCTCTCGAGCCACCCGCCCACGACCACATCAGCTGTCCGGCGGACCTTGATCTTTCGCCAGTCGTTGGTGCGACGTCCGGGCTGGTAGGTGCTGGTCGCCCGCTTGGCGACGATCCCTTCGAGTCCCTGGGTCCGTGCCGCCTGGAACAGTGCGATGCCGGCTCCCTCGACCGGGTCGCTGCGGATCATCGCGGGTCCGGGGACGAACACGTCGTCGAGCAGTGCCAGCCGGTCGGTGAGCGGGAGGCCGGTCAGCACCTGACCGTCCAGGGCGAGGAGGTCGAAGACGACCAGTTGGACCGGGTTCTTGCTTCGTGCGAGGTCCACCCGGTCTCGCTCACGCAGGTGCATCCGGTGCTGCAGGCGGCTGAACGAGGGCCGGCCCTGCTCGTCGAGGGCGACGATCTCCCCGTCGAGGACCGCGTTGAAGGCCAGGACCCGCTCCCACAGCGGCCACAGCTCCGGGTACGCGGGTGTCACGTCGTTGCCGTTGCGGCTGCGCAGCACCGTGCGGCCGCTGTTGGCCTCCTTCGGCCCCTGGCCGGGCCGGGTGGTGGTGGCGATGACCCGGACGCCGTCCCATTTGATCTCGAAGATCCACGCCGGGTCGTCGAAGGGCTCTCCGCCAGAGCCGGCCAGGCACGGCTTGATGGTCGGCGGCTCCGGGGGGAGGGGTTGGGTGTCCGTGGCGGAGCGGACGATGAGCCACTCGCGTGGGTTGCCGACCTTCTGGCCGCCGGCGCCGCGCCGGTTCAGCTGGAAGAGGTGCCACTCGCCCTGATGGCGGATGCCGTCGAGGCGGACGGTGGCCTTCCCCTCCTCCCACTCGACGACGGAGTAGGTCCCGGTGTCCCAGATCCGCATCTGCCCGCCGCCGTACTCGCCCTGTGGGATCTCACCGTCGAAGGTCAGGTACTCCAGCGGATGATCCTCGGTCTGCATCGCGAGGTGGGTCAGCTTGGGCACCAGTGGGAGGCCCTTGGGCAGGGCCCAACTGCGGAGGGTGCCGCCCCGCTCCAGCCGCAGGTCGTGATGGAGACGCGTGGCCAGGTGGTGCTGGATGACGAATCGGTTCTGGTCGCCGGTCGGGTCGGGGACGTCCCCCGCGGGCTCGGCCGTGAGCGCGAAGTCCCGCATCGCCTGGTAGGTCTCGAGCTCACCGGCTTCGGTCGGAGCGGCCACCCCCACTCGTGGTGTGTCGGGTTCCGTGCCGTCGGCGCCGGATCGTGACACACCTCCGCCCGGCCTGTCGTCCGTGTCGGGTCCCGCGTGGACGGGCTGGGTTTGCGACACACCTCCGGGTCGAGTCGGGGCCAGCAAGGTGTGGGACGGACCCCGTCGATCCTTCTCCCGCTCCAGTCCGACCGCGTCCATGGCGGTCCACAGGTCCTGCCCGCCCGCCAGCACCTCGGTGAAGATGTCCCCGACCTCGGTCAGGCGCGGCCAGATCGACGCCATCGTGAAGTCGCCGGGTTCGACGTCGCTCTCCAGCTCCTCCCAACGAAGTGGTGTCGACACCGTCGCCCCCCGGTGGGGGCGGACGGAGTAGGCCGAGGCGATGTTGCGTCCCTCCGTGTTCATGCCGGCGTCCAGGAACACCCGGCCGTCACGGTCGGAGACCTGCCAGGCCATCGTCGTCCGCTCGGGATCGGCCCGATTGATGAGGCGACACACGCGGGTGATGAACTCCCGGACCTCCGCAAACGTGTGGACCCGGTCGATCGGCACGTAGATGTGCATCCCGGTGGCGCCGCTCGTCCGCGGATAGCCGACCAGTCCCAGGCTGTCCAGCGCCGCCTTGACCACGAGGGCCACGTCCTTGACCACCCGGTAGGAGACGCCGAACGGATCGAGGTCGAAGAAGGCGTAGTCCGGGTATCCGAGGGCGTCGACCCGGCTGTGCCAGGGGTGCATCTCGATGCAGCCGAGGTTCGCGACGTACACCAGGCTGGCGGTCCGCTGGGCCATGAGGTAGTCGATGACGTCGCCGGATCCCTCGGCGCGGATGGGGGCCCGGGGCACCCACTCGGGCACGTGGCCGGGAGCGTTCTTGGCATAGAAGAAGTCGGCGTCGGCGCCGTCTGGCATCCGCTTCAGCGTGAGCGCCCGGTCGGCCAGGAATGGCAGGATCCACGGCGCGACGTTGTAGTAGTAGGCCAGCAGGTCGCCCTTGGTGTAGCCCTCCGGTTCCCAGTAGAGCTTGGTGAGGTTCGTCACCTTCTGGGTCACCCCGTCGACGATGAGGTCCCACGAGGTCGCCCCGGTCTGCGTCACCGGCAGTGGGGTGGGGAACTGGATCGTGGTCACCGGCACGCAAGCATCATCGCAGGCCCGCCGGAGGGAGGTCAGGCGCTCAGGCGGTCATGCCGCCGTCCGCCGCCAGGTTCGCCCCGTTGAACACCGCACCGTCGGGGCCGGCCACCACGGCGACGACACGAGCGATCTCCTCTGCGGTGAGCAGACGGCCGACGGGCTGGTGCACGGCGAACTCCTCGACCGACGTCAGCCCGTACAGCGCAGCGCTCTGCGCCAAGATGTCGGTGTCGGTCGAGCCGGGGCTGACCGCGGTGGCGGTGACGCCGGTCCCGGAGAGCTCGTGCGCCAGCGAGCGGACCAGTCCGACCACGCCGGCCTTGGCGGCGCAGTAGGCGGCCAGCTGATCCAGACCGCGCGCGGCCGCGCTCGATGCCAACGCCACGAACCTCCCGTCCCGGGGAGCCGGGCGCTCGAGCAGCGCAGGTATCGCGGCGCGAGCCACGGTGATGACCCCACGCAGGTTGACGTCCAGCACCGCCTCGAGCTGGTCGTCGGCCATCTCCCACAGGGGAACACCGCCGGCGATCACGCCGGCCCCCGCGACCACGGCGTCGAGCCCGCCGAAGGTCTGCACCGACGTCCTCACCGCGGCGTCGACCGCCTCCCGACTCGTGGCGTCAGCCACGATCGCCACGCAGGACCCGGCGCGGATGGCGTTGCACGAGGCGACCGTCGCCTCCAGATCGCTCGCCGTGGCCAGTGGGTACGGGAGCCGCGGATCGTCGCCCCCGCGATCGGTGGCGACCACCGACCAGCCCTGCGTGACCAGCTCACGGCAGGTCGCTGCCCCGATGCCTCGTGCCGCGCCGGTGATCAGCGCCACGCGGCTCACGATTGACACCTCATCGGCCAACGCCCCCCAGACGGTGGTGATCCGGGAGCCCCGGATGCGGGAAGGTTCGGTCTGATCGCCACCGTGGCGTCCCCGATCGAGACTGGAGTTGCCCCTGATGGCTGGTGAGTGGTTCGAGAGCGTTGCTGTGGCCCGGAAGCGGGCTCGGCGAATCCTGCCGTCCTCGGTCTACCGTGCGCTGATCGCGGGTTCGGAGGCCGGCGAGACCCTCGATGACAACACCCGGGCCTTCCGTGAGCTCGGCTTCGCACCGCTGGTGGCGTCGGCCCAGACCAGCCGGCAGACCGGTGTGACCGTGCTGGGTCAGGAGATCGCGCTCCCCGTCATCATCTCCCCGACGGGTGTCCAGGCCGTCCACCCCGACGGCGAGGTTGCCGTCGCCCGGGCGGCCGCCGCCAGAGGCACCCTCATGAGCCTCTCCAGCTTCGGCTCCAAGCCCGTCGAGGACGTCGTCGAGGCCAATCCGCGCACCCTCTTCCAGCTCTACTGGTGTGGTACCCGTGAGGAGATCCTCGCCCGGATCCAACGGGCTCGAGCAGCGGGCGTCGTCGGCCTGATCCTCACCCTCGACTGGTCGTTCTCCCATGGTCGGGACTGGGGGAGCCCCGAGATCCCCTCCGAGCTCGATCTGAAGACCATGATCGGCCTGGCCCCACAGGTTGCCCTCAAGCCGACGTACCTGGCCCGGTACGCACGGTCGGGTGCGTTGCCGCAGTTGGAGGTGCCGAACATGGTGCCGCGCGGTCACGACGCCCCCGTGTTCTTCGGCGCATACGGGCAGTGGATGCAGACACCGCCGCCGACGTGGGAGGACCTGGCCTGGCTGCGCGAGCAGTGGGAGGGTCCGTTCGTGTTGAAGGGGATCATCCGGGTGGATGATGCCAAACGAGCGGTGGAGGCCGGGTTCAGCGCCATCTCGGTCTCGAACCACGGGGGCAACAACATCGACGGGACACCCGCGTCAATCCGGGCGCTGCCCGCCATCACGGCGGCAGTCGGGTCGGAGATCGAGGTCCTGCTCGACGGCGGGATCCGGCGCGGCAGTGACGTCATCAAGGCCCTGGCGCTCGGAGCTGACGCGGTCCTGATCGGTCGCGCGTACCTCTGGGGGCTGGCGGCGAACGGCCAGGCTGGCGTGGAGAACGTCCTCGATGTGCTCGCGGGTGGGATCGACTCGGCGATGCGAGCCCTTGGCAAGGCGCACGTCGACGAGCTGACCCCCGCCGACGTCCTGGTCCCCGAGGGGTTCACCCGGGAACTCGGTGCCTCCTGATCCGGCTGCGTCGGCCGGGCCCCTTCGGTGGTCGGGCATGCGGGTGGACTTGATCGTCCTGGGCGGGGGGAAGTCCACCCACCGACCACGGAGCCGCGCGCCGAACCGCCCCGCACCCCTTGCGCGAACCCCGCCCGCCCGGCCATGCTCTTGGTCGAGCGAGTCCACACAGCCAGCCAGGTAGAGCCAGCCCACCGCCAGCCAGGCAGAGCCAGCCCACACCGAGCCGACCCATGGAGGAGCCCCCGGGTGCACGTCCCAGCCACGGTCACCCTCCGCGCGTTGGAGGACGTCGACGGGATGGCCGACGAGTTGGCCGCCGTCGCCTCGATGCTCGACGTCGACTCGGCCCTCGACGCCGCGGCCAACGCGGTGCGACAACGAACGGGCGTCCAGGTGTCCTTCCTCGGGACCACAACTCCCGACAACTCGACCCTGCACCTGCGCCAGGCCAGTGGCAATCGGACCGACGAGCTCCTCTGCCTGGAGATACCCGCCGGCACCGGACTGGGCGGGCGTGTGCTCTCCGACGGCCGCCTCCACATCGTCGACGATTACCTGCCGGCCAAGACCATCACCCACGAGCACGATGCGGCCGTCGAGGCGGAGGGGCTCCGGGCCATCGTGGCCGTCCCGATCGAGCACGCCGGAACCATGCACGGCGTGCTCTACGGCGCCGAGCGCGCTGCCGGCCCCATCAGCGATGTCATGTGCGACGCCATCACCGAGATCGCGGAGCACACCGGACTGCTGCTCGACGCGGCGGCCCGCACCCGCGGCGTCGTCGAGCAGGCCGTCGCGAACGAACGCAGCCGCCTCGCCAGCGAGTTGCACGACTCCGTCGGCGCGATGCTCTTCACCATCGGGGCGAGCGCCACCGAACTGGCGGCTGAGCTCGAGGGCCTTCCCGAAGTCTCAAGCCGCGCCCAGGCATTGGCCGAACGAGCGTCCTCGGCCCGAGTGGCCCTGCGTCGGTCCCTGCGAGCCCTCAACCGGACGCCGAGGACGGTCGCGCTTGGCACCGGACTGTCGGCGGAGGTGGCGGCCCTACGGGATCGGGCTCCCACACTGGACGCCCGACTGATCGTGCTCTCCGAGCTGCCCGAGGTGCCCGACACCACGATCAACGCCGTCACCAGAGCTGTGCGCGAGGCCTTGCACAACGCCGAGAAGCACGCCGGCGCCAGGTCGGTGGTGGTCACCGTGACCCGCTCACGAGGGGGGATCGCCGTGGCCGTCGCAGACGATGGTCGGGGGTTTGGCCAGGTCCCCCACGACGGCTCCCGTGACGGCCCGAGCGAGGGTCCCGGTCGCAACTCCGATGCCGGCCACGACGACGCCGGGGCAGACCCCACCGGGCTCGGCCTCGAGCAAGCCGCTGTGCGGCTGGGCCGAGTCGGCGGGGACCTCTCCATGCTCGAGAACGATGAGGGCGGCGTCACCGTCCGGATCTGGACGCCGACGTCATGACCCCGAACGGAGCGCACGTATGACCACCGCCACCCGCATCCCACCCCCCGCTCGAATGGTGTCGGAGGGAGCGATGCGCGTGCTGCTGGTCGACGACCACCAGGTCGTGCGCGAGGGCACCGCCCTGCTGCTGCGTGGCGAACCCGGCATCACCATCGTCGGGTACGCCGAGGACGCCTCGGAGTCCTTGCCGCTCGTGACCTCCACCAAGCCGGATGTCGTGCTGCTCGACCTCTGCCTGCCGGACATGTTGGCGCCGGAGACCACCCGGGCGATCAAGGCCCGACGTCCTGAGGCGAAGGTCCTCATCTTCACCGCCCACGCCGAACACGCGGCGATCGAGGCGGCGATGACGGCTGGAGCCGACGGCTGTCTGCTGAAGGACGTCGACCGACAGGCGCTGGTCACCGCTCTCCGCGAGGTGGCGGCCGGCAAGCAGGTGGTAGACGAGCGGATCTCGGAGGATGGGAACGACGTCGGCCTCACCCCGCGCGAGTACGACGTCCTCCGCCGGGCGGCGATGGGGGAGACCAACCCGGAGATCGGGGCTGCCCTGGGCCTCGCCCGCTCGACGGTGAAGAGCTACCTGCAGTCGGCCATGCACAAGCTCGGTGCGCGGAACCGGGTCGAGGCGATCATGCGGGCGAGCGACCACGGCTTGCTCTGACGGTTCTGCCGCGAGGTGAGGTTCCCCGCCGCGAGGTGAGGTTCCCCGCGGTGAGGTGAGGTTCCCCGCCCGGTCAGGGGTCAGACGGCTTAGCGACGAAGGCGGTCCAGGCCGTCGAGCAGGACCTCCAGGCCGACGTCGAACTCCTCGGCGAAGTCGTAGCCCTCACCCAGCACCAGCTCGGTGACCGTGGCCGCGAGGTTGGGGTAGGCGGCGGAGAGGTCACCGAGCCCCTCGGCCACCTCGGCCATCTCCGCCGAGTCTCCGAACGGCAGGTTCGCCTCCTGCAGCGCGAAGCCGTAGATGTAGCTGTCCATGAGCGAGAAGGCATGCACCGCCTGGCGCAGCGTGAAGCCACCGGCCCGCAGCACGGCCAAGACGGCCTCGTGGTGGGCCAGGGTGGCAGGTCCGGGGTCGGGCCGAGACTCCATCAGACCCAGCGCCCAGGGGTGCTCCGCCAGGACCACGCGGGCGGCGTGGGCGCGACGACGGCAGGCCGAGCGCCAGTCCTCGCCGCGGTCGGGCAGTGGGATCTGCACGAATACCCGATCCACCAGCCCGTCCAGGATCTCGTCCTTCTTCGCGACGTGGTGGTACAGCGACATCGCCTCGACGCCCAGCTCCTCGGCGACACGCCGCATCGTGACGGCGGCCACCCCGCCACGGTCGGCGACGGTCACCGCGGCGTCCATCACACGGTCCTTGGTCAGGGGCTGGTCGGGCATCGGCTCGACGATCTCAGACTTACACTTGTATGTCTAGGCTTACAATCGTAAGGTTAGCCCATGGGCATCTCCAAGATCTGCATCGTCGGCGCCTCCGGGAAGCTGGGGCGCTACATGATCCAACACGCTCTCGACCGCGGATATGAGGTGGTCGGCGTCTGTCGCGAGAAGAGCGTCGACAAGCTGGCCGAGTTCGCCGATCGCATCACCATCGTCCCCGGTGACACCAACGACCGCGACGTCATCGAGCGGGCCGTGGCCGGCTGCGACGGGGTGCTGACCGTCCTGGTCCCATTCGGCGTCAGCGGCTACTCCACGGGGACCGCCCAGGCCGTCCTCGACTTCGCCGAGCCCGACGCCCGACTGGTGTTCTCATGCGGCTGGCACATCACGCGCGACGGCAAGGACACCTACAGCCGCAGGCTCAAGCTGGTCGTGGCCATCTTTGGACGAATTGGGAGGTGGGTCCGCTTCGCCGACCTGGACGACCAGGTCGAGGCATGCCGGCGGATCTTTGCCAGCGACCGTCGCTGGACCGTCGTCCGGGGCAGCGACCTGGAGGAGGGGGAGAGCCAGGGACTGCCCGTCTGGTCGCGGCACGTGGGCGACCCGATCCTGGCGAGCAACAAGACCCGCCGGATCGACTTCGCGCTGTTCATGGTGCACGCGTTGACCGCTGACGAGCTGGTCCAGGAGGCACCAGCCATCAACGGCTGCCAGACCGAGTCAGCACGGGCCCACGCATCCCTCAGGCGGTGACCTGCTCCTCGAGGCCCAGCTCTTCGATCATGACGTCCCGCATCTTGAACTTCTGGATCTTGCCGGTGACGGTCATGGGGAACTCGTCCACGAAGCTGACGTGGACGGGGATCTTGAACGTCGCGATCGAGCCCTTGCAGAAGTCGTACAGCCCGTCGTAGTCGAGGTCGGTTCCCTCCTTGCGGACCACCCAGGCGGCGATGGCCTCGCCGTACTTGTCGTCGGGCACGCCGAACACCTGGACGTCGGAGATGTCGGGATGGGTGTAGAGGAACTCCTCGACCTCCCGCGGGTACACGTTCTCGCCGCCGCGGATGATCATGTCCTTGATCCGTCCGGTGATGTTGACGTACCCGTCGTCGCGCATGACGGCCAGGTCGCCGGTGTGCATGTAGCGGGCGGCGTCGATGGCCTCGGCGGTGGCCTCGTCGTTGTTCCAGTAGCCGAGCATGACCGAGTACCCGCGGGTGCAGAGCTCGCCCACCTCACCGCGCGGCACCACCTGGCTGCTGTGCGGGTCGATGATCTTGACCTCGACGAAGGGCATGATCCGGCCGACCGTCGAGACGCGGGACTCGATGTCGTCGTCGGTGCCCGACTGGAAGGACACCGGGGAGGTCTCGGTCATGCCGTAGGCGATCGTCACCTCCTCCATCCCCAGGACGTTCATCGTGGCCTTCATGACCTCGACCGGGCAGGGCGATCCGGCCATACATCCGGTCCGCAGCGTGGAAATGTCAGTTTTTCCCAGGTCCTCGTGTTCGAGTACGGCGATGAACATCGTGGGGACGCCGTAGAAGGTCGTGCAGCCCTCCGCCTCTATGGCGGCCAGCGCGGCGCCGGGGTCGAAGGTCTGGTCCGGCAGCACCACGGCGGCCCGGTGCGTCAGGAACCCCAGGTTGCCCATGACCATGCCGAAGCAGTGGTAGAACGGCACGTTCAGGCAGAGCACGTCCTCTGCGGTGATCGCCATCCGCTCGGCGACGAAGTAGCCGTTGTTCAGGATGTTGTGGTGGGACAGCGTGGCGCCCTTGGGGGCACCGGTGGTGCCGGAGGTGTACTGGATGTTGATGGCGTCGTCAGGGTCGAGCGTCGCCTCCCGCTCCCGGAGGGCGGCGGTGTCGACCGCGTCTCCGCGGGCCGTGAAGGTGGACCACCCCTCAGCCCAACCCGGTGTGTCGTCATCTCCCAGGAGCACCACGTGGCCCAGGTCCGGAAGGTCACCGCGGACGTCGGCGATCATGCTGACGTAGTCGGTCTCCCGGAAGGCGCGGGCGGCGATGAGCACCGACACGCCCGACTGGCCCATGGCGTAGGCCAGTTCGTGGGTGCGGTAGGCCGGGTTCACGTTCACGAGCACCGCTCCGACCTTGGCCGTGGCGTACTGCACGACCACCCACTCGATGTGGTTGGGGCTCCACATCCCGACCCGGTCGCCCTTCGCCACACCCAGGTCCAGCAGTGCACGGGCGGCCTGCTCGGCGTGGGCGTGCAGTTCGGCGTAGGTCCAGCGGATGCCCTGGTGGCGGCTGACCACCGCCAGGTTGTCCGGCGAGTCGGCAGCCGCCGCGTCCAACTCCGCCCCGATGGTCCGGAACAACAGTGGGACGTCCGAGAGCCCGGAGACGTAGGAGAGCGCGGTCATGGTGATTCCTTCGAGGTCCTGGCCGGTGGCGGTCTGACACCGAAGCGTGAAACCGCCCTCCAGCGGCCGGCACCCCCGGCTGGGGGAGCGCGTACCGGGTCCCGCCGGGCGCGCCACTTTGCGACTTGTTGACAAGGGCCATGTGCTCTCTCGGGGATCAGCTCGAGCCAGCTGTGCCCTCGAACCAAGGACCCTCACCATGCACGCAGTCGCTACGGCCCTGACCACGAAGCGCGCCGACGGACGAGTTTTCTCGGTCCGCCTTGCCGCGATCGTGGTGGCCGTCCTCGCCGTCATCGCCGTCGTCCTACCCACCGCGATCCCGACCGCCGGCGCAGCTGAGCGAGTCGACGGTGCGATCGCGCTGTACGACTTCACGGAGGGCACTGGCTCAGTAGTCGGCGACTCCTCCGACATCGGTGCACCGCTTGACTTGACCGTTGCCGCCCCGGCCAACACCACCTGGGGCCCTGGGGGCCTGACGGTGGACGCCGCGACCACGATCCAGTCCTCGGGCAACGCCGACAAGGTGACCGATGCGATCGAGGGGTCGGGGGAGGTGACCGTGGAGCTGTGGATCGAGCCGTCCAACACCACCCAGGACGGGCCAGCCAGGATCTTCTCCATCTCCCAGTCGTCGACCAAGCGCGACCTGACCATCGGTCAAGGCCTGTTCGGCAGCCAGCCGACGACCGTCTTCGACACGCGGCTGCGCACCACGGCGACCAACAACAACGGCACGCCGTCGTTGACGACCCCCGAGGGCACCGCGACGACCAACCTGCAGCACGTCGTGTTCACCCGGGCGGCAAGCGGCACGACCACCACGTACGTCGACGGCGCCGTCGCGGCCGTGGGCTCCGCTGGTGGAACCCTGGGCAACTGGGCCAGCATGCCGTTGCTGCTTGGCAACGAGGTCGGCGGGAGCCGACCGTGGCTGGGTCGCTACTGCCTGGTCTCGGTGTACGCCTCCGCCCTGAACGCCGCCGAGGTCGATCAGAACTACGACGCCGGCTGCGAGACCGTCAATGTCCCTCCCACCGCGAACGACGATGACGCAGTCGTCGTGCAGGACGAGACCGTGACCATCGACGTGGCCGCCAACGACGTGGACAGCGATGGCTCGCTCGACCTCGAATCGATTGCGATCGTCGACCAGCCCAGCGAGGGCACGGTCAGCGTCGATGGCGGCGGCGAGGTCACCTACACCTCCACCGGCGCCCTGGGCGACGACACGTTCACGTACACCATCGACGACGACGAGGGCGAGACCTCCAACACGGCGACGGTGACGGTCACCGTCCGTGCGGCCAACGCCGCCCCGACCATCGATCCCATCGCCGACCAGACCGCCGACGAGGGTGATGAGATCGCGTTGGCGGTGACGGCGAGCGACCCGAACAGCGACCCCCTGGCATTCAGCGCCACCGGTCTGCCCGTCGACCTGTCGATCGACCCGGACACCGGGGCCATCAGCGGCACGCTGTCCCAGACCTCGGCCGGCAGCTACCCGGTCGAGGTGACCGCTGACGACGGGCTGGGTGGGACCGACACCGAGTCGTTCACCTTCACGGTCAACCCGGTGAACGTCGCACCGACGATCGTGCCCATCGCCGGCCAGCAGGTCGCCACCGGAGCCTTCGAGCTGCAGGTCGTCGCCACGGACGCGGACGGGGATGCGGTGACCTTCGCGGCCGCTGGCCTGCCCGACGACCTGGCGATCGATGCGAGCAGCGGCCTCATCACGGGGACCGCGGCAACGCCCGGCACCAGCACGGTCACCATCACCGCCTCGGACCCCACCGATGGTGAGGCCACCGAGACGTTCGACCTGACCATCCTCGCCGTCGACGTCTCACCGGTGGTCGAGTACCGCTTCGACGACGGCAGCGGCACCACGGTCGCTGACTCCTCCGGCGTCGGCACACCCCTCGACCTGACCATCCAGCAGCCGGCGAACACGACGTGGTTGCCCAGTGGTCTGTCGGTCGACGCCGCGACCACGATCAGCAGCGGCGGTGCGGCCACGAAGGTGACTGACGCCGTCGGCGCCACCGGCGAGGTGACGGTCGACCTGTACATCCAGGCTGTCCCGCAGAACCAGTTCGGCCCGGCCCGCATCCTGTCGATCTCCAACTCCTCGACGACGCGCAACCTGACCGTCGGTCAGGGCGGCGGACGCAGCAAGGACCCACAGACCACCCTGGACGTGCGCCTGCGGTCGACGGCCACCTCGGTCAACGGGACCCCGTCGCTGACCAGTCCGGCGAACGCGGTCACCGGCGACCCGCAGCACGTCACCTTCACCCGCGATGCTGATGGCAACACCGAGTTGCTCGTCGACGGCGCCGTCGTCGCGACCGGCAACGCCGGTGGATCCCTGGCGAACTGGGCCTCGACGATGCCGCTGCTGCTGGGCAACGAGTCCGGCTCGAACCGGCCCTGGCTGGGCATCTACTGCTACGCCGCCATCTACGACGAGGTCCACACGCAGGCGGAGTTGGCCCTGCGGCAGGACGGCTGCAGCGCCACCGACGACAACGCCAGCCCCGTCGTCGACCCCATCGCTGACCAGACCAACGACCCCGGAGACGTCGTCTCCCTCACGGCCACGGCAACTGACGCCGACGGGGACCCGGTCACCTTCAGCGCAACCGGTCTGCCCGCAGACCTCGACATCGACTCAACAGGTCTGATCTCCGGCACGGTGGCACCCGATGCCGGCGGTACCTACCCCGTCACCGTGACGGCCACCGACCCCGACGGCGCCAGCGGCAGCACCTCGTTCACCTGGACGATCACCATCCCGAACGTCCCCCCGACCGCGGTCGACGATGACGCCGCGGTGGTGACCGGTGGCTCCATCGACATCGATGTCGCCGCGAACGACAGCGACCCCGACGGCACCCTGGACCTCGCCAGCGTCCAGGTCGTGACCCCGCCGTCGGCCGGCACCACAACCGTGACGCCGGGAGGCCAGATCACCTACACCTCAACCGGTGGTCCCGGAAGCGACAGCTTCACCTACCAGATCGCCGACGACGACGGCGACTTCTCGGGCGAGGCCACCGTCACCGTCACCGTCCTGGCGGAGAACTCCCCGCCAACCATCACCCCGGTCGGCGACCAGACCAACGACGAGGGCCAGACCATCGCCCTGCCGGTCGAGGCCGATGATGTCGACGACAACACCCTGGCGTTCAGCGCCACCGGCCTGCCCGACGCGTTGTCCATCAACAGCGAGACCGGTGTGATCTCCGGCGACCTGTCCCAGACGTCAGCCGGGGTCTACCCGGTTGAGGTGACCGTCGACGACGGCGTCGGTGGTACGGCCAGCGACACCTTCACCTGGACCGTCCAGGCGGTCGACGTCGCCCCGATCATCGACGGCATCGCCGATCAGCAGGACCAGGTGGGCGACGTCGTCTCGGTGACGGCAACCGCCAGCGACGAGGACGGCGACACCATCGAGTTCGCTGCCGCGGGCCTGCCGGACGGCTTGGCCATCGACGCCGGCACCGGTGTGATCTCCGGCGAGATCACCGCAGCCCCCGACACCTACGCCGTGACCGTCACCGCGACCGACCCCGGTGGCAACTTCGATGAGACGACGTTCGAGTGGACCGTCCTCGAGCAGGACCTGCGTGTCGATGGCTCGGTCGTCCTGTACGAGTTCGAGGACGGCGCCGGCGCAGGCGTGGCCGACACCTCCGGCAACGGCTCACCGCTGGACCTGACCATCGACAATCCGGCAAACGTCACCTGGACGCCCGGCGCCCTGGCGCTGAACGCCTCGGTCTCCGTCGCCAGCGCTGGACCGGCCACCAAGGTCTCCGACGCCGTCACGGCGTCGAACGAGGTGACCGTCGAGACGTGGATCATCCCCGAGAACACCACGCAGAGCGGTCCGGCCCGGATCGTCTCGCTCTCGGAGTCGCCCTTCGCCCGGAACGTGACGTTGGGGCAGGGCACCTTCGGCAATGCGCCGACCGACACCTTCGACCTGCGGCTGCGCAGCACCGCCGTCGGTGACAACGGGACGCCGTCGACCACGACCCCTGCCGGCACGGCCAGCACCGACCTGTCCCACGTCGTCGCCACCCGCGATGCCAGTGGTGCCACCACGATCTACGTGGACGGGCAGGTAGTCCAGACCTCCACCGTCGGCGGCGATCTGTCCAACTGGACGGCCATGCCGCTGATCCTCGGGAACGAGGCATCGGGAGACCGGCCGTGGCTCGGCACGATGTGCCTGACAGCCATCTACGACTCGGCGCTCTCCGCGGCCGAGGTGACCCAGAACTACGAGGCCGGATGTGAGATCGCCAGCAGCGCCAGTGCGCTGCTGACCGTGAGCGACGGCTCCAACGACATCGACGCGAGCACCTTCTCAGCTGGTTCGTTCGAGTTCACCAACACCTCGACCCCGGGCGTCGAGCTGACGGCGTTCTCCCTGGACCTCTCCACGGCGATCTTCAACGACGTGGTCTTCGACCCGGATGGCGATGCCGGTGACGTCGGCAGCAAGTGCTTCGAGCCCGACGCCGCCCAGGCAACCGCAACCGGTCTGCAGGAGCCGAACGGCGGCACGCCGCCGAACTGCGACAACTCCATGTTCGCCGGCCCGCACGAAGGCGGGTTCGACGTCCTCAACCTGACCTTCGACGACTTCGACCCGGGCGAGGCCCTGAGCTTCTCCGTCGACAACGACCCGACGTCCATCCAGGGTGTCCCGATCACGGGCAACTCGGGCGCGATCTCGGGCCTGGAGTTGATCGGCTCGACCGTCACCATGACCTTCGTCGACCCGAACGGGAACACGACCAACCTGACCGGACGGCTGTTCGCGCAGGACGCCGCTGACGCCAACGGCGTCGGTGACGGTGCCTCGCAGCTGATCCTCGACCAGGCTGCGGCCGTCCCCGGCGCGCTGGACCTGGCGGTCGACGGGGTGACCCTGAACCCGACCGGGTTCTCCAGCGGCGCCACCGCGGCGGTCGTGCCCGACGCGACCCAGCAGGTCACGCTCGCGGGACCCGCAGGTGCCGACGTCCGCCTGATGGTGGTCGAGGCCAGCTACGACGAGCCCGAGGGCTTCGACAAGGAGCTGTTCGAGGCCAACCGGGCCGACGCGATCGCCGTCTACGACGCCACCCTGGACGGTGCCGGGACAGCGACCATCGAGGTGGCGCTGCCGAACGCAGTGACCACACACGACGCCAACAACGGCGACCTGTACCAGCTGATCGCGGCGGTGTCCGACACACCGCGGTACGCCGGCGCCTCCAACATCGTGATCCTGGAGCTCGACCCGAGTGCGGCACCGGCCTCACCGGTGATCGCACCGATCGGCACGGTGAACCTGACCATCGACCAGGCCGGGCAGATCCCCGTCTCGGCGACCGACGCGAACGGCGACCCGATCACCCTCTCGATCAGCTCGACGCCGGACATCACGGCTCTCGGTGCAACGTTCACCCAGCCGAACCCCGGCGTGGGCCAGGGCGTGATCGAGTGGACCCCGGCCGCGACCGACATCGGCACCTACGAGGTGACCGTGACGGCCAGTGACCCGACCGCCGAGCCTGACGCGACCGCGACGTTCACCCTGAACGTCGTGGAGGAGGCGATCAGCGGCGGATCGGCCGACGTGGCCATCGCACCTGGTGGTGGCATCGACGCCAGCACCTTCGGCGGCGGCTTCGAGGTCACCAACACCTCCACCGGTGGCCAGACGATCCAGTCCGTCACCTACGACCTCTCGACCGCGATCCTGCCTGACATGGTCTTCGACCCGGTCGGTCAGGCGGGTGACGCCACCGCCAAGTGCCTGGAGCCGTCCGCAGGTGTGGCAGCCACCGGGTACGTGGTGCCATCCGACAACTGCGTCGACCCCTTCAGCCAGCCGCACAACGGCACCGATGGCGATGAGGGCTTCGACGCCGTGACGGCCGCGTTCACCGACTTCGGCAGCGGCGAGACCTTCGCCTTCGCCGTCGACGTCGACCCGACCTCGATCAAGGACGTGGGCGGCGCCGGCAACGCGGGCAGCGTCTCCGGTCTCGAGCTGGCCGGGAGCACGGTCACCGTGGCCTTCAGCGACGGAAGCGTCGTGGTGGAGACCTTCCAGACCGGGACCAGCCCGGCCGACTCGTCGGTCACCGCTGCCAGCGACACGCGATCCGCGGTCACCCTGGCCGTCGACGGGGTCACCCTGACCCCCCAGCCCGACCTGTCGGACTCTCA
The DNA here is from genome assembly GCF_003074135.1 of Euzebya tangerina. NCBI lineage: Bacteria > Bacillati > Actinomycetota > Nitriliruptoria > Euzebyales > Euzebyaceae > Euzebya > Euzebya tangerina. The sequence goes on along the minus strand of NZ_PPDK01000003.1, from coordinate 192,750 downwards.
CAGTGCGGCTGCGGTGGCCGACGCCGCCCAGACGATCGTCGTGACCGGACCGGCTGACACCGACGTGCGGCTGCTGCGGCTCGAGTCCGCCCTCGTCCAGACCCCGAGCTACGACCCCGACCCCTTCGAGGCCAACAAGGCCATCGCGGTCCAGACGATCGACGTGACCCTGGACGGCGCGGGTACGGCCAGCGTGCCGGTCACGCTGACCGACGCGGTCACCGGTGGCGTGGCCACCGACGACACGGGTCTGAACTACTTCGCGGCCGTGGTCGGCCAGGGGACGCTCACCGGTCCGCTGTCGAACGTCGTCGTCCTCGACCTGGACCCGACGCTCGACCCCTCACCTGACGCGGTGGATGACCAGGTGTCAGCGGAGCCCGGCTCCTCAACCGTCATCGACGTGCTCGCCAACGACACGTCAAGCGTCGGGCTCGACCCGTCAACGGTCACCGTGACCAGCGGCCCGACCGGCGGCACGGTCGTGGGACCCGACGCAGCCGGCGCCCTGACCTACAACGCGGAGCAGGGCTTCGACGACAACGACGGCGACAGCTTCACCTACACCGTCGCCGACACCGACGGCAACGTCTCCAACGAGGCGACGGTGACGATCACCGACTCCACTGCCGGCGTCACCGTGGTCCACCGCATCAATGCGGGTGGACCGGCCTACACCGACAGCGAGGGCAACGAGTGGTCGGCCGACACCGGCTTCGTCGGCGGCCAGACCTTCGCGAAGCCGAACGAGCCGATCAGCGGCACGAACGACCCGACGCTGTACCAGACCGAGCGCTACGGCAACCCGTTCGCCTACGAGCTCGCCGTTGCGAACGGCACCGTCGAGGTGGACCTGCACCTGGCAGAGATCTACTTCGGCGCAGCGACGACCCCGAACGCGGCTGGTGCGGCCGGCGCCCGGGTGTTCTCCGCCACCGCGGAGGGACAGCCGATCGTGACCGACCTCGACCTCTTCGCCGAGGACGGGGCCGGCGTGGCGCGGATCGAGACCATCTCGGTCCAGGTCACTGATGGCGTGCTCAACCTGGACTTCGCATCAACCGCGGACAACGCCAAGGTGTCGGCCATCGAGGTTCGACAGATCGACGGCCAGCCACCGACCGGCGGTCAGGTCTTCGCCCGCATCAACGCGGGCGGTCCCGAGACGGCGAACCCCGGCGGCGGTCCGGCGTGGGAGGCCGACGTCAACCCTGACGGGCACCCCTTCCTCACCGACGGTGGGTCGAACGGCAACAACGGCTTCGCGGCCGTCGAGCCAGGACCGACCGTGCCAGCGGGCGTCCCCGGTGTGGTCTTCGACACCGAGCGGTGGAGCAACTCCGGGTTCTCCTACGGCATCCCCGTGCCGGCTGGAACCCAGGTGTTTGTGCGACTGTTCCTCGGCAACGGCTTCCCCGGCACCAGCGCGGTCGGAGATCGGGTGTACGACGTCTCGATCGACGGCGCCGTCGTCGAGGACGACCTCGACCTGGTGGCCACCTTCGGCAACGAGGTGGGCGGGATGCTCGAGTACCTCGTCACCTCGGATGGGTCGATCGACATCGCCTTCTCCAACGAGGTCGAGAACCCGCTGGTCAACGCCATCGAGGTCGTCTCGGCCGACTCCTCCCCGGGCGTGCTCGGGGCGGCCCCGGCAACCCTCGACTTCGGTCAGGTGCTGATCGACGGCTCGGCAACCGAGGACCTGACGGTCACCAACCTCGGCTTCGAGACCGGCGACCCGGCCATCACCATCACCGACGCCCAGATCAGCGGCGGTGAGTTCAGCACCGACCTGCCTGCTGGTGGTCTCACGTTGGCACCAGGTGCCAGTGACACCATCGGCGTGACCTTCGCCCCGACGGCGGCCGGGCCGCAGAGCGCGACCCTGTCCGTCGTCCACGACGGGACCAACACCCCCGTCGAGGTGGCGCTGGGCGGCATCGGCTCCAGCGACATCCCGGTGACATTCTCCTCCTCCGGCCTGGCCGGGGAGAGCCTGAACAATCCCACATCGCTCGAGTTCGGTCCCGACGACCGGCTCTACGTCAGCCAGCAGAACGGGCTGATCAACGCCTACACCGTGGTCCGCAACGGCCCGGACGACTACGACGTGACCGCGACCGAGGCGATCACCGACGTCCAGCAGATCGTGAACCACAACGACGACGGCTCGGTGAACAGCGGCGTCAACACTCGCCAGGTCACGGGTCTGATGACCGCCGGCACCGCAGCCAACCCGGTGCTGTACGTGACCTCCTCCGACCCGCGCATCGGCGCCGGTGGTGGCGGCAACGACTCGGGGCTCGACACCAACTCCGGTGTGATCAGTCGCCTGACGTGGAACGGGACCGACTGGGATCACGTCCAGCTGGTCCGTGGTCTGCCACGGTCGGAGGAGAACCACGCCACCAACGGCCTGGATCTCGACCCGACGACCAACACGCTGTACGTGATGTCCGGCGGGCACGCCAACAAGGGCGCGCCGTCGAACAACTTCGCGGGCACCTCGGAGTACTTCCTCTCCGCGGCACTGCTCAGCGTGGACCTCGACGCGCTGGACGCGCTGGCCCCCCAGGTCGATTCTGAGGGTCAGACCTACCTGTACAACCTGCCGACGCTGGTTGATCCGTCCCGCGACGACTCGACCTCCGATCCCTTCGGCGGCAACAACGGCCTCAACCAGGCCATCACCTACGCCGGCGAGCCGGTCCAGGTGTACTCACCCGGCTACCGCAACGCCTACGACGTGGTGTTCACCGCATCCGGTGAGCTCTACACCTCCGACAACGGCCCCAACACCAACTGGGGTGGTCAGCCGCTGATCTACGACTCGACCGGAACCCTGAAGGGACACGAGGGTCAGGCCGGCGTCGACTTCGATGCCGCAGCTGGTGACTACTGCACCAACGAGTTCAACGAGGGCGGCAGCCAAGGGCACGGCGACCCGCTGTTCCACATCACCGGCGACGGCTTCTACGGCGGTCACCCGACCCCGATCCGCGCGTTCCCGAGCGAGGCCGGCGTCTACGTCTACGAAGAGATCGGCGGGAACTGGACCGAGACGGCGTTCCACACCTTCTCTGAGCTGTTGCCCGCCGGCCTGACCCTGGCCGACTTCCCGGACAACCCGATCGAGTGCGACTACCAGGCCGACGACCCCGGTCTCTACCTGGACATCATCAACTCCTCGACCAACGGGATCGCGGAGTACACCGCCTCGAACTTCGGCGGCGGGATGCAGGGCAACCTGCTGACCGCGTCGTTCAACGGCAACATCAACCGGTACGAGCTGAACGCCGCCGGGACCGACACGGTCGCTGACGAGGTCATCTTCAGCGGCTTCGGCTCGACTCCGCTCGACGTCACCACGCTCGGCGATGACGGTCCGTTCCCGGGCACCGTCTGGGCCGCCACCTACGGCGCGGACAACATCACGGTGTTCGAGCCCGGCGACTACGACGGCACCACCGGCGGCAACTGCACCGGTGCCGATGACCCAGCCCTCGATGAGGACAACGACGGCTTCAGCAATGCGGACGAGATCGCGGCAGGGACCGACCCCTGCAGCGGTGGCAGCCTGCCGACCGACGCCGACGGTGACTTCATCTCCGACGTCACCGACCCCGACGACGACAACGACGGCGTCGACGACACCGTCGATCCATTCGCGATCGACGCCACCAATGGCATCGGAGCCACCCTCCCGCTCCTCTATCCGCTGGAGAACAACGATCCGGCGACCGGCTTCTTCGGACTGGGCTTCACCGGCCTGATGACCAACGGGACCGACACCTGGATCGACCAGTTCGACGAGGGCAACCTGGCAGCCGGTGGAGCGGTTGGCGCGCTGACGGTCGAGCAGGTGCCGGCCGGAGATGCATTCACCGATACCAACACCCAGGAGTACGCCTTCCAGTTCGGCGTGGACGTCGACGGGTCCACCGACCCGTTCATCATCCACTCACAGCTGGAGTCGCCCTTCTTCACCACCGGCGGCACCTCGCAGACCCCGACCAACTTCCAGTCCAACGGGATCTTCATCGGCAACGGCTCCCAGGACGACTACTTGAAGCTGGTCTTCGGTGGCGGTAGCGGCATCGCCCGCACCCAGGTGTTGCTGGAGACCGGCGGCACCGTCGACACCGACCTGACGTTCGACACGGCCGTGACGGGCGACTTCGTTGCCGCCAATGCGGTTGACCTCTACCTGGAGGTCGATCCGGCCGCGGGGACGGTGCAGGCACGTATCTCCATCGATGGCGGCACGACCATCACGGACCTGGGAACGCCGGTGGCGATCCCGGCAGCGTGGCTGGATGGCGCGGACGCCTTCGGCATGGCCGTCGGGATCATCTCGACCTCCAACGGGCCTGGTCCGGAGTTCGCGGCCACCTGGGACTTCATCAACATCGAGCCCGTCGTGGCCGGCAACACCGACCCGGTGCTGTCTGCGGATGACGAGAATCCGACGATCGTTGAGGGTGACACCGCGGTCGTGACGGTCACCGCCAGCGACGTGGACGGTGACACCGTGGCCCTGTCGGCCAACGACGTACCGGCGTTCGGGTCCTTCGACGACACCACCGGAGAGCTCACCCTGAGCCCACAGGCCGGGGATGCGGCTGGCAGCCCCTACGACATCACCATCAGCGGTGACGACGGCAACGGTGGAAGCGACTCCGTGCTGATCCAGGTGACGGTGGTCGAGCCGGCGACCAACGACCCCCTCGACGTTGAACTGTTCGCCTACGGCGACGCGCTGTACCGCGTGAACGCGGGCGGTCCGCAGCTGCCCGCGGCGGACGGCGGCGTGCCGTGGGGTGAGGACCAGGTGGCGGCCGGTGCCGGTGGTACCGCTGGGACCGGCACCCAGTCGCCGCAGTTGGATCCCGCCTATGCGGCGCTCCCGGACGCCGACAAGAAGGCGTTCGGGACGGCCGACCCGATCACGATCGACGGTGCCGTGCCGGCCGGTGTGCCGGAGGCGCTGTTCCAACTCGAGCGGTGGGACCCCCCCGCGAGCCTCGAGCTGGGCTACGACTTCGACGTTCCCGCCGGTGAGCTGGTGGAGGTCCGGGTCTACCTCGCCGAGGTCTTCCAGGAGGGGACACCGACGACCCCCAGGGTGTTCGACATCCAGGTCGATGGCGCGACCCGGGCTGCGGGCATCGAACCGCTGGCCGACTTCGGTCACGACGTGGGCTTCGTGGTCCCGATCCTGGTGACCTCCGACGGCACGGTGGACGTGGACTTCCTGCGGCAGTCGGAGAACCCGGCCGTCAAGGGCATCGAGATCGTGGAGCTGGTCACGGCCCGCGATGCGGAGCCCGGCGCTGACGTCGCGTTCCTGACCACCGTCACGAACCCGTCCAGCAACAGTGCCGACGCCACGCTGACGGCCCTCGACGTCAGTGCCGACGGTGGTGCGGCCACGGATGTGCTGGCCGCGTGCGGCCCGGCTGGCGGGACACCACTGGTGCCCGGCGACGCGGTGGAGTGCCGGTTCACCGAGCCAGTGTCCGGCTCGCCCGGCGACGTGCCCTCCGTCGAGGTCACCGCCACCTACGACGTGACGGGTGGAGCGGTGGGCGAGCTCTCGACCTCGAACAGCGTGGACGTCACGCTGGTCGACCCGGCGCCGCCGCAGACCGTCCGCATCAACGCGGCCGGGCCGACGGTGGCCTCGACGGACCTCGGACCTGACTGGGAGGCGGATGACGGTCCCGCCCACCCGACGCTCAGCGTGGCCAGCGGGTCGTCCCTGGGCAGCTTCCCGGTGGCAGGCCGGGATGCCGGCCTGCCGGCCTACGTCCCCCAGGACGTGTTCCAGACCGAGCGCTGGGACGGCACGAATGATGCCGCCCCGGACGACCTGACCTACGCGATCCCAGTGGCGGTCGGTGGTGATGCGACGGTCAACCTGTTCATGGCCAACGGCTGGTCCGGGACGAACGATCCAGGTGAGCGGCAGTTCGACGTCCTCATCGAAGGGGTCGTGGTGCTGGACGAGTTCGACCTGTCGGCCACGTACGGGCACCAGGTCGGCGGGATGGAGACCTTCGCCGTCACCGACACCGACGCGGACGGACTGGTCACGATCGTGTTCGAGCACGGGACCGGCCCCCAGAACCCGTTGGTGAACGCCATCGAGGTGATCCCCGACGTCGGTACCACCTGACCCCACCACCTGACCCCGGGGGTCGCGAGCCGAGGGGACCGGTCCCGCCAAGAGGGGCCGGTCCCTGGCGGCTGCGCGGCCGGAGCAGGTCGGCCGTCAGGCCGTGCCGTAGAGACGGGCCCCGGCATCACCCAGTCCGTTGCGCAGCGTGCCGATCTCTGGCGGTTCGGCGTCTATCTCACATACGAAGACGTGCGAGATCGCCGGAAGCTCGTCGAGCACTCCACAGCCGGCCTCGGAGGCGACCACCGTTGCCACGCAGATCGATTCGTAACCGGCTGACGCCAGGACGTCGGCTGCCCCGAGTGCGGTCCCACCACTGGCGACCATCGGGTCGAGGATGATCGCGGTCTGCCCGGAGAAGTCCGGCACCCGTGAGTAGTACTCGATGATGTCGCCGGTGGTCCTGTCCCGGTAGATGCCGACGTGGCCCACCGTCGCGCCGGGGGATGCGGCCAGTGCGCCGTCGACCATGCCCAGACCTCCACGGATGATCGGGACCAACACGATCTCCGCCGGGTCCTCGAGCGTGTGCAGGGCGTGGGACACCAACAGGGTGGTGATGCCGAAGAGCGCGTCACGGAAGGTCGCCCGGCCCCTGCTGGTGTCCTTCAGCTGGTCGAGGTAGTGGGCGGTGGAAGCGGTCGAGTAGACCGAGGTGCTCGCCACGACGTCAGTCCTCCTGGTTGTGGTCGTCGGATGTGGGCTGGTGCGGGCGGATGGTCAGAACACCGTTCCGTCGCTCTGGATCCTGATGGGCGGGGCGCCGTCTGCTCGTGCGTGGCGTGCCAGCTGCCGCCCCAGGGGCCAGGTCGCGGCCTCGAGCAACTCACCCATCCTGATGTCCGGCCGCTCGGGCAGGTACGGGGTGATCCGAGTCGCCAGGATGTCGAGGGCCGCCACCGTCACGGCCCGCCACTCCACGACCAGCCGGTCCTCGGGGGCAACTGGCGCCGTCGGCAGCCCCTCCCGCAGCTCGATAAGACCGAGTTGCACCAGCATCCCGCCGTTGCGGTACTCGGCAAGTCCGGTCAGCTGATCGGTGTCGGAGACCTCGATGCCCAAGTGGCGAAGCGGCTCGATCAGTGAGTAGGTCAGCCACTGGGAGAGCTTGTGGAAGGGGACCAGGCCGCTCGTCTCGCCCTCCCCGCCGGCCAGAGGATGTTCCCAGGTGTCCCCCAGGTTCCGCCCTGCGCGCTCGATGCGTCCTGGCCACAGCGGGCCGAGCCGATCGAGGATCCACTGGAGCAGGTGGTCAGCCGTGACGGTGCGCGCCGTCCCCGTCCGGCCCAGTGTGTCCCAGTCGGTCCCGAACAGGTCGTGGCAGAGCAGATCGCACAGACGGGTCTGCCCGCCGCCGTGGATCACCTCACCCAGTCCGCGGAGCAGTGCCGCACGGCCGGGCAGCCCCACGATCGGGTTGTCAGGGCGGACCTGCATCGCTGCGGACAGATCACCCTGGTCCAGTTCGCGCAGCGCGTCCGCGTCGGTCTCGAAGGGTGTTGCTGTGGCAGAGAAGAGACCCGATTCGAGGGCTCTGTAGGCGGCGATAGCGAGACCTTCGGACCGCCCGATCCGACCGGCGAGCGGGTCCTCGAACGTCCAGTCAGAGCCTGCCCCCGCATCGATCAGGACGCTGATGGCCACCGCGTCGATGAGCGCCGGCCCGCTGCGTTGGAGCAGTGGGGACGCCAGGTCCCAGGTGGGGGCTCGAAGGTGGTTCAGACGACCGTGGATCGGGATCGGCCCGGTCGGGAAGGATGCCCGAACCTGATCGGCGTTTCGTCGGAGCACCTGGTCCCAGCGGGACCCGTTGATCCGCAGATGGGTGAGTTGGTCCGCGAGACCAGCCTGGTACAGCGTTGCACAGCGATCTCGAACGGCTGTGGCAGAGAACAGGCTCTCGACAGCCCCGCCGGCGGCTCCGTGATCGCCGGGTGCGCGCCAGTTCACGGGTCCATGCGACGACCGGTCCGGCTGAGGTCGGCCTGCTCCCGCGATGAGTAGTAGCCGGCCGCCCGCTTGGCCTCGATCTCGACCCAGGCGTCGGCCGGAATCGACTCCGGTGGAATCTCGACGCGCTCGTCCACGGTGATACCTGCCCCCGTGATCGCATCGTACTTCTCGCTGCTCATCGAGATCAGCCGTGCTATCCGGTCGATCCCGAGCCACACCAGCACGTCTGGCATCAGCTGCTGGAAGCGGGCGTCCTGCACCCCAGCCACGCACTCCGTCCGGTTGAAGTACTCGGCTGCGATGTCCCCGCCGACCTGGCGCTTCCGGGCGTTGTAGACCAGGAACTTCGTCACCTCACCGAGCGCCCGGCCCTCCTTGCGGAAGTACGCAACCACGCCGATGCCACCAGCCTGGGCGTCGCGCACACAGCCGTGCACGGCCTGGATGAGATAGGGACGGCAGGTGCAGATGTCCGAGCCGAAGACGTCTGAGCCGTTGCACTCGTCGTGAACCCGCGCCGTGACGGCTGCCTTCGCGCCCGTCTCGACGTCCGGCCGCAGACGCGCGGGATCGCCGATGATGTAGACGGTCGTCCCACCGACCGGGGGCAGGAACACATCGAGATCGGGCCGGGTGACGAGCTCCGGGAACATGCCTCCGGTCTGTTCGAACAGGACACGTCGCAATGCGTGCACGTCCACGCCGAAGCGGTCGGCGATGCCCGGAAGGTGCCACACCGGCTCGATCGCAGCCTTGGTGACCGCGATCGACCCGTCCTCCATCAGGATGTCCCCATCAGGCTCCAGCGTTCCGAGCGCGATCGCGACCTCCGCCTCGGGCAGCCGCAGCCGAGAGCGGGTCACGGCAATCGTCGGCTGGATTCGGACCCCCTCGGCCAGCAGGTCTTCGAAGTCGGCGGCGACCGTGGCGCCCCAGGGATCCAGTGCCACCAGCGCTCCTGGATCGGTCCAGCCTGGGAAGGGCCCGAGCACGTCGGTCGGTGCGGTGTCGGTCAGGTCAGGGACGTGCGCTGCGTCAAGTCCCCCCGCCGCCACGGCGACGGCCCGGTAGACGCTCAGACCACCGTGGTGCGCACCGATGGCGTTCCGGCCAGGGGTGTCGGGCGGACCGGCGATGACCGGACCCCGGGCAACCGGGTCGGATGCACCCCAGCGGACCGGAAATCGTGCGGTCGTCGAGGCGTGGGAGGTGAGCCGAACTCGCCTAGGGGATGACTGCTGCGTCATGTGTGTCCATGCTGGTCGAGGGGGCTGGTCTGAGGCTGGTCTGGCACGCCGGGAAAGACTCCGAGGGTACCGCGCCGGACACCGTGCTGGCCGCCGCCGCACACATCCTCGCCCACGCGGCCCCCTAGGGGGAACCATCCACAGGCGGGGCTAGCGCGGGCCACAGCGACCCGCGATGATGGGGCACATGCCTCGCACGCTCTGGAAAGGCACCCTCTCCTTCGGGTTGGTCACCATCCCGGTGGGTCTGTACACCGCGACGGAGAACAAGTCGCCGTCGTTCAACCAGTTGCGCCGCAGCGACTCGAGCCGCATCGGCTACAAGCGGGTTGCCAAGGTCGACGACGAGCCGGTGAGCAACGATGACATCGTCAAGGGCTTCGAGTACGAGAAGGACCGCTACGTCGTCTTCGAGAAGGAGGAGCTGGACGCCCTCAAGCCCAAGTCCAGCCGCGTCATCGACATCGAGACGTTCGTCCCCCTCTCCGAGATCGACCCGATCTACTACGACAAGCCGTACTACCTGGGCCCGGAGGAGACCGGTGCCAAGGCCTACGCACTGCTCACCCAGGCCATGAAGGAGGCGCAGAGCGTCGCCATGTGCCGCGTCACCATGCGCGACAAGGAGCACGTCGCCGTCCTGCGCCTGGTCGAGCGGCCGGTCGGTGGTGACGGCGCCGACGGCGAGTCCGAGGCCGTGTTGGTCCTGAACACCATGCACTGGCCGGACGAGATCCGCGAGTTCTCCCTGGCTGACGTCGGCATCGACGAGATCCCCGAGCCGCGCGAGGCCGAAGTCCAGATGGCCCTCTCGCTGATCGAGAACTACTCCGGCAGCTTCGATCCCGAGAACTACGTCGACACGTACCGCAGCAAGGTCACCGAGGCCGTCCAGGCGAAGGTCGACGGCGAGGAGATCACCGTCGCCGAGACCGAGGAGGAGCCGGCGTCCGTCGTCGACCTGATGGCTGCGCTGAAGGCCTCCGTCGAGCGGTCCAAGAGTGCGGCGGCCGATGCCGGTCAGGAGCGTGAAGCCAGCTGATGGGATTCCTCCTGCTACTGGCCTTCATCGTCGTCCCGATCATCGAGATCACCGTGATCGGGCAGGTCCAGGAGGCGCTGGGCTGGCCACTGACCATCGCGATTCTCATCCTCGACTCGGTCATCGGCGCCTACCTCGTCAGGACCCAGGGAGCCCGTGCGTGGCGGCGGTTCCAGGAGGCGCTCGCCAGCGCGAAGATGCCGACCGAGGAGATCGTCGACGGTGCGCTGATCCTGATCGGCGGCGCCCTCATGCTCACCCCAGGGTTCGTCACCGACGGTGTGGGCCTCGCGGTGGTGGTTCCGCTCACCCGACGTCTCATCAACGCCGCCCTGCGTCGTCGGATCACGGTCCAGACGGGACCGATGGGCACACCCTTCGGCGGCATCTTCACCATGGGTCGCCCGCCCGAGGGCAGCGGTCGGCGTCGGCCGCCCGGCTTCGTGACCGGCGGCACGGCCGATGAAGGCCGGTCCGCCGGACGGCGCTCGGGCGAACAGCAAGGGGAGTCGCCACCGGGGGAGGGCGGCGTCATCGACGTCGAGGTGGTCGAGGTCGTCCGCGACGACGAGTCGTGACCCACACGACCACGCGTCAGCGGTGACCACCCTGCAGGCCGCGATCGGCTGGCGGGTCGGTGAGGCGCTCGGGTTCGACGCCACGTGGGCCGAGGACCTCACCACCAGCGCCCGCGCCGGTGGTGCCCGCCCACGTCCTGGGCGGGTACTGCGAACCCACCGCGTCGGCTTCGATGTGGCCACGCCGAGTGGACGCGAGTTCACCATCCACCAGGCTGACCGACGGAACCCGCTGACTGCTCCTGCCACGGGAGACTGGGTGGTCGTGGCGGACCTGCCCGACGTCGAGGATCCGGTCATCACGACCGTGGGCACGCGGCGCACCGCCCTGATCCGCCGCGATCCGGCCGACCGCGCGGTGCCGCAGGTCCTCGCGGCCAACGCCGACGTGGTCGTGGTGGTCCAGGGGGTGGACCGGCCGATCAGCGCCCGACGACTGGAGCGGCAACTGGTCCTGGCCCACGGCAGCGGTGCCGACGTGGTCGTGGCGGTGACCAAGGCCGACCTCCCCGACGCGGCCGACGCCATCGCCGCGGTGCGGGACGCGGCGCCCGGGCAGCAGGTGCTGGTCACGGCCGCGGCAACCGGCGAGGGGATCACAGACCTGTCGGCGCTGACGGACGGCCACGCAACGGTGGCGCTCCTCGGTGAGTCCGGTGCCGGCAAGTCCTCTCTGCTGAACGCCGTCGTCGGTGAGGCACGAGTTGACATCGGAGGGGTCCGCGAAGGCGACCGCCGCGGTCGGCACACGACCACCCGGCGCGAACTGCACGTCCTGGCCGGAGGAGGCGCCGTACTCGACACGCCGGGCGTGCGCGCCATCGCCCTGTGGCCCGGCGCGACTGGATTCGCCGAGACCTTCCCGAGGATCAGCGAGGCGACGCACGAGTGTCGGTTCTCCGACTGCTCCCACCGCCACGAACCCGGGTGTGCCGTCATCGCCGGCCTGGCGGACGGTACGCTCGACCCCGATCGGGTGGAGGCCTGGCGCTCACTGCAGGACGAGGTCGCCGAGACCGAGCGGCAGTTGGAACGCAAGGACTGGCGATGAGCCGGGACACCCCACCGACCGTGGTCGGGGGCCTCGACCTTGCCACCCTGTCGGCGTCCCAGCGACGAGTGGTCACCGACCTGCTGGAGGTGACGGACCCTCGTCCGGCCCCCGATCCAGACCGTCCGCGGCGACTCCGCGATCTGATCGAGGGGCAGCTGGCTCCGGTCCTCGAGCAACGGGCGGTCGACGCCCCGCGGATCCGGCTGGGCAAGACCCAGCTCGATGCCCTGGCGTGCGATGGGCGCTACCTGGATCAGCAGCGAACACCGTTCTCCTGGTCACGCCCGATCGTCCGAGGGCAGTTGGTCCACAGTGCCATCGCCCTGGATCACCACGTCGGCCGTGGCGAGAGCACCGCCGAGCTGCTCGCGCACGCGTGGGAGGAGTTCCGCCACAGCGGCGACGGGCATCTCGCCTACGCCGAGACGCTGACCGATCTCGAGGTCACATCCCTGCAGGCCGACGCCAGCACGGCAGTGGAGGAGTATCGCGCCACGTTCCCCCGGCTTCCCCAGACCTGGCGTGTGGTGTGGGAGCCGACCATCGTCGCCCGGTTCGGTGCGGGTGCCGTGACCGTTCGCGGCAAACCCGACCTGGTCCTCGGGCGCGTGAGCCCGGATCAGCGGCGCATGCTGTTGATCGACCTCAAGACCGGCAACCGCTCCCGAACCGACCGGCAGGACATGCGCTGGTATGCCCTGCTGGCCACGCTGAAGTACCGGACTGCGCCGTTCAAGGTCGGGACCTTCTACATCGACGAGGGCCGTTGGGACGACGAGGTCGTCACCGACGACGTGTTGGAGGCAGCAGCCAGAGGGATGGTCGGGCGCCTGATCACGGCCATCCGACTGACTGACGATCCGGTTGCGCGGCAGTTGCACGCCGGGCCGATGTGTCGCTGGTGTGGCCTGGCGGAGTCCTGCGAGGAGAAGCAACGAGCGGACGCCGAGTACGCGGCCACGACCGCTCAGCCCGGCTGACCGATGGACTGACCGCCCGAATGACCGGTCGGGTGATCCGTGGACGGGGCGTGCACGGTCACGATCGTCGCTCCCTCACGACGATCGACCTCCACGGCACCGCCGAGCGCGGCCAGTCGGTGCCTGGCGAGGTCCACCCAGACGGCCGCCGGGCCCGGACCGTCGACCACGATACGGCACGACAGCGTGGTGCCCGAGTGGGTCAGCTCGACTGCGGTCACCTCGTGACCGGCCATCACTGACCCGCCGCAGAGGTGGTGGACGGCCTGGACGACGCCGCCCAGCACCGGTGCTGGCACGGAGTCAGGAACATCGACGGTGATCGACGCACCCTCCAGCTTGGAGAGGGCCTGCGGCACGTCGACGTGGGCCATCCTCGGACGGACACCTGGCCTGGCCAACGCCCACATGATCACCCGCGACTGCTGGCTGGCCGAGGCCATCGAGGTGATCGCCCGTGCCTCCAACTCCGTGCGGGTCGCAGCCGGCATCGCGGACTCGACGAGGAGCTTGGCGGCGACCAACTGCTGGACGGGTCCGTCGTGGATGACATCGCCGATGAGCTCGAGCAGCTCGTCGACCAACCCGACCAGTCCACGTGGCTCGTCCTCGCCGTGGGCTGCCGGAGTGTGCGGGGAGGTCATGGGCCAAACCTACGCCTCGCTGGCAGACTCAACCGGGCCCCATGGATACACCCACGCACGCCCCTGACGCCGCGCCGGAGGACTCGGCAGCGATCGAGGACGCAGCCATCGAGGACGCAGCCATCGAGGACGTAGCCATTGAGGACGCATCCATCGAGGAGGAGGTGCCGAACTCCGCCGCGTTCTTCGACCTGGACCGGACGTTGATGTCGGGCTCGAGCGCCTACTACTTCGGGAAGGCGGCCTACCGAGAAGGGCTCCTGCCGATGAAGCGGCTGGTCGCCGACGGGACGTCGGCCCTCGCCTTCAGGCTCTTCGGCGCCTCGGATGAGCAGTCCGAGGCGGTGCGCGACCGGATCCTCGCGACGGTCGCCGGCGTGGAGGCGCAACGGCTCACCAGTCTCGCCCCCCAGGTCATCGAGGAGCTGCTGCCACGGATCAAGCCCGAGGCGGACGCGCTCCTCGACATGCACCGCGAGGCGGGTCGCGACGTGTACATCATCTCGGCCACGCCGATCGAGATCGTCGGCGAACTCGCGGATGCCCTCCAGATCACGGGAGGTCTCGGGACGAAGAGCGAGATTGTCGACGGCAAGTACACCGGGCAGCTGGCCGCGCCCTTCTGCTACGGCGAGGGCAAGGCCGACGTGATCCGGCTGCTGGCACAGGACCGGGGCTACGACCTGACGCGCTGCTACTCCTACTCCGACTCGGCCAGTGACCTGCCGATGATGCAGATCGTGGGCCACCCCGTCGCGGTCAACCCGGATCGCTCCCTGATGTCCATCGCGCATCGGCGGGGCTGGCCCGTGGTGGAGTTCAACCGGACGCGCAAGCTGGTCGTCCGCGGCACGGCGGTGGCCACCCTTGCAGTCGCGACCGCGGGGATCGGCATGGTCGCCGGGATCCGCATCGGGGAGCGAAACGTGCAGCGCACGCTGTCGAAGGCGTTCAGCCTGCGCCTCCCCCGCCCGTGAGGACGCCGCCGCGATGAGGGTCTCCTACAGCCATCACCTGGTGGGGCTGGTGGCGCGGGTCGAAGCCGCCAACACGCGCCTGGCAGCAGCAGACCCGGACCGACGGGCGGCGTTGGCCGAGCGGTCACGACGTCGGGCTGCCGCGCTGTCGGCCCGCCTGGACGGGTCGCCGCTCCGCGAGGACACGGTCACGGAGGTCGACGACGGTCGAGTTCCGAGCCTGGATGGCGCGGTGCCCGAGGGAGCCGGTTCTGGCTGGGTCAGAGCCGTGCGGTTGGAGTCGGGAGAGGTTCAGCGCCTCGCCGCCATCGAGTACCACAACCTGATCGGCGTCGCGGCGATCGAGGATCAACTGGCCGAGCTGATCCACACCGACACGCGCGCCGCACTGCACGCCCTGCACCAGCAGATCGTGGGCCAGTTGGTCGATCCGGACGTGATCGGACAGCCACGACGGACCGAGCAGGCCGTCCACGATGGCGCCCACGGGATGGTCATCTACGCCGCTCCGCCGCCGGACCGAGCCGCCGAGATGATGACGGAGTTGCTCGACTGGCTCGACCGGAAGGTCCTCACCGTCCACCCCGCCATTGTCGCCGGGGTCGTGCACGAGCGGATCCTGCAGGCGCAGCCGTTCGAGGCCGGCAATGGCCGTGTGGCACGAGCGGCAACTCGGCTGGTCCTGATCAACCGTGGCATCGATCCGGCGGGGGCGGCCGTGCTGGAGGAGGAGCTCATCGCCGACGCGGCGGCCTACTACGGTGAGGTGGCGGCCACGATCCGACGGTCGGACGATCTGCTGCCGTGGCTCGAACGACACACCGGCGCACTGGCCCGGGCTCTCGAACGTGCTGCAGATCAGTTGGATCCTCGCCCGCTCCCGGGGCTGCCCGAACGCGGTCGGGACGTCGTCGCGTCGCTTCCGGTGTCAGGGATGGTGAACGTGCGCAGCTACGCCACCGACGTCGGGGTGGACCTGCGGACGGCGCGCCACGACCTCGAGGCCTTCGCCCGGGCCGGGGTGCTCGCTGAGGTTGCCGGCGGGCATGGGCTGATCTTCCGCAAGGATCAGTCCGCGCCGGACCGCTGACTCAGGTCACGAGCTGATCGCGGCCAGCACTCGCGCGGCCAGCTCGGCAGGGGCGGTTCGCATGGGCCAGTGACCGGTCTCGACCTGCAGCACGGTCCACCCGTCTTCCCCGTCGCTGACCGGTGGTGCCCCGGGATCACCCGTGCACACCACGAACGTCCGGTCCACCCGCCGCCACGCGTCGGGGTCGACGCTGGCCTCCTCGGTCCAGGTCGCCAGCGGCATGGGCGTCGCTGACGCCTGCAGCCATGCCATGTCGTCGGCGTCCAGGTCGTGGTCGCCGAAGTACTGCTCGATGAGTGATGGAGGCATGAACGGCACCAGCCAGCCATCACCGTGCTCGTCGGCCAGCGCACGGATCATGCCCATGCCCTCCTCGCCGGTCTGAGCGGCCAACGAGGGTCCTGCGGTCGGCAGGGCGGCTGCGACGAACACCAGGCTGGCGAGTCGATCGGCGAGCCGTCCGAGCGCGTGGCTGGTCACCATGCCGGCGTAGGAGTGCGCGACCAGGGTGACGTCACGCAGGTCAGCGGTCTCGATCGCCGTGGCGAGGTCGTCGGCATGGGCATGAAGTCCGGTCTGCGGTGTCGCCTCATCGTGTCGGTCGGCGACGCCGGGCAGGGTGAGCGCGTGCACGGTGTGCCCGGCGTGTTCCAGATGGGGGACGACGAGGTCCCAGGCTGCGGCGCCGAGGCCGGCGCCGGCGACCAGGACGATGGTGGCGGGTGTGGTGGTGGGTGATGGCACGGCGTGACTCCTCCAGATGTGGTGCGGGACCCGGCCACCGTGCACCACATTGCGGACAGATACTGTCTTGATTACCCATGACTCTGACACCCAGTGCGACACCCCTGGCGCGAGTCCTCGACGTCCTCGACGTGCTCGAGCGTCACGGGACGGTCGGCGCCGGCGAGCTGGCCGGGCGATTCGGCGTCACCCAGCGAACCATCCGGCGAGACATCGACAGGATTCGGGACCTCGGCATCGCCGTCGAGTCAACCCGAGGGCGGCATGGGGGGTACCGGCTGGTGACCGGTGGTCGACTGCCCCCATTGCTGCTGGCGGACCACGAGGCCGTCGCCGTGGTGCTCGGGATCCGCACCGCAGTGGATCGCGGCGTGGTGGCGCCCGACGCGGAGACCGTGGCAGAGCGAATCGAGGAGCTGCTGCCGCAGGACGTACGACGGCGGGTCGGGACGCTCCGCCGGCAGTTGAACCGGCACAGCGACGAGGACCCTGCCCCGCAGAGTGATACCGGGTCGCTCTCCTCAGAGGTCGTCCTCCGGGTGGCGCAGGCCATCGAGGAGGGTCAGCGGGTTGTGGTGTCCTACCGCGATCGGGAGGGCCAGCGCACCAGCCGGGAGGTCAGCCCCCACGCGCTGGTGCGGCACGGCGACCGGTGGTACCTGCGAGCCCACGATCACCTCCGCGAGGATGGCCGGTCCTTTCGGCTCGACCGGATCCTCGGTGTCCTGCGAACCGACAAGCCAGCCACCCAGCCACCCTCCAACCCCGCGGTGGAGTTACGACACGGCTTGGTGGTCGAGTCGTGGAGACACCGGTGCGAGATCGTGGTGGCGGCCCCGGAGTCGGTGGTCAGAGCACAGCTGGGGGAGCATGTGGAGTTGAGCACCGAGAACGACGCCACAAGAATCACCGTGGGGGCCGAAGACCTGGTGGCGATGGCCCGCTTCGTCGCGTGGCTGCCGTGGCGCCTGATCAAGATCCGCCCGGAGGCGCTCCAGGCCGCCGTCCGCGCCCACGCCTCCGCGCTCCTGTCCCGGTCCTAGACCGCGCCCTGGGGAGTCTTGGTCGCCTTCGGAAGGGCCCAGTGGAACCGCCGCATAATCGCGAACTTCAGCCGAGAGCCAGTCGAGATCGATCCAGTCTCCAGCAGCAACTTGAGGTCGGAGAGGATGCCACCCCAGGTGGAGTCGATCTGCTCCAGCCCCTTGGTGTCTGACGGCCAACCGGTGTGGGTGACCGTGACGCGGGTTGTCGTTCCATCGAGGTCCTCGAGCGACCACGTCACGAGGGTGTCGGGGTCGTCTCGCATCGTCATCGAGTATGTGTGCTGGAGTCTCGTCGGTGCGTCGATCTCGGTGAACTCGCCCACGATGAACGATCGCGACCCGTCCCGGGAGGTGTAGCGCAGCTTCGCGCCGACCTCGAGCACGGTTCGGAGCACCGTGTCCATCATCGCTCGCTGCACGGTGCCGAGCTTGGTGATCTCGTCCCACACGTCGGTGATCGGGGCCTTGATGTCGATTGCCTGTCGTAGGTCACGCACTATCGCTCTCCTTGGTCTCGCGGGTCTCGAGGGTTGACTTCAAGCCGGTGAGCGCGGATGCCCAGTGGCCCTCGTAGGCGGACACCCAGCGCTCGTAGATCAGCTGGATGGGGATGACGTTGAGGTGGTTGATCCGGCGTCGACCGGCCTTGGTCACCGTCACCAGGTCCGCCTGACGGAGGACCCTGAGGTGCTGGATCACCACATCACGATCAGCATCGACCTGCTCGACCAGACGACCGGTCGAGCAAGCGCCCTCGCGCAGGACATCGAGCATGCGACGCCGGATGGGGTTGGCGAGTGCCGACCACACGTGGTCGAGGTCGTCCGCCGTTCGCTCCGTCATAGGTGAGAATTATCTCACCCTTTGAGCCTGCTGTCAACGGCCGGGTGCGTCCGGAGCTCACGTTGGTTAGGAGCGGCCTGCGATCACGGCCAACAACTCGGCGCCGTACCGGTCGGCCTTGGCCGGCCCGATGCCGCGGATCCGCAGAAGCGCCCGACGGTCGATCGGCCGATGCGTTGCCAGCTCGATGAGGGTGGCGTCGTTGAACACGACGAAGGCGGGGACATCGTCGGTCCGCGACCGCTCGAGGCGCCACCCGCGGAGCTTCTCGGCCAGCACGGGATCTGCTCCGTCGGGCAGGTCGTCCAGCGACCCACGGGTGCTCCGCCGACCGGAGTCCGGCTTCCCTCGGCGCTGGCCGGGGGAGGGGGCACCCTCACCCAGCCCGTAGAGGAATCGGCTGGGCCGCCGTGTGGTCTGCCGCCCGGATCGCGACGGACGCGAGCCGGCCCAAGTGATTGACAGCCATCTCCTGGCACGCGTCACCCCGACGTACAGCAGTCGCCGCTCCTCGTCGACCTCCTCATCGGTCTCGGCGTAGCTGATCGGCAGCAGGCCCTCCTCGGCGGCGACGATGAACACGGCGTCGAACTCGGTCCCCTTCGCCCGATGCAGGGACATGAGCGTCACGGCGTTGGCGGTGTGGTCCACCCCCGCGGCCACACGGCCGGACAGCTCCGCGGCGATGGTCGGCAGGTCCGCCCCCCGGTCCGCCAGGTCGCCGGCCTCGTCCCGGACCGCCTCGATCGCCTCCCAGCGATCCCGCTGACGACGGCCGCTGGGCGGCACCCCGGGCCGCCAGGACAGCGCCTGCGCGAAGACGCGCTCGACCTCTGCGGTGACGTTGGGGTTGACAACCGGACCGTCGGCGATCGGCGGGGCCGACTCCGGCTGGGGTTGGGTCACGGCCTGGGTCAGCGCCCGGATCGCCCGTCGCACCTCCTGCCGGTCGTAGAAGGACCCCTCGCCGCGGACCGTCACCGGGACACCGGCCTTGCGAAGCGCGTCCTCCCAGCCGGCGGCCTGGGCGTTGATCCGGTAGCAGATCGCCATCTCGTGGTAGGGGACGCCCGATTCCGCCAGCGTCGTGATGGCAGACACCACGGCGGCGATCTCGGCATCCTCGTCGGCGTGCTCGGCGATCAGCGGGCGTGGTGCACCGTCGTCTGAGATGGTCGGCCGCAGATCCGGAGCCCGGCGGCCGAGCACGCGGTTGGACAGTTCGAGGATCTGCGGGGTCGAGCGGTAGGAGCGATCCAGGCCCACGGTCTGGGTGCCGGGGAAGTGGCGGTGGAAGCGCCGGAGGAACTCGGCGTTCGCCCCGGTGAAGCTGAAGATCGTCTGGGCCGGGTCGCCGACGACGCAGACGTCGTCGCGGTCGCCGACCCAGGCGCGGAGCAGTCGCCACTGGAGGGTGTTGGTGTCTTGGAACTCATCGACGGTGAACGCGCGGTAGCGCTCCCGGATCGTGGCGGCAGGGTCGGGCAGCTCGGTCAGTCGCCGCGCCAGTCGCAGCATGTCCTCGTAGTCGATCGCGCCGCGACGGGCCTTCTCTGCGGTGTAGGACTCGATGACGCTTGCCAGGGTGTCGGGTGGCAGCACCTCGTCACGGTCACCTGCGGCGACGGCGGCGGGGTCGAGGTCGGCGCTCGCGGCCCACTCCACCTCGGCAGCCAGGTCGGCGGCGTCGACACCGATTCGCCGGGCGATGGGACCGAGGAGGGGCAGCTTGCTGGTCAGCACCTCTGGCAGGCCGCCGTGGTCGGGTGGTGTCACCACCTCTGCGGCCACGAGGTCCGGCCAGAAGTGGCGGACCTGCGCCCAGGCAGCGGCGTGGAAGGTGAGTGCGCGGACGCTGGGCGGTCGCTCGGGGGTGTCGGTGGCGAGCAGGTGGAGGATCCGGGTCCGCATCTCCGCGGCGGCGCGCTCGGTGAAGGTGACGGCCAGGATCTGGGACGCCTCGAACGCCCCCGAGGCGATCTGCCCGGCGATCCGGTGGGTGATCGTCCTCGTCTTGCCGGTCCCGGCACCGGCCAGGATGCGAACGGGCCCGGTCGGAAGCGCGGCGGCCTGGGCCTGCTCGGGGTTCAGCTGCGCGAGCAGGTGGTCGGGGACGGTTGGGCTCACGGCAGTGGAGGGGTGCGCGGACACGGTGACGCGGAGCGTATCGGCCGGGTGCGTCACCACAGCCCGGTTGTCCACAGTCCGCAGGGCTAGCTGTCGGCCGTCAGTGCCTCCACGACGGACTCGAAGATGTCGTCCGCGTAGGCCACCATCTCCTCATCCGTCCGGTCCTGGATCGGGTGCGGGGTGAACACCCGCGCGGCGGACGGGAAGCCGAGCGACGTCGACTGAGCCGCGGCGGCCTCGATGAACTGCTCCGACGCGACGAAGACGCCGGGGAGACCTCGAAGCTCGAGCTCTGCGATGTCATGCACACTGCACGACGTGCACGAGCCTCAATCAGCCAGCGCCTCGATGACGAGATGGCACTCCTCGGCGATCTCAGCCCGAAGGTCCGGTGGTGCCGGCTTGGAGAAGGTGGGCTTGCGGTAGCGACGGACGGCGACCCCCTGCTCGCCCAGCCGCTGCTCGATGCGGTCCAGGAACACGTCGCCACGAGGCTTGGAGATGTCGAGCAGGGCGACGGTCTTGCCCTCGAGCGACGCGGGTCGCGGCAGCGGTTGCCGCTCAGCGACCTGCTGCTCACCGGTCGGGTCGAGGATCGTGATCGGCATGGCCAGCTCCGGGTCGGGGACAGGGTCAGTATTGCACAGCCCGCGTGACCGGCTCCGAGCCCATCTCGCCGTTCACCCAGCCGCCGATGATCTCGCTGAACAGACCGGCGCCCCCACCCGCGTACGCGAGCATCAATCCACCGGGCCGGAACTTCGGGATGGCCTCCATCTCACCCATCTCCGCCGGGATCCCCTCGGCGATGCCGCCGGCCCCGCGGATGAGCTCCGACCCCGGTCGGGTGCAGTGGGAGGTGATGAGGTCGGTGATCTCTTCTCGATCCATCCCGGCGTCGGCGAAGACCCTGGCGTGCTCGGGCCCCATCACCAGGACGGCATCGAAGGCGATGACGAGCTTGGGGTGGTGGAGGGCCTGCAGGCTAGCCGCGAGGGACCGCGCCAGGGAGTCCGGCTCCCGGGAGATCTGGTCGACCACGCAGCGGGGCCCCTCACCGGCGAAGACGGTCACCGCATCGACGCCGTCGTCGATTCCGTGCTCCCCCGCAAGACGGCCGTACGGACTGTCACCGTCGTTCTCGGCGAAGCAGAACGAGAGCTTGCCCGGTCCACCGTGGGTCGACCGGTCCACCTCCCCGGGACGACCTCCACCGACGTTGCGCACCACCAGTTGCAGGGCCCGACCGATGGTCGAGTTGGCGCGGTTGCCCTGCCCGAGCGCGTTGCCTCCGGCGTTCATGCCGATGGCACGCGTCCCGGGGCCGCTGCAGATGATCACCGGCCCGACGGGCATCGTCGTGGCCAGGAGTCCGTGCATGTTGAAGGTGTCGTTGCAGGTGGCCTCGACCGCGGTCAGCACCCAGGGGAGGTACTCCGGCCGACAGCCGGCCATCACCGCGGCGATGGCCACCTTCTCGACGGTTACATCGACCAGATCGGGTGGGACGGTGGCGACGATCTCGGCGGGATCGCGGGCTGTGCCCTCCAGCATCGCCGTCACCCGGGCCTCGGTGGGCGGCACCACCGGCAGACCGTCGCTCCACCCGCGTGAGAACATCATCTCGATCGGATCCTCAGCCGATCCGAGCTCGATCCGGCGGGCTGCGAGGCGTGACCCGGAGAACCGCGCCCGGAGCGCATCCACGCGGCTGGGGTCGACGGACATCGAGCCGCACCCGGGCCGCATGGCCGGAAGTTCGGCACCAAGATCCTCGACGCCGCTGATGCGCTGCCACTCCTGGCGATCCCAGCCGACGGTGCGCTCGACCTCATGGCCGTCAGACACCCGGATCAAGGTGGGCACCGTCTCGATGTCGTGGTGCCAGCTGACCGAGAGGTCCTCGTCGTGGACGACGTCGGCTGCTGGCGGGAAGGCGGGGTTGTCCTGGGAGTAGATGCTCGCCCCGAGTTCAGCCTGCAGGCGAGTGAGCACACCCACCACGGTCTGGCAGGTCTCGCACTCCTCCTTGACCACTATGACGAGCCCGTCGGGCAGTGTCGGGGCGTTGGTCATCGTGGCTCCAGTCCTCAGGTGTGGGCAACACGCTAGTACGTGGTGTGGTGCGCCGACCTGCGTCAGGTCGATCCGTGCTCAGCCCCGCAGGTCCCGACGATTGAACGCCGTCACCGCGGCACCCGCCAGCAGGCCGAAGAGCACGAGCAACACCCCGGCATCGGTCCACGGGACATCACCGGACAGCGGATCTCCCCCGTTGAAGTAGTGGAAGGGTGAGAGTGCCGCGAGGGGCTCGAACGACTCGGCCAGCGGGAAGAACGACTCCATCATGTAGCCCAGGAGCCCGATCCCCGCAGCCGTGTAGATCGCCACCTTGGTGCGACCGGTGGCGGCCGCGACCAGCAGCGCGATGCCACCGTGCACCAGACCCAGCAGGGAACCGAGGATCGAGATCGTCATGATGCCGACGAGGCTGACGTCCAGACCGGCCAGCACCACCCCGACCATCGTCATTGCGGCGGTGACCACGGCCAGGGCGAGGGCGTAGGCCAGCAGGGCTCGGACGATGCCCAGCACGACCTGGGTGCGGGAGACGGGGCTGGCCAGCACCAACCCCATCGTGTGATCATCCTCGGCCCCGGACAGCGCACGTGCAGCAACCGAACCCAACAGCGTGATCGCAACCAGCGGCAACATGATCGAGAAGACCTGCTGCTGCAACCAACCGCTGGGCGTCGACACGTCGGCCCCCCCAACTGCAGCGAGCAGCGCGTCTGGTGCGTCAGCGAACGTGGCGGTGAACGACTCGGGAAGGATGGTGTACAGGGGGCCGGACGCGAGCCCCAGGTAGACCATGATCAGCGAACACGCGGTGAGGAGCGCCTGCCGGTCGGAGATGGTCTTGGCCGTCAAGCCGGAGACGCGCGTCGAGCCGGCGAGCCGCTCGGCCAGCGCCCGGGTCCGGGGGTTCGTGCGCAGCCAGTCGAGCACTGTCCGTCCCCCGCCGCCACGCAGATCTCGGCGGGCGAACCCCACGACGGCGACCACGCCGAGCGCCAGGCTCAGCGCGATCAGCACCGAGAGGTGCCCCCAGTTGATGCCGTTCAGCTCCGGCTGGCTGCTGTTGAAGTAGTACCAGGGGAACGCGCGGGCCAGCTCCGCTGTGGACGCGTTCAGCGGGAGGAGGGAGGTGGCGAGCCAGCTGATCACCATCGCACCAGCGGCTGCTCCGACCGCGGTCAGCTGACGGCCGGTGACGGCTCCGACAGCAAGTGCCAGCATCCCCCACACGAGGGCTCCGGCCGCCAGATGGGTCGACAGGGCGGCGACCTGGATCCCGGTCACGTCCACATCGAGTACGAGGGGCACGAGCCGGCCCGCCGCCCACAGCAGCACGCCGGCAACCGCCACCAGGGCCACCAGTGCTGCGATCTTGGACAGCACGACCTGGCGGCGGCTGCGGGGATTGGCCAGCAGCAACCCCATCGTCCCAGCCTGTTCCTCACCGGCCACGGCGCCGGCACCGATCGAGATGGCGACACCAGCCACCGTCATCGCGCCCATCAGGTCGTACATCGCGCCGTACGCAATGCCGCCGATGCCCCCGAGGTCCGCGGAGATGCCGAACGCCTCGAGCATCGGTGCCGGTAGTTCGTAGTAGAACGCCGTGTCGATCTGGGTGTAGACCGCCATGGTCATCAGCAGCAACACCGCGATCCCCACACCCGCGTACAGGATCGAAGTCCACCGGTCGCGCAGGCTCTTCGTGGCCATGGTGGCGAGCATCACGCCTCCTCGCGGTAGTAGGCCAGGAAGATCTCCTCCAGATCGGCTTCCTGGGAGTTGATGTCGACGAGTTGATGGGCCCCGGCCACGGCCAACAGCTCCGACATGTGCCCGCCCCAGGACAGCCTGATCGTGTGGTGGTCGACTTCCACGTCCTCCGCGCCGGCAAGCGCCGAGAACGGAGCCGTGTCGACGGGGTCCTCGAAGGTCATCTCCACCCGTCGGATGGCTTTCGACCGCAAGGCGTGGACCGACTCGACATCAACCAGGTGTCCCTGACGGATGATGCCGACCCGATCGGCTGCCCGTTGGACCTCGCTCAGCGTGTGGCTGGACAGGAAGACGGTGCGCCCGACGTCTGCGACCTCACGCATCAGGGCCTGGAACTCCTGCTGCACCAACGGGTCCAGGCCGGTGCTGGGCTCGTCCATGATGATCACCTGCGGTTCGTTCATGAAGGCTTGGATCAGCCCGATCTTCTGGCGGTTCCCGGTCGAGTACTCGCCGACCTTCTTCGAGAGGTCGGCCCCGAGGCGGTCGGCCAGCTGGTCCACGACCGCCCAGTCCACCCCGCCGCGGAGGTTGGCGAAGAAGGTCAGGGTGTCCCGGCCGGTCAGGTTGGGGTACAGCGCCAGATCACCGGGCAGGTAGCCGATGTGGCGCCGGATCTCCACGGCGTCGGCGTGCGAGTCGAGGCCGAGGATCTGGGCGCGCCCGGCCGTCGGCCTGATGAGATCCAGGATCGTTCGGATCATGGTGGTCTTCCCCGCCCCGTTGGGTCCCAGGAAGCCGAAGACCTCGCCCCGGTCGACGGTGAGGGTCAGGTCGACCAGGGCCCGGACGTCCCCGTAGTCCTTGGTCAGTCCGGTCGTCTCGATGGCGTACGCGGTCATTGCTCGGCCTCCTTGCTGAGCGTCTCTTCGCTCGATGGATCGCTGTCCCGGGGCTGCTCGTTCGGGGACTCCGCTCCCAGCACCGTCCTGATCTGGGCGCGGACGTGGGCGGGGATGAGGTCGCCGGACATCAGGTCGAGTGCGGGCAGCTGGTAGTTCCGCAGTGCCTTGGGGCTGGTCATCAGGTCCGTCGACAGCAGATCCACGCCGAGCAGGGCGTTGACGTGTTCGTGCAGGACGATGGCCCCGAGGGACCAGATGGTCAGCACGGTCGCCGCGCCACGGAGGTCCTCGACCTGCCCGATCACACCGGTCTCCTGACCTGCCTTCAGGTACCCGACGGCGTCCTCCGCCATCTCGGCCACGAGTTCGGCGACGTGCGGGCTGCCATCGGTCAGGGTGCGCGCGAGGTAGGCGAGCACGGGGAGGTCGATCGAGGTGTCCCGGGCAGCTGCCAGCGGATCCAGGCTGCCTGCGCTCATCGCACGGGTCTTGCTCCGACGGATGACCGCAACCACATGCTGGTCGCAGACCACGCGCAACCGATCCATCGATCCGAAGTGATGGATCACCAGGCCCGGTGACACGTCGGCGTCACGCGCGACGCCGCGGGCGGTGGTGTCGGCGACGCCGTGGGCCGCGATGTGTCGGATCGCCGCATCCCGGATCCGAGCAGGGGTCGATTGCTCCTCGAGTGCCGCCTCCGCCGATCTTGAACTCACGTTCAGCATACTAAACATCTGTTCAATACTCGTCAAGATCGGTCGATTGGGACGGCGACATCGACGTGCCCGCCGGTCACAAGCCCGTCCGGACACCTCGGCCTCGTGGAATCGTCCGACCGCATCACGTAGCGTCCCGCGGCGATGGCCGACCAACCGTCACGGCGAGTATTCGACGCCGACGCCGCTCACCCCAGCGTGCAGGCGCTGGTTAGCCGGTACCTGCCCGGCCGCGTGACCGATGGCACCACGAAGATCTTCCGCCTGGTCGTCGAGGACGAGCACGACGTCATCATCGGGTGCGACCACATCTCCGCGAGAGTGGTCACGCCCGGTGAGGATCCGGTGGACGCGACCATCCGGATGGATCAGCGGTCCTGGCACGACCTGGGTCGAGGTGCGGTCAGCGGCCTGGAGCTGTTCTTCCGCGGCGCCCTGCGGATCGAGGGAGACCTGAACGATGCGCTCGAGTTGGACAGCCTCTTCAGCCGCCCACCCCGGTCTCCCTGGTCCGGCTGGCATCCGCGCATGCGGACCGTCCAGATCGAGCTGCCGATGCGCAGCGGTCGCCACGTGCCCGTCCGCCTGGCGGTGTACACCGCCGGTCCGACCGATGGGGATCCGGTGGTGTTCATCCACGGCCTGGGCGCCTCCAAGGTCTCCTTGCTCCCCGTGCTCGCCCCTGTGGCGCGAACGCACCGGGTCATCGCGATCGACCTGCCGGGATTCGGCCACTCCGACGCCCCCTGGGACGCGCCCTACACACCCGAGTGGCTGGCACAGGCCGTCGTGCTGCTCCTCAGCGGACTTCGCGTTCGCGATGCCGTGCTGGTCGGCAACTCCCTCGGTGGCCGGCTGGCCGTCGAGGTCGGGCTCCGTCACCCCGAACTGCTCGAGGGTGTCTTCCTGCTCTGTCCTGCCATGGGCTTCGAGGCGCACCGTCCCATCCGCCGGCTGCTCGGCATCGCGCACAGCTCCGAGGCCGGCGCACACGACAGCGTGCCAGCGCCGGTGCCGTGGCGGACCCGCGGGTCGATCGGCCGGGCCGTGGTCGATCGTCTGCTGGCCTCGCTGCTGGCTGACCCCTCACGGGTGCCGGCAGCCAACCTGGCTGCTGCCCGTGACGACGTCCTCCAGTCCGTGGCCGCCGCCCGGCACCGCAACGCGCTCTTCTCGACGGCCAGACAGGTCAGCAAGGAGGACGACGATGCCTTCTGGGACCGGGTCCCCGGCCTGACGGTGCCGTCGTGCTGGGTGTTCGGGGACAGCGACGTCCTGGTCAACCCGACGCAGGCCGAGGTGGTCCGTGCCGCGCTACCCGATGCCGAGGTCGAGGTCTGGGAGGACACCGGCCACCTGCCACAGTTCGAGCACCGACATCGCACGGCGGAGCGGCTGCTCGACTTCCTCTGGACGTTGGGTCAGTAGCCGTCCTACCCCGTGGCGGGCGTCGGCGTCGCTCCCCGCTGGACGGTGGCGCCGCGGGCCCATCCGAGCGCAAACCCGACCAGCAGGATCACACCGGTGACCACCCAACTCTCGGGCTTGTAGATCATCACAGCGACCAGCGCAACGGACACCCCGGGCAGCGAGTGGACCGGGCCCCACAGCGATGGGGCGCCCACCGCGTTCCGGATCGGAGCGGGGACCGGGCCCTCGTCCGGCAGATCGGTCAGCAGCCCGCGGATCCGCCGCCCTCCGATCATGGGCCCGACCGGTGCGAGGAGGAGCAACGCCACGGCGCCAAGGGTGATGAAGGGGTGGGAGAAGCCGCTCCGCGCGTCGGTGGTCCACACCGCGCCGGCGAGGTGGCCACCTGTGGCGAGCGACGCCACGGCCGAGCCGAGAACGACGAAGCCCGCCACCCGCACGGCCCGCAGCCACTCCCGCAGCATCGGCGAGGTGGTGGCCTGGCGAGCCCGAGACCCGGCGTAGACCTGGGCCACGCCCCCGCCGACCATGCCGATCGCGGCCAGGACGTGGATGAAGATGGCTGTGGTGTCGATCATCCCGGCCAGGGTCGCACTCGGTCGGGTCCACCGCAGGGGCACCAGGCTCAGGGTGAGACCGAGACCACCATCTTCCCGGTGTTCGCCCCGGCCAGCATGTCGATGAAGGCCTGGGGGGCGTTCTCGATGCCCTCGACCACCGTCTCGTCGTGGCGGAGCTTGCCCTCCGCCAGCCACTGACCGGCCTCTCGGAGGAAGGCCGGACGGATGTCGTTGTGATCGCTGACGATGAAGCCCTGCATCCGCAAGCGCTTGCCGACGGCGAACATGAGGTTGGCCGGGCCGGGAACGGGGTCGGTGGCGTTGTACTGGGCGATCATGCCGCACAGCGCCACGCGGCCGAACGGACGGAGCGCGTGGATGGCGGCTTCGAGGTGGTCGCCCCCGACGTTGTCGAAGTAGACGTCGATGCCGTTGGGGGCGGCGTCGGCCAGCAGGTCAGTGGGTGAGCCGTCGCGGTAGTTGAAGGCGGCGTCCACGCCGAGTTCCTCGGTCAGGAAGGCGACCTTCTCCGCCGATCCGGCCGAGCCGATCACGGCCCGCGCGCCACGATTGCGTGCCATCTGGGCCACGACGGACCCAACGGCACCAGCGGCACCGGAGACGAAGACGGTGTCACCCTCTTTCATCTCAGCAATCGTGAACAGCCCGACGTAGGCGGTCTGGCCCGTCATGCCGAGCACGCCGAGGTTGGCACTCAGGGGAACGTCGGCCTCGGCGACCGGTTGGGTCTGAGCCGCGGGGAGGACGGCGTACTGCCGCCAGCCCAGCCCGTGCACGACGTTGGTGCCGACCGGCAGGTCCGGGCTGTTCGACTCCACCACCTCGCCGACGGCGCCGCCCTGCATGGTCTCGTTCAGCTGGAACGGCGGGACGTAGGACTTGCGGTCCCGCATCCGCCCGCGCATGTACGGGTCGACGGAGATGAACCGGTTGGCCACAACCACGTCACCCTCACCGGGCTCACGCACCGCCGACTCGACCACCCGGAAGTTCGCAGGGGTCGGCTCGCCGTCGGGGCGTGAGACGAGGTGGACGTCGAGGCTGGTGCGATCCGTCATGCCGGCACACCCTACTGGGGGTGCCGCCGGGACTCACTCCGTCGCGGCCGGTGCGGCGGGTAGGTCGGTCGTTGACCCGCCGGTCGGGCTCGGCGCCAGGAACAGACCGCCGATGATGCCGAGCACGAGCGTCGTCGTGCTGATCGCCAACGCTGCACTGATTTGCCAGGGACGTTCAGCCGTGGCAACACGGGCGATCAAGCTGGCTATCGCAGTCGCCAGACCGAGGGCCAGTGCCAGGAATGGCACGAGTGGCAGCAGAACGAGTGACAGTGCCGCGCTGCCCAGTAGCAGCCACCAGCGGGACGTCGGGGCTGCCTCCCGCACGTCGCCCGGCGGTGGGTCGTGCTCCACGTCGGCGGCGATCGCCTCAACCGGTCCTAACTCGTCCAGGATCTCGCCGACGTCCTCCATTCCGGCGGACATGGCCTGCTGGATGTGTTCGGCCACCGATCTCACGACCTCCTCGCGAGTGGACGCATCGGTGTGCATCAACGACCGCCTCAGGTCCTCGAGGTAGGCGTGGGCCAATGGGTGAGCAGACGGATCGGTTGGTACTCGGTCAGGCATCTCTTGACCCCAGCATGGTGTCGACGTCCTCGGAGAAGGGTTTCCATACCGAGCGGAAGGTCGCAATTGTCTCGTGGCCCAGGTCGGTCAGCGCGTAGTAGCGCCGCGGTGGCCCAGTGGGCGACTCCTCCCATCGGGTGCTCACCAGTCCGCGCTTGCGCAAGCGTCCAAGAAGCGGATAGAGCGTTCCCTGGGCTTGCAGCAGTGTCTCGCGCGCCATGAGTTCCTCCGCGATCTCCAGGCCATACGCCGGACCCTGCTCAAGCACCGCGAGCACGCAGAACTCAAGTGTTCCCTTGCGCAACTGGGTCAGTTGGAGGCTCACCTCGAGACACTTGAACCGACGGAACGCCAGCGGTTCGTCGACACGATGCTTTCTGCGCGGACGGAGACCACCGTCCTCGCACCAGTACCCATCGATGAGGAAGCTCGCCGAACCGCACAGATCTACGCCGCCAACGGTGAGCCGCTAACCATGCAAGCCGCCGGCTGCTTCACTGGTCGCACCAACGACAAAGAGACCTCCACGGTCGGTAACACGCTCTACACCTTCTACACGGTGGTGGCATGGTGCGCCTCCGGGAACACTGTCACGTCGGCCTCCCTGCGGGATGCCGGTGGGGAGACCCAGACCCCCGGGTGGCGCTATGAGGGGGTGACGGCCAGTGATGGCGGCGTCGTTGCGAACGAGGCCCGCGCCTACGCCAGTCACCGCTTCATCCTGGGCGCTGGGCCGTGGGACGTCATCACTGCCGATGAGTGTCTCCGGGCCAGGCGCACCGCCGACGGCACCGGGCTCTCGGATCGGACGTGCGGCATCTTCTAGCGCGCGCTCACCGAGCATCGTGGCCGGGACCATCGGGTCTCGGCCACACGTCCGTACTGGGTGTCGCAATACTGGGCGGATGCCCGAGTGGACCTGCCCCGATTGCCAGCGAACCTTCGGTCGTCGCAACGCAGGCCACACGTGCGCCCCGATGATGTCGCTGGAGGAGTGGCTCGAGACCTCCCCGGACCACGAACGGCCTGTCGCGGAGAAGCTCATCGACCTCGTCGGCTACCTGCCGGACGCGCGGATCGAGCCGGTTCAGGTCGGCCTGTTCATCAAGCGGAGCAGCAACTTCGCGCAGCTCCGCACCATGACCAAGTGGTCGTCCTTCACCATCAAGCTGGGTCGTGAGGTTCCCCGGCCGGCCCCGGACCGGAAGATCCAGCGGATGGGCAGCCGCTTCTTCCACACCTACAACCTGCACCGCCCGGAAGATCTGACGGAGACGCTGGCGGAACTGCTGGGGGAGGCCTACGACTTCGACGAGTAATCGTTCGACACGACGGTGAACCGTCATCCGCCGTCAGGCGTTCTGGCTTCATGCGAACCCTGCTTGCGCCGCTCACCCTCCTCCTCGTCGTGGCCGCGACGGTCCCAGCGACCGGCCAGGCGCCGCCACCGATCGACACCGCGCGGATCGACGTCATCTACAGCCAGGGCTTCGAGCTCTACGGCCAGAGCCTGTCCGGGGAGTACCGGACACGACTGCCCTTCCACGACGGCGAGTCCCTGATCCTCGAACGAGGGCATGGCACGGTCGATTGGCTCCCCGGCGGCGATGTGGTCGTGTACGCCGACGACGAAGGAGTGAAGAGCGCCGCCCTGGACGGCTCTCGTGAGCCGGTGCTCCTGGCGTCGGGAACGCAGTTCTTCTCGGTGTCCCCTGACGGCCGCCACGTCGCACTGGCGGGCACCGAGGTCGTCGACGGGGCGACCGAACTCGGGCTCCTGCCCCTCGACGACCTCGGCCGCCCGGATGGGCCGCTGCAGCGTCTGGATCCCACGGATGCCGTGCAATCCCTCGGCATGCCCGTGTGGGCGCCGGATGGCTCGGCCTTCGCCTTCACTCGCGGCGATCCCGCCACTCCGTACCTCGACCTCGTCGTCGCCGAGCTGAGCGTCGACCGTCCCCTACGCGTCGTCGAAGAGCGACGGCTCATGGCGCGCGAGGACTACCTGCTGGTCTCGCGGCCGGCGTGGACCCCGGATGCGACGAGTCTCGTCATCAGCGCGGTCCCACGCCTCGGTCAGATCGGAACACCACGGGCGCTCTACGAGGTCTCACGAACGGGTGGCATCCAGAAGCTGCTGGGGGGAACGATCTGGCAGCCCGACACGCCGCTCGTCAGCCCGGACGGGCAGGAGGTCCTGTACCTCCGCAACTGCTACGAGGACCGCACCATCGAGACGTGTACAGCCACCAACTCGGCGGACTCGCCGGAAGGAGGCGTGTGGGCACTGGATCTGGCGACACGCGCGGTGCGCCAGGTCGCGCAGATCGCGGGCCGTGAGTTCGGGCTCACCATCACACCCGATGGCCAGACCGCGGTCTTCGCCAGCTCCGGCGGCGGCACGTTGGAGTTCAACCTCGTCGCAGCCCCGACGTCCGGCCAGGGCGACGCACTGAGACTGCTGGATCGCGAGTGGATCTACCTCGGCAGCCCCAGCGTCAAGCCGGGCATCTCGCAGCAGGTGTCGGGCCCATCGAGAGTGGAGACGGCCGTTGCGGTCTCGCGGACCACGTTCCCGGCTGCCACCAGTGTGGTCCTGGCTCGCGCGGATGCCTACCCCGACGCGCTGGCCGGCTCCGCGCTGGCCGGCTCCCTCGGTGCTCCGCTGCTCCTGACCCCAACCGCGGAGTTGGCGACCTCGGTCGCAGCGGAGATCCGGCGACTGGGCGCCACGGATGTGGTGATCCTCGGGGACGAGACAGCCGTCTCCGCCGTCGTGGCCGATCAGCTCCGCGAGATGGTCGGAGTCATGACCATCGATCGCCTCGCCGGGCCCTCCCGCTTCGACACCGCTGCCGCCGTGGCCGCGCGGCTCGACGCCACCCACGGCTACGTGGTCCTCGGCGGGGCGTCGGATCCCCAGTCAGGCTGGCCGGACGCGGTTGCGGCCGCGGGACTGGCCGCCCTGACCGGCGAACCGCTGTTGCTCGTCGAGTCGACGCGCATCCCCGAGCCGACGGCTGCCCTCCTGGGAGCGGACGGGATCGAGGAGGTCACGATCATCGGTGGCGAGGCCGCGATCACGCCCGACGTCGAGCGGGCCCTCCAGGCACGTGGGGTGACCGTCCGGGCGCGGCTGGGAGGTGCGACCCGGTACGAGACGTCGCGCCTCGTCGCCGAGAGGACCGTCCAGTTGGTCCCCCCAGGGGGACCGCTGTGGCTGGCGACCGGTAGGGACTGGCCCGACACCCTGGCCGCGGGTCCGGCCGCAGCCATCTCTGCGGGGGTGCTCCTGTTGGTGGACGGAGCCGCAGGCGGGCCAGGAGAGCCGGCCCGCGCCTTCATCTCCGCCTACCCCGCCGAGGAGGTGTTCATCGCGGGAGGTGCGGACGTGGTGGCCCCACAGGTGCGCGTCGCGGTCGAGGCAACCGCGCCGTGATCACAGCCGATGGGCGGGGACCCGGAGGTCCTCCTCGTCGGTGATCTGGACCGGGTGGGCTGCTCCTTAGATGATCTTTAGGTGATTCGTCGGGATCACTTGATGTGCGGAGGGACGGTGTCCTTGTTCCCACCGATCAAGGAGTCCCGAGATGTCACGTCCCACCGTCCGCCGACTGGCGCTGCTGGTGGTCGCCGTCCTCGCGCTGGCCGCGTGTGGATCCGACGACAGCGCTGAGGAATCCAGCAGCGCCGACCTGGCCACACTAGATGGCAGTACCGCCAGCAGCGACGCCGACCAGGCGGACGCAACCGAACCCCCCACTGAGGAGGAGGCTGCGCTCGCCTTCGCCGCGTGCATGCGCGACCAGGGGATCGACTTCCCCGACCCCCGCATCGACGGCGAGGGTCAGTTGGACATCGACCCCCAGGACCTGCAGGGGATCGGGGAGCAGCCGGGGATCCAGGAGGCGTTCCAGACCTGCCAGTCCGAGGTCGAGGGCGCGACGTTCGCGCTGGGTGATGTGGACCAGACCGAGCTCACGGACCAGGCCGTCGCCGTCGCACAGTGCCTGCGCGACCGGGGGTACGACGCGGAGGATCCGAGCATCGGTCCACCCGGTGCCGGTGGTGGAGGCGGCGGGTTCAGCCAGATCTTCGGCCCGGACGTCGACCTGCAGGACCCCGACGTCCAGACCGACGTGCAGGCGTGCGCCGACGAGGCCGGTCTGACCATCGGCGGTGACCAGTGATGGGGCGCAACCTGACACGCCGGTCGAGCGTGACGCTGGCCGTCGCCGGCCTGCTGCTGCTCAGCCTGGCTGCAGCCGGGTGGTTCGGCAGCGACCGGGCTGACGCCGGCACGGAGGATCCCGTGACCGCCGACGACGCGAGCGCGAACGGCGATGCGGCGGAACCCGGCAGCGACACCTCGGGCGACTCGCCCGGCACCGCTCCCGTGCGCGTCACCGACCTGGTCGAGGAGACGACCCTCACGGGCTCCATCTCCTCGGGTGATCCGGTGACCATCTCAGCTGGCCGGGACGGCACGGTGACCGCGGTGGCCGGCGACGCCGATCGGCTGGAGCGGGGTGACGTGATCTACGCCGTCGATGCCGTCGATGTCGTCGCGCTGTACGGCGACCTCCCCCACTACCGTCCACTGGCCCTGGGTGACACGGGAGACGACGTCCATCAGCTGGAAGCCAACCTGCTGGCGCTCGAGTTCGACGCAGATGGGGCGTTGGATGTGGACGGCGCCTTCGACGAGAACACGCAAGCCGGGCTCGTCGCCTTCCAGGCCGAGTACGGACTGCCACAGTCGGGCGAGCTCGACCCCGGCACCGTGCACGTGATGGACGGCCCGGCGCTCGTATCGGAGAACGCGGTCTCGAAGGGCCAGCGAGTGCAGACGGGGTCGCTGGTGCTGACCGTGGTCGTGACGGATGTGGTCACCGTGGTCAGCGGCGGTCCTGACAGTGGCGTGATCACCGGCCGGATCGAGGTGGAGACCGCCGTCGAACATGGTTCGGTGGTCCTCGAGGTCGAAGGGGACCCGGTCGTCGCCGTCATCTCCCACACGCGCTTCGATCGGGAGCTGAGCCTCGACGCAGTGGGTGATGACGTGCGTGCCCTGGAGGAGGCGCTCACCTCGCTCGGGTTCGATGCCGCTGGCGATCTCGAGGTCGATGACACCTACGACGACACAACTGCCGAGGCGGTGGCGGATTGGGAGGGCTCCCTGGACCTGCCCGAGGACGGGATCGTGCAGGTCGGTCAGGTCGTGGGCGTCCCGCCCGAGACCACGGTGTCGCGGGTCCACGTCGAGGTCGGTGATGAGCTGACATCCCGGACCGTCCTGTTCGAGGAGGTGCGGACGACCCAGACGGTGGTCGCCGAGGTGCCGCTGGACGAGCAGGCCCTGGTGGCCGTCGGCGACGAGGTGCGGGTGACCCTGCCCGACGGCACCGAGGTGCCGGGGACCGTCGAGGAGATCGCCGCGATCGCGACTCGTTCCACCGTGCCCGACGAGGACGACTACGTCGAGATGACGGTCAGGACGGACCTGTCGAGCGCCGCCGGATGGGTGGATGCTCCGGTCGACGTGGACGCCGTGGAGGTCGTGTCCGAGGGTGTCATGGTCGTTCCCAGTGGCGCGCTGGTCGCGCTGCAAGAGGGTGGCTTCGCCGTCGAGGTCGTCGGTCGCGGGTTGGTTGGTGTCAGCACCGGCGACTTCGTGGACGGACTCGTCGAGGTCGCCGGCGACCTGGCCGAGGGGGACGCCGTGGTGGTGGCACGATGAGTACGCGATGGACGACCACGGAGTCCGGACCGCCAGCTCTTCAGGTGTCGGCCGTCACCAAGATCTACGGGACGAGATCCAATCCGGTTCACGCCCTGGACGGTGTCTCGTTGCGCGTGATGCCTGGCGAGCTCCTGGCCGTCGTGGGCCCGTCCGGCAGCGGCAAGTCGACGCTGCTGCACATCATGGGAACGCTGGATCGACCGACCAGCGGAACCGTCATGATCGAGGAGACGCAGACGACCACGCTGGACGACAAGGCCCTGGCGGGTCTTCGGGCCGCACGCATCGGATTCGTGTTCCAGCAGTTCCACCTCCTGGCGGGCACCACCGCCCTGGAGAACGTCGCCGCTGGACTGCTCTACCTGGGGGTCAGTGCGGCCGCCAGGCGAGAGTCTGCCGGAGAGGCGCTGGAGCGCGTCGGCTTGGGTCATCGCCTCGACCATGTGCCCAACAGCATGTCGGGCGGGGAGCGCCAGCGGGTCGCCGTCGCCCGGGCCCTGGTGGCCCGACCTGCCTTCGTCTTGGCCGACGAGCCCACGGGAAACCTCGATTCCCACTCCTCCGGCGCCGTGATGGATCTCATCCACGAGTTGCACGACGACGGCACGACCATCGTCGTCATCACACACGACACCTCGATCGCGACATCGCTTCCTCGGCGGGTTGAGCTCCTGGACGGACGGGTCGAGCGGGACACGGCCCTGGCGGTGACGGGATGACGGCTGCGACCGAGCCCGCCACCAGTCGTCTGGCCCTGCGGGACCTGCTCGGTGTCGGGACCCACGGCCTGCGGACCCGCAAGGTCCGGGCCGCGCTCTCGGCGCTCGGCATCGCCATCGGCATTGCCTCGCTGGTCGGCGTGCTGGGGCTCTCGGAGTCCTCCCGCTCGGACCTGATCGATCAACTCGACGCCCTCGGCACCAACCTGCTGACCCTCGAGGCCGGTAGTGGCTTCGGCACGGGCGACAGCGAGCTGCCCGACGAGGCGCTTGCCCGGGTGAACCGCGTCGGCACCGTCCAGACCAGCGCACAGCTGTCGGAGCTCCCCGATGCGCCGCGTCGGTCATCCTTCGTGGACGAGGGCATCACGGGCGGCATGACCACCTACGCCGTCTCGGGCGACCTGTTGGGCACCGTCTCCGGATCCGTCGCCGCTGGGACCTGGTTGACCGACGCCACCGAGCAGTACCCCGGGGCGGTGCTGGGCGCGGTCTCGGCGGAACGGCTCGGCGTCACCGATGTCCACCTCTCGACGGGCGTCAGCGTCACGATCGGCGAGGTCGAGGTGCCGGTCGTGGGCATCCTCGACCCGTTCCCGTTGGCGGCAGACCTCGACCGGGGGGTGTACGTCGGCCAGCAGGCCGCGAGCACCTTCCTGGATCCCGACGACGCGCTGACCCCGACCCGGATCTACACCCGCGTGGCTGACGGGCAGGTCGAGGCCACCCGCGAGGTGCTGGCGGCAACGGCGGACCCCGAGACGCCGGAGGAGATCCAGGTCTCCCGACCCTCCGACGTGCTCGAGGCCCAGGCGGCGGCGGATAGCCAGTTCGCGTCGCTGTTCCTCGCGCTCGGCGGCGTCGCACTGCTGGTGGGTGGCATCGGCATCGCCAACGTGATGGTCATCGCGGTGATCGAGCGCCGCTCGGAGATCGGTCTGCGCCGGGCCATCGGCGCGACTCGGGCGCACATCCGACGGCAGTTCCTGACCGAAGCGCTGGTGCTCTCCGTGGTCGGCGGCCTGGTCGGGGTTGCCATCGGCGCCGGCGTGACCGCGGGATACGCAACACTGGAGGGGTGGCGCATCATCATTCCGAGCATCGGCGTCGTCGGCGGCTTGGCCGCGGCCGTGCTGATCGGTGGCGTTGCTGGGCTGTACCCCGCCATCCGGGCGTCTCGCCTGTCACCGACCGAGGCCCTGCGGGCATGACCGCCCGACGGACCGGTGGACGATGACCCAGCAGCGTCGAATCCTGATCGTCGAGGACGCCGACAGTCTGCGGACCGCGGTCGCGAAGACGTTGTCACTGGAGGGATACACCTGTCTCGAAGCGCCGGATGGCCTGACCGCCATCGCGATGGTGGAGACGGACCAGCCCGACCTGATCGTGATGGACGTCGGGCTGCCGGGAACGGACGGCATGGCCGTCACGCGACGGCTTCGGCGGGACGGTCGGGCACTGCCGATCCTGATGCTGACGGCACGTGACCACGTCAGCGACAAGGTCGCCGGCCTGGAAGCCGGAGCGGACGACTATCTCGTCAAGCCCTTCGCCCTGGACGAGTTGGTCGCCCGCGTCCGAGCGCTGGGCCGTCGTGCGGGCTGGGTCGAGACACGCGACAGCCGCTTGCGGGTCGGCTCAGTGGTCTTGGACCGGGCGGCTGTGCAGGTGACCAGAGCGGGACAGGAGGTCGTGTTGACGCGTACGGAGTTCGACCTGCTGGCCATGCTCATGGAGCACTCGAACACCGTCCTGTCGCGCGAACAGCTTCTCGAGCGGGTCTGGGGACTGCCGCCGGGGCAGGAGTCGAACACCGCCGATGTCCACGTGGGGCAGTTGCGGCGCAAGCTCGAGGCGGGTGGCCAGTCACGCATGATCCAGACCGTCCGGGGCTTCGGGTACGTCCTGCGCACCGACCAGACGGCATGACCTACCGACGCCGACTGGTCGCATTCGTGGCAACCAGTCTGGCCGCGACCGTCGCCCTCAGCGGCGCCGTCGGTTGGGTCGTGGCCCGTCAGACGATGCTGGGCGCCGTCGACGAAGGCCTGATCACGACGGTCGAGACGCTGCGACAATCGGAGTTCGGGCGAGTGGTGCCCTTCCGACAGCCGTCGGAGGTGCCGCCGGTCCTGCCGACCGAGCTGGTCCCGATCGGTGTGGTGTCGGTCCGCCGAGGGGGACGGGTGCTCTTCGTCGCCGGCAATCAGGATGTTGCCCTGCCCGCGGTGCCGTCGTCCCCATCGGTGGCCGACGCGCCGCTGCTCGAAACCGTCGCGGGCGAGCGCACGACCATGCGCGTGGTCACGGCCGCCGTCACCGACGATGTGGTCCTGCAGGTCGGTCGTCCGATCGACGACGTCCAAGCGGGCCTGACCCGACTGGCCTGGATCGTCTCCGGCCTCACCGTGCTGGGTGCCGGACTGGGCATCGGTCTTGGTCGGCTGATCGCTGATCGAGCGGTCACGCCGCTGGCGCGGGTCGCCTCGGCCGCGGAACACGTCGCCGACACCGGTCAGCTGACGGCTCACCTGCCCGTCGAATCGGCTGGCGAGGACGACGAGTTGGTGGTGCTCGCCGCCTCCTTCAATCGCATGCTGGATCGGCTGGCGGAGTCGCGGCGAGCCCAACACCTGCTCGTGGCCGATGCCTCCCACGAGCTTCGGACCCCGGTAGCGGCAGTGCGTGCCAACGTCGAGCTCCTCAGGCGACTACCGGAGGACGATCCGGACCGCCACGCGCTGATGGACACCACGATCGGGCAGCTGGATGCACTGGCGGCGCTCGTCTCCCAGCTCGTGGACCTCGCCAGGCACCAGGGGCAGGAGCCGCCGTTCGCGCCCTTCCGGCTGGACGACGTGATCGCCGATGCCATCGCGCAGGTGCACACCTTCGACCCAGACGCCGTGATCACGGCCGACCTGCGACCGGTGACGGTCACCGGGGCGCCGGATCGCGTGCGGGCCGCGGTCGTCAACCTGCTCGACAACGCCCTGCGGCATGGCGAGCCACCGGTGGAGGTGATGGTGGACGACCGTCAGCTCCGTGTCACCGACAGCGGTGCCGGCGTCGATCCGGCGGACCTCACCCATCTCTTCGAGGAGTTCTGGCGGGCCCCGGAGGCGCGTCGCCGACCGGGTTCGGGCCTTGGTCTGGCGCTCGTGGCACAGGTGGCGGCGGGGCATCGGTGGACGGTCGAGGCGTCGAACGACGGTGGCCTGTCCTTGTGCCTCACCTTCGACGATGCCGGCGACGGGGGCTGGCGGTCTGCCACGGAAAGTCCTTAGGAAGTCCGTAGATTGCTCGCTCGGCTCCTTCAGGTACGGGGTCGACCATCAGGGAGGTCCGGACGAACCGGATCGATTCGCCACCTGACCACAAGGACCCCTGATGGATGCTGTCGCCCGCTCGCTCGCCCGACTCGTCTCGCGCCGCCCGCTGCTCACCGTTGTCGTGGTCGCGCTGCTCACCCTCGTTCTCGCCGGCTACGCCGGCCAGTCCGAGATCTCCAACGACGCCTCTGCGTTCTCGCCAGACACCGAGGAGGTGCTGGCTCAGGAGGTCCTGACCGACCGCTTCGCCGATGAGACCACGGCGGTGCTCCAGGTCGTCGTCGCGGCTGAGGAGGGCGGCGATGTCGTCTCGGCCGACGGGGCCGAGACGGTCGCAGCGGTCACCGAGCTGGCCCAGGACACGT
The DNA here is from genome assembly GCF_003074135.1 of Euzebya tangerina. Classification (NCBI taxonomy): domain Bacteria; kingdom Bacillati; phylum Actinomycetota; class Nitriliruptoria; order Euzebyales; family Euzebyaceae; genus Euzebya; species Euzebya tangerina. The sequence goes on along the minus strand of NZ_PPDK01000003.1, from coordinate 153,014 downwards.
TGGGCGAGGGTGTGGCCGGTCCGCAGGCCGTGCAGTCGTTCCTGCTGCCCGCCGAGCAGGCGGCCCGTCAGTCGGGCGAGGAGCTGTCGGCACTGAGCGACGAGGAGGTCGATCGGTACCAGGAACTCGGTCTGTCGGCGCAGCCCGGGGGCTCAGCGACGCCGGGCGGCGCCGAGGCGTTGGTCCAGCAGTTGCTGTCGGGCGAGGATCCGACGTCGTCCAGCTCTGGGATCGTGCTGCTGCAGATCGACCAAGCTGCGTTCGCTGACGACGCGGCACTCAATCAGGCCCAACAGGACTTCGTTGCGGGTCTGGAGGACGCGGACACCCCACTCGAGGCCGTCGCCTTCTCCACCTCGTTGCTGGCCAGTCCTGATGACGACTTCGGCAGTGAGATCGCTCGCCTGTTCGGGATCGCGGCGCTGGTCATCATCGTGACCTTGGCGCTGGTGCTCCGAGCACGAACCGGTGCTGCGCTCAGCTGGTTCGGCGCCCTTCGTCGGACGGCGGCCGACACCGGACTTGCGATGGGAGCTGTCCTGGTCGCGATCGTGTGGAACCAGGGCATCGGCGTCCTGCTCGGCCCCGACCACCTCGGGGTCGTGGGTGTTGCGACACCGCCCACCCAGGTGGTCCCGATCATCCTGCTGGCCCTCGGCGTGGACTACTCGATCCACCTGCACAGTCGGTATCGGGAGGACCTCCAGCGGTTCGACCCCACCGAGGCGGCGGCGCGGATCGGTCGGACGGTCGGGGTGGCACTGCTGCTGTCGATGCTGACCACCGGGATCGGGTTCCTCTCCAACCTGGTCTCCCCGGTCCCGTCCATCCGTGACCTCGGCATCCTCGCCACGACGGGCATCGTTGCCGTCTTCCTGACGACCGCAACGGTTGTACCTGCGGGACGGTTGCTGCTCGATCGACTCGCAGGTCGCCGAGGCCGTCCCCACGTCACCGCTGAGGTGGCCCCACGCGAGACGTCACTGCTGTCGCGCCTCGCAACGGCTGGCGTCGGTCCGATCACCCGGTTCCCGGGTGTGATCGTCGGGGTGGCCGTCGTCCTGACCGGTCTGGGCGGGTGGGGGTTGACCCAGCTCCCGGTCGAGTTCGACACCTCGGCGTTCCTCCCCGAGGGATCATCCACGGCTCGGGCGTTCGAGATCCTCGACGAGGACTTCGACGGCGGCCTGGGTGAGACCACCGAGGTGCTGATCAGCGGGCCTGACGTCCTGACGCCCGAATTACACAACTCGCTGGCCGACGTACCGAACGCGCTGGCCGGCGCCGACGGGATCGTCCAGTCGGGCGCGTCGGCGGATGTCCGGACACCGGTCACAGCCCTCGCTCAGGTGCAACGATCGACAGATCCCGCTGTCACCGAGGCTGTCGCCGAGGCGCAGGAACTCGGTCTCCGACCCGAGGGCACGGTGACGGCGGACGCTGACGTCGCTGCGATCTACACCCTGCTGAGCGGAGTCGACGCCGGGGTCGCGGCCACGGTCGACATCGACACCACGGGCGACGCCGCGATCAGGGTCTCCGCGCGCACGCAGAGCGCTGTTGTCGGCAGCGAGCAGATCCGCGACGCCGTGGATGCCGCGGTCGAGCCGGCCCGCTCGGCGGGCGCCTCCGCGGTCGTCACCTCCCAGCAGATCATCTCCGACGATGTCACGGCGCTGCTCGCGGACTCCGTCGTCGTCGGTCTGATCGCAACGCTCGGGATCGTGATGCTGTTGCTGGCCCTGGTCTACGGGCTCCGGTCGGGCGAGTGGCTCCTCGGCGTCATCGTGCTCAGTCCGGTCGTGTTCGTCACCCTCAGCGTCTTCGGGCTGATGTACCTGTCGGACATCCCGTTCGACATCGTGACCGCCATCATCTCGGCGCTGATCGTGGGCGTGAGCGTGGACTTCTGCATCCACCTCGGTGAGCGCTTCGTGGAGGACGTGAAGGAAGCTGACTCGGTGGCGGACGGCGTCCGCTCAGCCCTTCGACACACCGGGGCGGCGTTGGCGGGTTCGGCCGCGACCTCCACCTTCGGCTTCGGTGTCCTGACCGTGGCGTCGATCGTGCCGTTCCAACGTCTGGGCCTGGTGACCGTCTACGCCATGCTCCTCAGCCTGGTTGCGACGCTGTGGGTGCTGCCCGCCATGTTGGTGATCTACCAGCGCCGACGGACCGCCAGAGCCGTTGAGGGCCGCCCCGTGTCCGTGGACCGCTCCCCCCAGGAGGGCCGTCCCGGCGTCGTGACCACGGCGGTGACCGCCGCCGGATCGCCTCACGCGGACGGTGCCGACAGTTGGGCCGCCAACTCACCCGGCTCGGTCGTCGGAGCGTCGCAGACGAACCCACGGCAGACGTAGGCCGTCGGTTGGTCGTCGCGGGTCGGCCGGTCTCGCAGCAGCGGCACGGACGGCGGGTCCTCGCCCCCGCCGATGGCCAGCACCACGCCGGGGCGCCAGGTCTCCCGGACGACGGATGCCAACGCACCGACGTCCCCACCGACCAGCGCGACCTCGACCGGTCCGGCCAGCAGTCGCTCGGCGCCCACGGCCAGTTCCCCGTACCCGAGCGGCGCCTTCGCCAGCCGATCGCCGAAGCGGGTGACCGTTGCGACGGCGCGGTCCCGATAGGCCTGGTCCCCGGTCAGCGCTGCCAGGCGGACGTTCACCTCCACCATCACACTCGACCCCGACGGTTGGGCGTTGTCCCACAGATCGAGGGGGCGCAGCAGCAGGTCGGGCCCCGTCGGATCCCCGTCGACCCCGGTGGCGTAGTAGGCCCCCTCGCCGTCGGCGAAGTCGGCCTCGACCTGCGCGGCCAGCATCGTCGCCCAGTCGACCCACCGCGGATCGCCGTCCGCCTCGAACAGCATCAGCAGCGCACGGGCCAGCAGGGCGAGATCCTCGAGCAGCGCGGGCACCTCGGCAGCGTGACCGGGAGACCACGTGTGCAGCAGCCCGTCGGGCCGACGCCACTCCTGCCGCAGCGACGTCTGGGCACGGATGCCGAACCCGGTCATGTGGTCGGCGATGAAGTACGCCGCGCGCTGGGCGGCCTCCACGTAGGTCGACTCCTGCAGCACCGCACCTGCCTCAGCCAGCGCGGCGATGGCCAGTGCGTTCCAGCTGACGAGGACCTTGTCGTCCAGCCCCGGCGCCACCCGCAGGTCACGCCGCTCTCGCAGCGACTGGCGGACCGCGGCCCAGCGCCGGGCGAAGCCCGGATCGTCCTCCTCGTGCGCTATGACCTCATGGAGGATGTTCGCCCGAGGCGGGGCGTGCCCGTGGGGGTCGGTCCAGTTGCCGTCGACCGTCACACCCAATCGCTCGCGCCACCGGGCCGGGTCCTCACCGACCGCCACGACGGCCTCATCGAACGCCTCGGCCGTCCACACGAAGAACTTGCCCTCGACCCCCTCGGAGTCGGCATCGGTGGCCGAGGAGAACCCACCCTCGGGTTGCTGCATGTCCCGGATCAGGTACTCGGCAACATCACGGGCGACCCGCTCGAACCGAGGCAGACCGGTCATCTGCCAGGCGTGGACCAGCGCACGGAGGAGGAGGGCGTTGTCGTACAGCATCTTCTCGAAGTGAGGCACCAGCCAGCGCTCGTCGACGGAGTACCGGGCGAAGCCACCGCCGACGTGGTCGTAGATGCCACCCCGGGTCATCTTCTCCAGCGAGTGCACGGCGGCCTGGAGGGAGTCGGGGTCGCCGGTCCGCTGATGGTGGGCCAGCAGGAAGTCGATCGACATCGCCTGGGGGAACTTCGGGGCCCGCCCGAACCCCCCATGGGTGCGGTCCCAGGCGGCCACGATGCGCTCGGCAGTGCTGTCCAGCACGTCGGTATCCACCGTCGCGCCGTCACCGAGTTCCTGAGCGTGTCGGAGGTGGTCGGTGATCCGGTCGCTGCCCGCCAGTACCTTTGCCCGCTCCGTGGTCCACGAGCCGCGAACAGCAGCCAGGACTTGCATGAAGGACGGGCGGCCGTGATGGGGTTCGGTCGGCCAGTAGGTGCCGCCGTAGAACGGTCGTCCGTCGTGGGTGAGGAACACGCTCATGGGCCAGCCGCCCTGACCCGTCAGGGCCTGGACTGCCGACATGTAGACGCTGTCCACGTCGGGTCGCTGCTCCCGATCGACCTTGACGTTGACGAAGTGCTCGTTCATGTAGCCGGCCGTTGCCTCGTCCTCGAAGGACTCGTGGGCCATGACGTGGCACCAGTGGCAGGACGAGTAGCCCACGGAGAGGAACACGGGGACATCGCGCTCTCGTGCTGTCTCGAAGGCCTCGTCACCCCACTCGAACCAGTCGACCGGGTTGTCGGCGTGCTGGCGCAGGTACGGCGAGGACGATGAAGCCAGACGGTTGGGCATGGTCTGACCGTACCCGGCAGTCGGCGGGGTCAGGGCAGCGCGATGAGCACCGTCGCCATCAGCGCCATCACGACCCCGCTGACCTGGGAACGGGCCAGTCGCTCCGACAGGACGACCCACGCCAGGATGACCACCCCCACTGGGTAGAGGCTGGTGATCGCAGTCGTCAGGACCAGCAGTCCTTCCCGCGTCGCCAACAGGAAGAGGATGTTGGCGATCATGTCCAGCGCTCCGGAGAGGATGGCCGTCCGCAGGGCGGCGCCGCGGGGGAAGGTGGCGCGCCGAAAGCCCAGCAACCCACCGATCAGCGCCACGCCGGTCATGCGGGCGCCGACCAGTGGCCACAGGCCAGAGTCGTCCGGCGCCTGGTCCAGTCCGACGAAGAACAGGCCGAACAGCACACCGGCCAGCGCAGCGGTCAGCAGGGCGGTGTGCTGGCCCTCCGCCCGGGGTGTCTGGCTGCTTGGGAGGGAGACCAACACGGTTGCGGCCAGCCCCAGTCCCACACCGACCACGGCCAGCAGACCCGGCCGTTCGCCCAGCAGCAGTCCGACCGAGACCGGCAGGACGGCCCCGACCAGCGAGGCCATCGGTGCCGAGAGGCCCATGGCACCGATCGACAGGGCCCGGAAGTAGGCGATCAGCCCGCCGGCACCACCGAGCCCTGCGATGCCACCCCAGGCGAATGCGCTGATCGAGGGCGTGCCGGGCAGCACGATCAGCCCGACGGCGAGGAGGGCGAAGCCGACGACCTGCGAGACCAGGGCCACCGGGGTGGCGTCCGCTCTCCGACTGGCCAGACCTCCGAGGAAGTCAGCAGCGGAGAAGGTGCCGGCTGATGCCAGAGCCAGCAGGATCGCGGTCACCGTTGTAGCCTTTCGGTCAGCATGATGACCGAGACGGTACGCCAACCACGCCCTTCTGGCAACTCTACTGTGCTGACGGTCAGAATAATGACCAGGGGGGTTGATCGCTGGACGTAGATGCGTTGGCCGACGTGATCGGCGCCAACACCCGGCGGTATCGGCTGGCGCTGGGGTGGTCCCAGGATGCCCTGGCCACGGCATCCGGTCTGTCCAAGGGCACTGTGGTGGCCATCGAGCAGCAGCGCTCCAATCCATCGGTGGCGACCCTCTGTGCGCTGTCGGAGACCCTCGGTGTCGGCCTGTCCACCCTCATCGAGGCGCCGGCCGGCCCTCTGGTGAAGCAGCGCCGGGTGGGTGACGCGGTCACACTGTGGTCGACCGAGTCGGGCTCATGCGCCAAGTTGCTGATCGGCACGGACCCCCCGGCCGGCGTCGAGTTGTGGGAGTGGCAGCTGCGGCCCGGCGACCGCTTCGACGGCGCAGCCCACCCCCGGGGGACGACGGAGACGATCCGGGTGTCGGCGGGCGTGTTGGAGGTGACGGTCGGCCCCCGCTCGACTGAGATCACCGCGGACGACGTCCTCGTGTTCCAAGCCCACGATCGACACACCTACCGCTGCGTCGGTGACAGCGTGGTCACGTTCTCCATGTGGATCGTCGTCGGGGACGAGGGCGAGATGCCAGCACCTCACACCCTCCGACCCGGCGCCGGCTGATGGCGGGCCCTACGGGTCGCTGGCTCCGGCAGGTTCGCAGGGCCGCGCCACGATCAGTCGGTCGCCGGCCTGGAGGGAACCGGCCACCGAGCCGTACAGGAGCCGCTCGGAGCCTCGGATGATCTCGATGGCAGACACGCCGGAGGGAACCTCCAGGCTCCCGTCGGGCCCGGAGACCGGAGCCAACTCGGCGAGCTCGAGCGAGCTGCGGCCGTCCAGCAGGTCGTCGATGACCGTCAGGGCCCGCGGGGTCCGTGTCGCCAGGCCCAGCAGGCGGCCCACGGCGGCGGAGCGGTCGATCACCGAGTTGGCGCCGCTCTGCTCCAGCAGATGGACGTTCTCCCGTTCCTTCACCGTCACCACGATGTGGGCGTCGGGGTTCAGTTCGCGTGCGGTCAGGGTGACCAGGACGGCGGTGTCGTCCCGGTTCGGCGTGACGATGACGGAGTCGGCGCGCTCCACGGCCGCCTGCTCGAGGACCGCCACCCGGGACGCATCCCCCTTGATGGCGGTGAACCCGGCCAACGCCGCCTCCTCCACCGCCAGGGAGTTGGTGTCGACCACGACGATGCCATCCGGTGCGACCCCGTCGGCCAGCAGGGCGGCGGTGGCGCTGCGACCGGTCGAGCCGTATCCACAGACCAGGGTGTGATCGTTCACGCGTCGTCTCCAGCGGCGGGTTGCCAGTAGCTGTCGGTACTGCTCGGTCAGGATCTCCACGGTGGTGCCGACCACCAGGATCAGGAAGAGGATGCGGGCCGGGGTGATCAGGACGAGAGCGGCAAGTCGCGTGACGGGTGTCACGGCGGAGATGTCGCCGTACCCGGTGGTCGTGACCGTGACCGAGGCGTAGTAGAGCGTGTCCAGGAAGCTCAGGGGCCCACCCTCGGCATCGACGTACCCGTCGCGGCCGAGGTAGACGACGACGGCGATGAACACGAGCAGGCTCACAGCCAACCCGATGCGTTGGGCAACCGCCTTTCGCGGATCCCGGCGGGTTCGGGGCAGCGTGATCAGGTCGACGTCGATAGCTGTCCAAGCCTAGAGCCAGCGCGGTGTGTGCGACGGAATCCCGCCGCACCGGCCGTGCACGGTCGGGCATGCTGTGGGCCATGCTGCCCGACCCGCCAACCTGCTCGCCCGAGGAATCCGAGCCGACGCGCTTCACCGATGCGGCGGAGGCTGTGGCCGAGTTGCAGCGCCTGTACCGCGAGGCAACGACGTTCCTGCAGGAGCGGTTCTCCGACGCACTCACCGGCGCGACGCCACAGTGCCGCTTCCGCGCCTTCTACCCCGAGATCCGCATCGCGACGACGAGCTTCGCGCGGACGGACAATCGACTGTCCTTCGGGCACGTGGCCGAGCCCGGCGTGTACGCCGCCACGATCACCCGGCCCGATCTGTTCGCCAACTACCTGACCCAGCAGATCGAGTTGCTGGTCCGGTCCCACGACGTGCCGGTGCAGGTCGGGCCGTCGCAGACGCCCATCCCCATCCACTTCGCCCTCCTCGACCACACCGATCTGACGGTGCCCCAGGACGGGGTGCTGCCGTTCCTGATCCGGGACGTGTTCGACGTCCCCAACCTCGACGTCACCAACGACGCCATCGTCAACGGCGAGGCCGCGGCGGCTCCGGACGGCACGCGCCCACTGGCACCGTTCACGGCGCAGCGCGTCGACTACTCGCTGGCCCGCCTGACGCACTACACCGCAACCGACGCCACCGACTTCCAGAACCACGTGATCTTCACCAACTACCAGTTCTATCTGGAGGAGTTCCTGGCCTACGGCCGCGAGGCACTGCGGGATCCGGCAGCGGGCTACCAGGAGTTGGTCGGTCCGGCGGGACAGCGCGTCACCGTGGAGGATCCTGAGGCGCCGCTGGTCGATCCGCCGAAGCTGCCGCAGATGCCGACCTACCACCTGACCCGTGCGGGAGGGCAGGGGATCACCTTGGTCAACATCGGCGTCGGCCCCTCGAACGCCAAGACCGCAACGGACCACATCGCGGTCCTGCGCCCGCACGCGTGGTTGATGGTCGGCCACTGCGCCGGCCTGCGGAACTCCCAATCCCTCGGCGACTACGTGCTGGCCCACGCCTACCTCCGCGAGGATCACGTGCTGGACGACGACCTGCCGATCTGGGTTCCGATCCCGGCGCTGGCCGAGGTGCAGGTGGCGCTCGAGGAGGCGGTGGCCGACGTCACCGAACTCGAGGGCTACGAACTCAAGCGGATCATGCGGACCGGAACCGTCGTCACCATCGACAACCGCAACTGGGAGCTGCGGGAGCAGGCCGGGCCGGTCAAGCGCCTGTCCCAGTCGCGCGCCGTGGCCCTGGACATGGAGTCGGCCACGATCGCGGCGAACGGCTTCCGGTTCCGCGTGCCCTACGGCACCCTGCTGTGCGTCAGCGACAAGCCGCTCCACGGCGAGTTGAAGCTGCCGGGCATGGCCACCTCGTTCTACCGGACCCAGGTCAGTCGGCACCTGCTGATCGGCATCAGAGCGCTCGAGTCGCTGCGGGACATGCCGCTCGAGCGGCTGCACTCGAGGAAGCTGCGGAGCTTCGAGGAGACCGCGTTCCTCTGAGCGGCGTGAGTCTGCGGATCGACGGGGCCAGGCAGGATGGTCAGGCGTAGTAGCGGAACACGACCTCGGCGACACAGACCGGTTTGGTCCCACCGTCGCGCTCGATCGTGAGGTTCACGATCCCCTGCAGGCCGCCGGTGATCTCCTCCACACTGGTCAGCACACCGGTGGCCCGCACGGCCGTCCCGACGGGCACCGGGGCGGGGAACCTGACCTTGTTGAGCCCGTAGTTGACGGTCAGGGAGGAGCCGGTGACCTCGAGCAGCCCGCCGATCAGCACCGAGACCAGGGAGAGGGTCAGGAACCCGTGCGCGATGGTCTGGCCGAACGGTCCCTCGGCCGCTCGTTCCGGGTCGATGTGGATCCACTGGTGGTCACCGGTCACATCGGCGAAGGTGTCCACGTCCTCTTGGGTGACGTCCCGCCACGCCGTGGGGCCGAGTTCCGTGCCGATCAACGACGGAAGGTCGTCCATGGCGATCGTGGTCACGGGGGCTGCTGCGGTGCTCATGGTGGGGATCCTCTCACAGACACAGGCGCTGCACGGCGGTCTTCGCGCCATCCTGCTCCGAGCCGGCCAGCTCGAGCAGTCGTCGGACCGAGAGCAGCGCCACGGGCCGGTAGGCCGCGAGCAGCACCCGACCGGGCAGCGCCGGCCCGTCCCAGGTGATGGTCACCGTCACCTCGGCGGCACCATCACGGGCGGCGTCATCAGGGGCGGCGTCATCAGGGGCGGCGATCCGATGGCCGGAGTGGATGGTCCCGAGCGGCAGATGGGCCGCCATGACCCACGAGACGCCTTCCTCGACGGCCGTGACCTCGACCGGAACCCGGACCAGCGGCGCGATCGTGTGGATCTCCAGCCGCTGGCCGACGGTGACGGCCGCCGGGGCTCCGGCGGCAGCTGGACGTGACACGTGACGCATGTGCGGCGCCCAGGCCGGCCAGCAGGCCGGTGTCGCCAGCAGGGTCCAGAGCCGGTCGGCGGACACCTCGCCGGCCGCGCTCACCGTCATCGACGTCATTGCACTTGAATCCTAGTCCCGCACCCCGAACGGCGTCTGACCGCGTTTCAGCACAGCGTCTGCGGTCAAAGGTCTTGTTGACCAGCCAACACCAGACAGCCGAGGAGTGACCGACGTGGCCAACGAAGCCGACAAGGATGAAGTCAAGGGCCGAGTGAAGGAGGCAGTGGGGAGTCTCACCGGGGACGAGGACCTCAAGAAGGAGGGCCAGGAGGACCAGGCCGCCGCCGACATCAAGGAAGATCTCGACGAGAAGAACAAGGACAAGGTCGACAAGCTGAAGGACTAGCCCCGACTCGCTCACCGTCCTCACCTGCCCCCGGCGCCAGCCCAGCGTCCGGGGGTTTCCCATGGTCCCGATGCCGGGCAACTAGACTGCTCGCGTCCCCAGGGTGCCGGCGCGACAGGACCCTGAACAGTCCGTCAGTGAGGAGCCCGGATGGGCCGCGACATCGAGACCATTCAGTTCACCCGCGAAGACCGTCGGCTGTACCGCGAGAAGGTGAAGGCGTCTGTCCAGGCGTTGCAGCAGCTGATGGACGAGGGCCGGTTCTCGACGGGGCGGCGCACCCTCGGGGTCGAGCTGGAGATCTACATCACCGACGAGGAGTGCCAGGTCCTCCCGATCAACGCCGAGGTCCTGGGCACCCTGCCATCTCCCGAGTTCCAGACCGAACTGGCTCAGTTCAACATGGAGTTCGCCACGCCGCCCCGGACGATCATCGCCGACTGCTTCACCCACGTGGAGGACGAGCTGCGGCAGTCCCTCACCCGCGCGTCGACCAAGGCACGGGACTTCGACGCCCGGGTCATGATCATCGGCATCCTGCCGACCTTGACCGACTTCGACATCACCGAGCAGAACCTTTCGATCAATCCCCGCTACGAAGCGCTGAACAAGACGATCCTGGCGGCCCGCGGTGAGGACTTCGTGATCCACATCGAGGGTGATGAGACCCTCTCGACGGTCACCAACTCCATCGTCTTCGAAGCCGCGTGCACGTCGATGCAGATGCACCTCCAGGTGGACCCCGACGACTTCTCCCGCTACTTCAACGCCGCGCAGGTCCTGTCGGGGCCGCTGGTCAGCGTTGGCGCCAACTCGCCGTTCTTCCTGGGCAAGCAACTGCACCACGAGACCCGCATCGCGCTGTTCACCCAGGCCACGGACACCCGGACCGAGGAGCTGATGGAGCAGGGTGTGCGGCCGCGGGTGTGGTTCGGCGAGCGCTGGCTGACCGGTGGTGTGGTCGAGCTGTTCGAGGAGAACGTCCGCTTCTTCCCCTCCCTCCTGCCGATCACCGAGCCGACCGACCTGGACGCCATCCTGGCCAGCGGGGACATCCCGAAGCTGGAGGAGCTGACGCTTCACAACGGCACCATCTACCGCTGGAACCGGCCGGTCTACGACATCGCCGGTGGCCGACCGCACCTGCGCATCGAGAATCGTGTGCTGCCCGCCGGCCCGACCGTGATCGACTGCGCGGCGAACATCGTGTTCTACTACGGGTTGCTGGCGGGCCTCGCAGACACTCAGGCGCCGATCTGGCCGGAGATGAGCTTCGCGGCGGCGGAGGAGAACTTCTACACCGCGGCCCAGTTCGGCCTGACGGCGCAGCTGTACTGGCCCGACCTCGGATACGTCAGCGCCACCGAGCTGGTGTTGCGGCACTTGCTGCCGCTCGCCCGTCGTGGCCTCGAGACGTGGCAGATCGACGAGGCCGACATCTCCCGCTATCTCGGGGTGATCGAGGACCGGGTGCTGGCCAAGCAGAACGGTGCGACCTGGCAGATCGCCGTGCACCGCCACCTCACCGAGGACCACGGGATGACGAAGTCCCAGGCCGCGGTCGGGGTGACGTCCCGGTACGCCAGGCTCAGTGAGGCGGGCGAGCCCGTCCACACCTGGCCCGTCCACGACTAGCGGCGCTCGCTGGCCCGTGACCACGTCCAAGCCTGCCCTGTTCCATCGTCTGGAGGGCCGTCAGGCGATCGCAGATCTGCTCGCCGGGCGGACCGACACCGACGTGCTGGAGGTGCTCGACGGTCGTCCGGCTCTGCTGCACCTGGAGGGGGACGAGCCTGGACCGCACCGGTTGATCTCGGTGCTGCTCCACGGCAACGAGGACTCGGGCTACCGCGCGCTGCTCGACTGGCTGCGTTCCGGCGGGCGGTCGCTGCGGCCGCTGTGGCTGTTCATCGGCAACGTGCGGGCGGCCACGCAGAACGGCTGGTTCGGGGACCGCTTCCTGGATGACCAGGAGGACTTCAACCGCGTCTGGGGAATCGAGCCCGCGACGACCCGGATGCGCATCTGCGCGGCGCAGGTCCTGGACATCATCACCGCCCAGCCGCTTGAGGGGGCCATCGACATCCACAACAACACGGGCGACAACCCGATGTACGCCATCATCCCGGATCCGACAGCGGCGACCCGGTCGCTGGCGGCGCTGATCAGCAGGATCGGGCTGATCTGGGGGACCCAGGACAACACGCTCATGCAGGCCCTGGAGGGCGTCTGTCCAGCGGTCGCCGTGGAGTGCGGTCGCGCGGGGGTGGCGGCCCACGTGTCGTGGGCTCGGAGGGCCATCGAGGTGTTCATGCAAGCCGAGGAGCTCCGACCACCGGACACCTCCGGTGACGGCTGGTCAGGCCCCATGGGTGAGGGGCAACGGCTGCTGGAGGTGCGCTTCCGGGTGGAGGTCCGCCGAGAGGTGGCGTTCGAGTTCGCGCAGGAGCTGTCCGAGGCGCACGACCTGTCGATCACACCGGGGCTGGACGCGGCCAACTTCGGCCGCCTGCACGCCGGGACCCGAGTCGGCATCACCGTGCCTGGTGGGGACATCCCGTTCGTCGTCCTGGACGACACCGGTGTTGACTGCGCCCCGGCCTTCCTGCAAGTGGACGGGGAGGGGTCGATCACGCTGACGCGCGACGTTATTCCGGCGATGATGACGCGCAGCGCGGAGCAGACGCGCCGGGACTGCCTCTTCTACATCGTCGCCGACCTGGGCGGGACGGCCGGGGAGCCGGAGCCGCGGCTGCCGCTGTAGCGCTACACCAGGCCGGCGAAGAGGTCGGACTCGAGGTCGCCCTCGCCGGGCTCGTAGCCCTCGAGGGTGGTGTGGGCCAGCTGGAAGTCCTCGAAGGGGTAGATCTCGCGGACCAGGTCGTCGGGGATGGAGAACCACAGGCCCTCGGGGTCGACCTGGGTCCGGTGGGCTAGCAAGGCCTGTGCTCGCGTCGCCAAGTGGTCGCGCACGTCGATCGAGGTGGTGATCGGCTCGGGCTTGTCGGTGTCCCAGCGCTCCAGCCACTCGCCGAAGGGCGTCTCGATCCCGCGACGCTCGCACTCCGCGTGGAGTAGAGACAGCCGCTTGTAGGTGAACGACATCTGGTAGTAGACCTTCGCCGCCTGCCAGGCCGGGCCGGCCTCCGGCATGACGGTCGGGTCGGCCGCCGCGCGCCAAGCCGCCATCGTGGCGGTGTGGGTCCGGATGTGATCGGGGTGGGGGTACCCACCCTTCTCGTCGTAGGTCACCAGCACCTGTGGGCGCATCTCGCGGATCACCGGGACCAGCTTGGCCAGTACCTCGTCCATGGGAACGTTGTAGAAGCAGGTCTGCTCCAGCTCCGCGTCGGGCTCAGCCCCCGTCCCGGCGAACTCCTCGACGTACCCGGAGTCGGGGAAGCCCAGGTCGACGTGGTCGGTGACACCGATGATCCGCAGCGCCTCGGCCAACTCCGCCTGGCGCACCTCGATCATGTTGTCGAGGATCTCTGGCTGGTCCTGGAGGGCCGGATTGAGGATCTCGCCGGCGCTGCCGTCGGTGAAGGTGACGACCGAGACCCGGTACCCCTCCTTGGCGTACTTGGCCATCGTCCCCGCACCCTTGGACGACTCGTCGTCAGGGTGAGCGTGCAGGAACATCGCGTGCAGGTCACGGGAGGGTTGGGCTGGCATGGCCGCCCAGGGTAGCCACGCCCTCGACCTGGTCTCGCGCGAGTGGGGTCGGGTGGGCGGTCAGTAGCGGGCGGGGACGAAGGTCTGCTCGTCCATGGGCGGGCGCACGTACCCGCCCTGGTTCTCCGGACGGGGTGGGAGCTCGATGGGATCGGGTGTCAGGTCCTCGTACGGGATGGTGTCGAGCAGGTGGCTGATGCAGTTCAGCCGCGCATGCCGTTTGATGTCGGCGTTCACGACCATCCAGGGGGCCTGCTTGATGTCGGTGTGGGCGAACATCTCGTCCTTGGCGCGGGAGTACTCCTGCCACTTCGCCCGCGACTGGATGTCCATCGGCGAGAGCTTCCACCGCTTGGTGGGCGTGGCGATCCGGTCCTGGAACCGCTCCTCCTGGACCTCGTCGGACACGCTGAACCAGTACTTGATCAGCCGGATGCCGGAGCGGACCAGCATCCGTTCGAACTGCGGGCACGACCGCATGAACTCCTGGACCTGCTCCTCCGTGGCGAACCCCATGACCCGCTCGACGCCAGCGCGGTTGTACCAGGAGCGGTCGAACAGGACCATCTCCCCGGCGGCCGGCAGGTGCTCCACGTACCGCTGGAAGAACCACTGGGTCTTCTCGCGGTCGCTGGGCGTGCCCAGTGCCACGACCCGGACGATGCGAGGGTTGGTGCTCTCGGTGATGCGCTTGATGACCCCGCCCTTGCCGGCTGCGTCACGGCCTTCGAAGATCACCACGACCCGCTCGCCGGTCTGCTTGATCCACTCCTGCAGCTTGACCAGCTCGACCTGCAAGCGCGCCAACTCATCTTCGTAGATCGCCTTCTTCAGCCGGCCTCGCTTCTTGCTGTAGGCCTCGGGTCCGAAGACCTTGTCGGAGGCTTGTCCTGCGTGGCTGGCGGTCATGGCGCTCTCCTTGTTGCGGTGTCAGCTGGTCCAGCGCGCGGCCCAGGCCTTGCGGAGTCGGGCGCTGGCGGGGTCGGCATCCAACTCGTCCAGGTAGGTGCGGGTGACGGCTTCGGCGGCCTCGACCTGGTCGCGGGTGCCCTTCAGCCGGACGATGCACGGCAGCCCCGGGTAGGAGCCCAGATGCACCTCCGGGTACTCCTCGACCAGCCGGTCGAAGAGGGGGTTGAGCGTGGACTCCGGGTACTCGTGGGTCAGTTCGACGACGTGTTGTGGCACGCCCAGACCGTCGAGCAGTTCCGGCACGATGCCGCTGTCGAAGATCCGCTTCATCTCCGAGGGGATGCCGGGGAGGATCACGATCGTCGTCCCTCCTTTGCGGACCCCGCCGTCGAGGTCGACGGCGACACCGGGCGCCACGCCGCGTGCCCCGGCCAGGAGGTAGGCCCCCTCCGGCACTCGGGCCATCCGCCGCATCGACCGCTCGTGGTCCGGGGTGACGGTCGCTCCCTGCTCGGCGGTCCACTCCAGCGCGGCGGTGATGCGACCGTCGATCTCGGCGTCGACCACGACCGACCGTCCGATGGTGGCGGCAACACCCTCCAGCGTCAGGTCGTCGGGCGTGGAGCCGATCCCGCCCGTGGTCATGATCAGACGGGGTCCTCCGCGCTCCAACTCCATCGAGACGCCCTCGTCGATGGCCTCCATCGTGTCGGGGATGGTCTGCACTCGGTCCAGCGGGACACCCAGCGTCTGCAGACGGGTGGCCAGCCAGTGGGAGTTCGTGTCCTGCACGAACCCCCCGAGGATCTCGTCGCCGATCACGATGATTGAGGCGGCGATGGCGGCAGTCATATCGACCAGCATCGCACGTATCCTCCTGTGCCATGTACCTCAACGCCGATGACGCGCGCAGCGATTTCTTCCTGGCCGCAGCGGTGTACGTGATCGGTCCGGCGCTGCTGGCTCTGGCTCGGCAGGCGCTGCCGGTGATCTTCGACGTCACCCTGATCGACTGGTTGATCATCATCACGGCGCCGTTCCTGCTCACGGCCGCGATGCCCCTGTATCTGATGCGGTATCGCGAGGAGTCGTGGAGCGGGCTCTTCGGAGGGTCCTCGAGCGCCCTGGCTACCGGGTTGACGTTGGGAGGACTCGTCGCCGTGGGCAACGCGATTGCTGCGGTTCTGGTGGGTGTGCCGGTTGGTGAGGTCCTGACCGGGACGAGGATCGTGGTGTGGGTCGGTCTGCTGGTGCAGTGGGGGTCGCTCGCGATCCTCGCGATCTTCCTGGTCCGGCGGGGTGAGTACGCCTTCCGCGTGATCGATGAGCCCCAGTCGGAACTGGTCCGCAAGGCGGGCTATGCCTGTGTCGGGACCGCGGGGGTGACGACGGTGCTGCTGTTGCTGGCCGACCGTCCGCTGGTGAGCGTGCTGCCGGCAGCCGGCCTCATCGGCATGTTCTTCCTGGCTGAGCAGCGGATGCCGCAGGAGGGCCCGGGGGAGCGGTGGTGGGTCTACGCGCCGTTGATCACTTTGGCGTTGGGACCGCTTGAGATCTTCGCGCTCTTCTTCGGCGGGGCCAACTTCGTCGCCTCGGCGCAACAGGCGGCGATCGTGGCCACCTTCGGGCTGGTCGCGGTGATGGCGTTGCACGCACGACGTGGGGGCAAGGTGGTGCTCGGGGCGGCAATCGCGCTGGGGGTGTCGAGCCTGCTGGGCTTGGTCAATCAGACCGGCTTCGCGGTGTTCGCCGTCTGAGGCAAGGCTCCCCACAGTGAGGCAAGGTTCCCCACGGTGAGGCAAGGTTCCCCACAGTGCGGGGAACCTGACCACGTGGTGGGGAACCTGACCACGTGGTGGGGAACCTGACCTCGTGGTGGGGAACCTGACCGTGTGGCGGGGAACCTGACCGTGTGGTGGGGAACCTGACCTCCGCCGCGCCCGCCTCTGCAGCCCCCGGCCGCCTCCGTACCCTCTGGGCCTATGGCTGAGTTCGTGTACGTCATGAAGGGGCTCACCAAGCTGGTGCCCCCCTCCAAGGAGATCCTGTCCGACATCTGGTTGTCGTTCTACCCCGGCGCCAAGATCGGGGTCATCGGGCCCAACGGTGCCGGCAAGTCGACCCTGCTGCGCATCATGGCCGGGGTCGACACCGAGTTCGAAGGTGAGGCGTGGGCCGCCGACGGCGTCAACATCGGCTACCTGCCCCAGGAACCGCACCTCGACCCCGACAAGGACGTCCTCGGCAACTGCCGCGACGGACTGACCGAGACGGTGGCGCTGCTGGAGGAGTTCAACGAGCTCTCGACCAAGATGGGCGATCCTGACCTCTCCGACGACGAGATGGCCAAGGTGTACGACCGGTTCGCCGTCGTCCAGGACGCCATCGAGGCCGCAGACGGCTGGGACCTCGACCGCACCGTCGAGATCGCCATGGACGCCCTGCGGGTCCCACCGGGCGATGCCGACGTCACGACCCTCTCCGGTGGCGAGCGGCGCCGGGTGGCCCTGTGCCGCCTCCTGCTCTCCAAACCCGACATGCTGCTGCTCGACGAGCCCACGAACCACCTCGATGCCGAGACCGTCGCCTGGCTGGAGCGCTTCCTGCAGGAGTACCCCGGCACCGTCGTCTCGATCACCCACGACCGGTACTTCCTGGACAACGTCGCCGGCTGGATCCTCGAACTCGAGCGCGGCAAGGGGCTGCCGTTCCAGGGCAACTACTCCGGCTGGCTCGAGCAGAAGCAAGAGCGACTCCGGCAGGAGGAGAAGACGGAGTCAAGACGCCAGAAGACCCTCGCCGCCGAACTCGAGTGGGTCTCGGCCAGCCCCAAGGCCCGCCAGGCCAAGTCCAAGGCCCGCATCAACGCCTACGAGGACCTGCTGGCCAAGGCCGGATCGGCGCAGGATCGCGGCATCGAGCTGACCATCCCCCACACCGGCCGCCTCGGTGGCGTCGTGGTGGAGGCCGACAACGTCTACAAGGGCTTCGGCGACAAGTTGCTCATCGAGGACCTGACCTTCTCCCTTCCGCCCGGCGGGATCGTCGGGATCGTCGGGGCCAACGGTGCCGGCAAGACCACCTTGTTCCGGATGATCATGGGCCAGGACAAGCCTGACGAGGGGGAGTTGCGGGTCGGCGAGACCGTCGACCTCGGGTACGTCGACCAGTCCCGTGACGCCCTGGACCCGGACAAGACCGTGTTCCAGGAGATCACCGATGACAACGACCTGCTGATGATCGGCGGCCGCGAGGTCAACGGTCGCGCCTACTGCGGTCAGTTCAACTTCAAGGGCGCCGACCAGCAGAAGAAGGTCGGCCAGTGCTCCGGTGGCGAGCGCAACCGCATCCACCTCGCCAAGCTGCTCCGCACGGGCTGCAACATGCTCCTGCTGGACGAACCAACCAACGACCTGGACGTGGACACGCTCCGCGCGCTGGAGGAAGGCCTGCTCGGCTTCGCCGGCTGCGCGGTCGTGATCTCCCACGATCGCTGGTTCCTGGACCGCGTCGCCACCCACATGCTGGCGTTCGAAGGCAACTCCCAGGTGGTCTGGTATCCGGGCACCTACTCCGATTACTTCGCCGACTACAAGCGACGGACCGGCGCCGACGCCGACCGGCCACATCGGATCAAGTACAAGCCGTTGACCCGGAGCTAGCGGCCGTGAGCCAGCCCGATGTGGTCTTCCTCTGCCGCTCCAACCGCGGGAAGTCCCGCATGGCCCAGGCCCTTGCCGCCGCCCAACACGCCGACGGCTGGACGGTGAGCTCGGCCGGAACACACCCGGCACCGCCCGACGACCCTCCCAACGCCCAGTCGGTCGAGGCGCTGGCGGAGGTGAACGCCCCGGTCATCGCCCAGCGCCCCCGCGGTCTCGACCCGGACGAGCTTGGCGCCGCCGAGCGGGTCGTC
Source organism: Euzebya tangerina (assembly GCF_003074135.1). NCBI lineage: Bacteria > Bacillati > Actinomycetota > Nitriliruptoria > Euzebyales > Euzebyaceae > Euzebya > Euzebya tangerina. The sequence continues at coordinate 134,646 of NZ_PPDK01000003.1, read as the reverse complement.
CTGATCGGCTCGCCGTCCGAGGACCAGTGGGCAGCCCTGGCCGGGGCCGGCCTCGAAGAGTCAGCCGTCACCGTCTGGGAGACCATCGAGCCCTCCCACGACGGAATCGAGGGCCTCGAGCGGATGCGGCTGATCCGTGACGACATCGCCGAGCGGGTCGCTGCGCTGCACGTCGAGTTGACGGCCCCCGCTCGGCTCCGCGACCTGGAGGCTGGTGCCACGCTGGCCGACGTGCACACCTTCGCCGACACCCTGCCCGCGGTGCGCATCGAGCAGATGCTCGGCACCTGGCGGGGGAGTGGCCTGCCGACCGGGCACCCGCTGGACGGTCTGCTGGAGGCGTACGGCTGGTACGGCAAGCGCTTCGAGTCCGCCGACGTCGTCCATCCGCTGCTGTTCGAGAAGGGCGAGGAGAGCCTGGTGTCGATCAACCCGCGCCTCGTCCCACTGGCGCTCGTCACACGGCTCGGTGACGTCGCGCAGCACCCGGCGCTGATCGCCCTGGCTGGGCGGCTCAAGCCGCTCCTCGGCACCCGCCGACCGACCGCGCGCCTGCGCATGACCACCCACCGGGGGCTGTCCACCGCGACGATGTGCTACGACGCGCTGCCGATCCACGACGTCTTCCGCCGGGTCGACGACCACACGCTGCTCGGGCTGATGGACTGGCGTGGGTCCGACGACGAGTTCCCCTTCGTGCTCCGCAGGGTCGACGACTGATCACACCGACGCTGCGCGCCACCAGAGTCCGCCGTGTGCGACCGCGGAGACGCGTTCGCTGGCCGGCGGTGGTGGGGTGAAGGCGGTCAGCAGGAGGGGGTTGCTTCGAGGGAGTCGGAGGCGGCTTGGTCGATGATGGAGAGGTGGCCGGCGAGGAGGAGGTCGACGGTGTCGGGGTCGCAGGCCAGGGTGGCTGTCGCCGGTGGTAGCGGGTCTTGGGCGAGGGCGATGGCGGCGCCGGTGTCGGCGGCCAGCCCGGCGGCTGGTAATCCAAAGAGCCAGCCGTCAGGCCGGTAGCCGTTGATGATGACCAGTTGGCGGTCGTCATCGTCGGGGGTCTGGCCGACCAGGTCGGTGGCGATGGCGGCTGCGGTCGAGTCGCGGGAGTCGCCGGCCACTCGCCTCGGGTTGGGGACGCCGGCCTCGACCTCCGCTGACAGGGCGGCGGTGCCGCCGAGCAGGGTGGTGCGGTCGGGTGTGGTGTCGGTGAGGAAGGCCTGGACGGCGGGGTGCACGCCGTCGGTCTGGGTGACCACCGTCGGGATCTGCTCGGCCGCGGTCCAGGCGCCGACCGAGACCGAGTCGGCCCAGGCCGCCGTGGGGTTGCCCTCGACCCCGAAGGCTCGGGCGATGGCGACGTCGCTCACGTCGTCGCCGGTCAGGGCGATGACCTCCTCGGCGACGGCGACGGAGGTCTCGATGCGTGAGGGGCCGGCGAGCCGTTGGACGGTGAAGGTCCGGGCCAGGTCGTCCTCGACGGCTTGGGAGATGGCGTTGATGCCGCCGAGGAGGTAGACGGTGCCGCCGGAGCCCACCGCGCGATCGAGCTCGGCACGCGTGATGGTGGGCAGGCTGGTGGTCTCGGTGTACAGCAGAGGGCCCTGGCCGGTCAGAGCCGTGCCGACCAGTGAGTCGGCGAACTCGTCGTCGCGGGAGACCACCGCGTAGTCGGCGGCTCCCGCGTCGAAGCGGGCTTGTGACACGGCTGCTGCGTAGCCGATGGGGTCGGTGTAGTCGGCCCGTTCGGTCGTGGTGGGGTCACCGTCGAAGCCGCCTGGCTCCAGGGTGTTGTTGGTCGGTGGGGGCGGTGGCTCCGGAAGCGGTGTCGGAGCGCTATCCGGGACGGGCGCCCATGAGGAGAGGCCTGGGAAGTTGCCACGGAAGCGATCGTCGGCCGGCAGATCCGCGACCAGTTGGAGATCCGTTCCGCCCACCGCTGCGGTGTAGAGCCGGGCAACCTCATCGGGGAGCAGCGCGATGAAGGCGAGTCGTGTCCCGTCCGGGCTCCAGGCCGGTTGCATCACTCGTGTGGCGCCGGGCACGATCGTCGGGGGGATGAATCGGACCAGCCCCAGGTCCCGGTCGAAGATGCAGATGCCGCTGGAGGGCGGGTCGGTCAGCTCCGCACAGCTGACCGTGAGCAACTGACCGTCTGGTGAGGAATCCAGGCCGAACTGGTCATCGACCTGGTACTCCCGACCGTCGTAGCTCAGTGGCGTCACCGAGCGGGTCGGCTGATCGATTCGGATGCCGCTGAAGGAGTTGATCGCGATGATCTCGTTCGCGGCGGTCCAGACAGCGGCGTCGTACAGCCCGCCTGATCCGGCCATCGAGTTGGTGTACACGACATCCGGGTCGAGCCCGTCGGCGTCGTAGGTCGTGACCGTCTGACCGTCGGCCACCAGGAACCGGGACCCATCGGGAGACCAGGACACGTCGGGGCGCCCACCTCGCTCACGGGGGAGCACGGTGGTGGACGGACCCCCGGCCAACGAGATCAGCTGGATGTCCGGCGGCTCCGTCCCGACGAACAGCGCCGTCCGACCATCCGGCGAGACCTCCAGGTGGATGGCTTCCTGGTCCACGATCTCGGTGAGCGTCCCATCCAGCCGGGCGACCGAGATGCCGCCCACGTCGGTGCTGTCCAGCACGATCGGTCCGTTCTCGCCGCCGTGGGTCGCATCCGCTCCGGTCGATGGAACGAGAAGAGCGGTAAGGACGAGGACTGCCAGGGTCGCGAGTTGTCGCATCGTGGTCACCTTCCTTGGTTTGGGGGAGTGCGCGGTGCCGCCTCAGCAGGCAGGCGCCACGTCGAGCTCGTGTGCGGCCTGCTGGTCGAGGATCTCCTCCGTGCCGACCAGCAGCGGGTCGATGCTGGCACGAGCGCCACCAGCGTGGTGACGCGGAGGAGGACCAGCAGGGCGGGAAGCGCACGCACTGCAGACGGGGACGATGGCATTCCGAGCACCTCACCAGGTCGACTGCGGTCGAGTGACAGGGACGCCGTGCCGGTGACGCGTCCGAGTGAAGCGAAGCCTAGGGCACGCCACTAACAGCCCACTAACAGAGTGCGTCGAGCGGCTAGCTGATGATCCGATCGGGGCGGCTGTAGACGGTGAACTCCGGGCCGCGTGCGAAGCCGACCAGGGTCATGCCGGCGGCCGTCGCCATCTCGACCGCCAGGGATGTCGGCGCCGAGACGGCCACCACGATGGACACACCGGCGATGAGCGCCTTCGCCACGATCTCCGCCGCCACGCGGCCGGAGGTGAACAGGACCAGATCACCTGCCGGCAGCAGTCGTCGTGTCGCCAGGTCCCCGACCACCTTGTCCACGGCGTTGTGCCGACCGACGTCCTCGCGGATCGACACCACTGCGCCGTGCTCGTCGAGTACGGCTGCGGCGTGCAGCCCGCCGGTTGCATCGAAGCCGGTCTGGCCTCGACGGACCGTCTGGGGGATCGCGCTGATCACTGCGGCGGGCACGGCCAGGTCGACCGACTCCACGGCCCCGGTCACCGCCAACAGATCGGCGATGACGTCGGCCCCGCACACCCCGCACGCGCTGGACACGGGTCCGTGGCGGTGCCGCTCGACCGCTGGTCCCCGACGATCGACGGTCGCGACGTTCACCGCACTGAACTCTCCGGCGTACGGACCGCTGAGATCCGCCGCGGTCGGCGCGACCACCTCACCGGAGTCCGGCCCGCAGTAGGTGATGCCCGTCACCGCCGCCGGGTCCAGACGGCCGTCGGTCAGCGCCAGGCCGAGCGCGAGGTCGAAGTCGGCGCCGGGCGTGCGCATGGTCGTTGCGAGGACCTGCCCGTCGACGCGGATCTCAAGCGGCTCCTCCACGGCCAGCGTGGCCCGACCCCCCACGTCGGCGGCCTCCTCACCGGTCCGGTGGCGCCGGACGACGGCGCGAACGGTCGGCACTCGGCGACCGGTCGACGCGTGGTGTGGCATGGGGTCCAGGCTAGGGCGTCCCTCGTCCTGCACATGTGTAGCCGGATCGTCGCGCCGATCGGGCTAGGGTGCCGATATGCCGATCAGCCCAGACATGCCGTACTCGAAGCGAACCGTCGAGGTGGACGGGGTCGCCATGACCGTCGTCGACGAGGGCGAGGGTGATCCGATCCTGTTCCTGCACGGCAACCCGACGTCGTCCTACCTGTGGCGCAACGTCATGCCACACGTGGCCGACCTCGGTCGGGTGATCGCACCGGACCTGGTCGGGCACGGCGACTCCGCGAAGCTGCCCGACCCGGGTCCCGACCGCTACACCTTCGTCCAGCACCGTCACTACCTGGACGGCCTGCTCGATGCCCTCGGGGTCACCGAGAACGTGACCCTGGTCGTCCACGACTGGGGGAGTGGTCTCGGCTTCGACTGGGCCAACCGCCACCGGGAGGCCGTGGCCGGCATCTGCTACATGGAGGCGCTCTGCGGGACGGTCTCCTTCGCGGACTGGCCCGAGGGTGGTCAGCGGCTCTTCGAGGGCTTCCGGTCCGAGGCCGGCGAGGAGATGGTCCTGCAGAAGAACGTCTTCGTCGAGCGGGTCCTGCCGGGCAGCATCATCCGCGATCTGACGGAGGAGGAGATGGCTGTCTACCGGGCACCGTTCGCCCAGGTGGGGGAGGACCGCCGGCCGACGCTCACCTGGCCACGACAGATCCCGTTCGACGGACAACCGGCCGACGTGCACGAGATCATCGCCGACTACGAGGCCTGGCTGGCGCAGTCGGCTGTGCCGAAGCTGTACGTGCATGCCGAGCCGGGCTTCCTCTCCACCGTCTACGCCGAGCGGTGCAGGGCGTGGCCGAACCAGATCGAGGTCACCGTCCCGGGCATCCACTTCATCCAGGAGGACGCACCCGAAGAGATCGGCGCAGCGCTGCGCGACTGGATGCTCGACCGCCAGTAGGCGGGTGGTGGTCGATCAGGCCGAGCCGGCGTTGAGCAGGTCCCGGAGGCGCGCGTAGTCGCGACGGACGTTCCGGTCGACCAGACGTTGCATGACCGGATTGAGGAGGCGCTGGAGACCCTGCGGTTCGCCGCGGATCGTGGCGTGGAGCCGTGTGCCACCGTCCGGAAGCGGCTCGACCCGACGAGTGATGTCCAGCGGGAGGGTGCTCTGCGTGGTCCTGATGCGGACCATGCGGTCGGGCTCGTACTCGACCACCTCGAAGGAGGAGACGATGGGCCGGCCGAGCATCGTGGCCTGCTGATCGTAGGTGGACCCCAGCTGCAAGGGCGGCTCACTGGTCCAGGTGCAACTGGTCATGCCGCTCTGCCAGGTCGGGTTGTTGGACCAGTCCGACCAGAACGCGAAGACCTCATCGGCAGGCCGGTCGACGTCGACGGTGACTGTCACCTCGATCATCGGGGGCTCCTTCTCGTCACGGGCTGGGCTCGCGCTCACGGGTCAGGACCGCAGCGAAGCTGGCACGAAGACGGGCTCTTCGCCGGTCGATTCGTCCGGGACGCGAGACACGAATACGGTACCGAGAACACTCGATACGTCTGGAGCAAACACTGTGAGCACCCTCTCCGCCCCGCTCGTCCCTGCCTGGCGACCCTCCTGGGTCAACTCCGGCACGCGTCAGGCGGCACTGGTCCTGGCGGCCAGCGGCGCACTGGCCATCTCCGCGCAGGTCCAGATCCCGATGTGGCCGGTCCCGGTCACCGGCCAGACCTTCGTCGTGCTGCTGCTCGGGTTCCTGCTGGGGCCGCGGCTGGCCGTTGCGGCCACGCTGACCTACCTGGTCGAGGGCGCGGTCGGACTGCCCGTCTTCGCCGGGTTCGGCGCTGGTGTTGCTGTGCTGACCGGCCCGACCGCCGGCTACCTCTGGGGCTTCGTCCTGGCCGCCGGGCTCACCGGTGTGCTCGCCACCCGTGGCTGGCAGAACCGACCGGCGACGACGGCCCTGGCCATGCTGCTGGGCAACGTCGTGATCTATCTGCTCGGCGCCGGATGGCTGGCGCAGCTCACCGACGTGTCGACCGCGCTGAGCAGCGGCGTCTGGCCGTTCCTGGTCGGTGACCTCGCCAAGATCGCGCTCGCCACGGCGCTCGTGCCGGCGCTCGCCGCCCGCATCGGCGGGGCAACGGATTGAGCAGGCTCGAGCCGGGGCGCGCCGGCCACTGAGTCGAGCACTCGGGCGGTCCCGCCGGGTCCTGCCTCCGACTCAAGTCAGGTCGGTGTGCTGTCGATGGGACCGTATGGAGTCTGACACCCTCGCCTCCCTCTCCGGGGATGGACCCGACGACGAGGAGCGGTCCCACGGGTCTCTGCGAGGCACGGAGGTCCGGGCGAGGCGAGTCAAGCCGACGCCTGAGCCGGAGTCCCTCGCGGCCCACGTCGAGGCGTCCGCCCAACTGCACGATGCACTACTGGCAGCGCTGCTCCATCGCTCCCCGCAGGGGATACTCGTCGTCGACCACGACGCCAGCATCGTGGCGGCCAACCCGGAGTTCGACAGGATCTGGAACTTCGACCGCACGGCACTGCTGGCGGAGCACGGCGAGATCACCGACGACCTCCTGCTCGGTACGGCGCTGTCCCGCGTCGCCGACCCTGACGCCTTCATCGCCGGGGTCCAGCACGCCTACGACGACCCGCTGGTGCCCAGCCACGTCGAGCTGAAGATGATCGATGGTCGCACGGTCGACCGCCACGGCTCTGCCCTCTTCACGCCGGGTGGCCAGTACCTGGGGTACGTCTGGTTCTTCGAGGACATCAGTGACCGCAAGGAGCGCGAGTCCTCCCTGCAGGAGTTGGCGCTGACCGATGAGCTGACCGGTGTCGGCAACCGACGCCGATTCCTCACCCAGGCCGACGAGATCATCGCCATCGCGCGTTCGGAGGGCCAGCCGGTGTCGTTGGGGATGCTGGACATCGACCACTTCAAGGCGATCAATGACTCCAACGGCCACGACATCGGCAACGAGTTGCTGGTCAAGCTGGCGCGTGGCTGGGAGGCGGCGCTCCGGGAGTCTGATGTGCTCGCCCGCATCGGTGGCGACGAGTTCGCGGTCCTCTTGACGAACACGACGTCCTGGGGAGCCACCCAGGCCAGCGACCGGCTTCGTCGCGTAGCCCACGACGTGAGCGTCAGCGACCGGGCAGGGCACCGGATCGACGTCACCGTCTCCGTCGGCATGGTGACCGCGAGCGGTGAGGACATCGATCTCGACAGGATGTTGAAGCAGGCCGACGACGAGATGTACGCGGCGAAGCGGGAGCGCCGGGGCGACTGAGCCGTTGGATCGACGGTCTGGCACGCCCTCCGGGTGACGGCCGTTCGGCTCGCCTGCCGTCAGCGACGCGTCAAGGCCTCGAGCCGGTCGGTGTCCACATCCACGTCGGTCCGCTCCGGATGGTCCTCGAGCCACGCGGCGACGAAGGGGCACAGCGGGACGATGGCGAGCTCTCGAGCCGCGACGTCGTCCATCGCGTAGGCGACCAACCGGCTGCCGAGCCCTCGTCCCCCGAACTCCTCCGCGATCTCGGTGTGCACGAAGATCCTGCGTCCGCCGCGGTCGAGGTAGGCGGCGTGCCCAGCGGTCCGGCCATCGACGCTGATCTGGTACCGGCTGCGTTCCTCGACGTCCTCGACGACCACGTCTCCGTGGTGGTCGCTGTTGTCGTCTCTGTCGGGCATGTCGCTCTCCGATCAGCGGTCGCGCAGGCCCTTGCCGGCCAGGATCCGCGGTGTGATGGTGTCGATGCGACGCTCTCGGGTCGCGACCTGCTTGGCGGCGGAGACGTGGAGGTTGTACTCCCGCTGCCGGCCGGGGGTGAGTGAGTCGAAGGCGTCGGCCAACTCCGGGGACCCGGCCAGCCGTTCCTGCAGTTCCACGGCCAGTGACTCCTCCGGGCGCGGTGGCACTTCCGTGCCGGCGTCCTCGACGGCGACGGCCTCCTTCACATAGGCGGTGACCGTGTTCGCCAGTCGGTCGACGTCGTCCAGAGAGGAGAACATCAGCCGCCGCGCCGCGTGGCTGTTCGGACCGACCTCCTGGAGGAGATCGGCGGGATCGTCCAAGAGGATCCCCTTGAAGAACATCAGCGCCAGGTTGTCGGCGAACTCCTGCACGATGACGATGTTCGCGCCGTGGTGGACGTAGCAGGGCTTGCCCCACTTGATCTCCTCGTCCAGTCCGGTGGCCTGCAGGATCGGACGCAGCGCGACGATCTCGTCGTGCCAGCGCTCCGAGTCGGCCAGGTAGGAGTCGACGTCCGGGTAGTCCTCCATGGCCGGGAGTATGTCACCCTGCCTCACACCGATTCATGAACGGCGCGAACGTTGAGAACCGGCGCCAACCGCTTCGCATCCGGCAACGGCCGCGGTGGCCGGTTCGACGACCTCTCGAGGGGTGAACCAACGCCCGACGCACGGCCACATCAGGAGCAGCACATGACCGGATCTGACAGCCAGCACGGAGCCCGCGCGATGCACGGCTGGGGAGTTCGGTCGGCCGCCGCAACCGAGCAGGAATCCCAGGCCATGCGCAGCATGTTGATCGGGCGGTTCGGCGACGCCGTCTGGGCAGACCCACCGCCCCTCCCGGATCCTGATGTCACGGCCGCTCGTCTCACCGTGCCGGCTGCCCTCGTCGACCTGGTCTCGGTCGACCCGGCTGACCGGGCGGCGCACGCCACCGGGCGATCGTTCATGGACCTGGTTCGGCTACGGGAGGGGCCATTCCCCGCCGCGCCCGATGCGGTCGCACGTCCCGCTGATGCCACCGACGTCCCTCGCATCCTCGAGTGGTGCGCCGACGTCGGTGCGGCCTGCATCCCGTTCGGGGGTGGGACTTCGGTCGTCGGTGGGGTCAGCGCCGAGGCAGCAGGCCGTGAGCGGCCGGTCGTGACGATGCAGATGCGCCGCATGGACCGGGTGGTCGAGATCGAGCGGAGCAGCCGGTCGGCCCTGATCCAGGCCGGCGCGACCGGTCCGGTGCTCGAGGGGCAACTCCGCCCACACGGGGTGACGATGCGCTTCTTCCCGCAGTCCTTCGAGATGGCCACGCTGGGTGGCTGGATCGCCACGAGAGCCGGCGGGCACTACGCGACGCGGCTCACGCACATCGACGATCTGGTGCAGCAGATCGAGGCGGTCACCCCGGCCGGAGTGTGGGCGTCACGACGTCTGCCGGCATCCGGTGCCGGTCCCAGTCCGGACCGGGTGATGCTGGGCAGCGAGGGCATCCTCGGTGTCATCACCCAGGCGTGGGTGCGGCTCCAGGATCTCCCGACCCACAAGGCGACCCGCGTCGTGGCCTTCGCCGATCTGACCGCAGCGCTGCTGGCGCTCGGGCCGCTGGTGCAGTCGGGTCTGGATCCCAGCAACTGCCGGGTCCTGGACCCGCTCGAGGCGCTGATCAACGGCGCCGGCGACGGCAGCCACGCGGTGATGCTCGTCGGGTTTGAGTCCCCGGTGATCGACGTCACCGCCGACATGCAAGCGTCGCTCCGACTGCTGGCCGACCACGGCGGCCGCGCCCTCGAGCCACCGTCTGCACCGGGCGGCGAGGGCGACAGCGCCGCCGACGCCTGGAAGCAGTCGTTCCTGCGGGCGCCGTACACGCGCGATGTGATGGTCGATGCGGGAATGGTGGTGGAGACGTTTGAGACCGCCGTCGCAACCGACGGCTTGATCGATCTGGTCGAGCAGGTCATGGCCGCCACTGCCAGGGCCGTCACCGAGATCTGCGGCGAGGGCATGGTGACCTGTCGGGTCACCCACGCCTACCCGGACGGTGCGGCGCCGTACTTCACGGTCATCGCGCCCGGCCGCCGAGGTGCGAGGGTTCGGCAGTGGCAGGAGATCAAGGCGGCCGCGTCGGAGGTCATCATGGCGGCCGGTGGGACCATCACCCACCACCACGCGGTCGGCCGAGATCACCGGCCCTGGTACGACCAGCAGCGCCCCGACCTGTTCGCCCACTCGCTCGACGCCGTCAAGCGCAGACTCGACCCCTCGGGAATCCTCAACCCGGGCGTGCTGATTCGCTGAGCCGCTTGACAGACCGAACGTTCGGTCAGTACGCTCTTGGTCGTGTCTCGTGATGTTCTGCTCAGCACCGCGCTCGAGCTCTTCGCGCGCCGCGGCGTCGACGGGGCCTCCATCGCCCAGATCGCCGCGGCCGCGGATACGTCGAAGGCCAACGTGATGCACCACTTCCGCTCCAAGGACGCGCTGTACCGGGCGTGCCTGGAGCAGGTGGGTGACCGACTGCGTGGCACGGCGGAGGAGGCGGCGCAGGAGGTCGCAGGTGGTGCCGACCCCGCGACCGCCGTTCGCGCGGGGATGCAGCGCTGGGCGGACGATCACCCCGACGACGTCCGGCTGATGACCTACGGGTTGCTGCGGCTGCAAGAGCGCCCTGGCCCGTGGGTGCTGGATAGCGCTGTCGAGGCGCTGATGCGCGTCCTCGAGGGCACCGCCGACGAAGCGGCCGAGGTCGTCGTCTCGCAGCTGGGACTGGTGACCTACGCGGTGATCGCGGCACCGCTCGAGCGCGGCCTGCGGGCGGCGGCGGCTCGAAGCCGCCACCCCGACGACATGACACCCACCAGGACAAGCGGAACTGATACCCCTCAAGGAGCAACACCATGACCGTCAGCATCGAGAAGGACGACCACGTCTGGACGGTCATCCACGACCGGCCAGAGGCGCGCAATGGCATGGACCCCGAGTCCGCTCAGGCCCTGTACGAGGCGTTCCTCGCCTTCGACGCCGACGACGAGGCCTACGTCGCCGTGCTCTGGGGCGCTGGTGGCAACTTCTGCGCGGGCTGGGACCTCAAGTACGCCTCGACGCTGACCGACGAGAAGCTGCACCGCGAGATGGTTCGCGACCTGGCCTTCCCGACCGGGGCGAACACGCCTCCGCGTGGTGCGCTGGGACCGACCCGGCTGGAGCTGAACAAGCCGGTGATCGGTGCGGTCGAGGGGGCGGCGGTCGCGGGTGGCATGGAGCTCGCGATGTGGTGCGATGTCCGGGTCATGGCCGCCGACGCCTACATGGGTGTGTACTGCCGCCGCTGGGGCATCACGCTGATGGACGGCGGTACGGTCCGGCTGCCCCGGCTCGTGGGCCAGGGCCGTGCGCTCGAGATCGCGATGACCGGGCGGCAGGTCCCCGCCGAGGAGTGCGGGCGGATCGGTCTGGCAGAGAAGATCGTGCCGACGGGCCAGACCCGCCAGGCCGCCGAGGCAATGGCCCATGAGATCGCGCGGTTCCCCCAGATGGCGGTCCGGGCGGACCGCCAGGCGATCATCGAGACCCGCGGCATGCCCGTGCGCGATGCGCTGCGCTTCGAGTGGGCCCACGGCATGGACGCCATCCGCGAGGAGGGGGTTGCGGGAGCGGCACGGTTCCGGGACGGCGCTGGTCGCAGCGGCGACTTCGTCAACATCTGACCCGCCTCAGGTGATGATCAGCCCCTCCAGTGCGACATCGACCAGACGCGCCTCCCAGCCGGGAGCGGGGTCGGTGTGGATGCGGCCCAGGACGGTCTGGCCCAGCAGCCCGTAGAAGATGGTGCCGTGGAGCCTTGCGAGAAGCGCCAGCGGGTCACCGTCCACCACCTCTCCGGCTGCTTGGCCGTCGCGGATCACACCGACGGTCGTCCGGACAGCCCCGGCCAGCGGGAGGACGGAGGCGCGCTCCAGCCGACCGCTGTCGTCCAGGAACTCGTGCATCACCAGCCGGAGGGCCGTCGGCCGGTCCTCGCCGAGTTCGACCAGCACACCCGTCAGGGCGCGCAGTCGGTCGACCGGGTCGGTGCCATCGACCATGGCCGCCACCATCCGGTCGTCGATGTCGGCGCCGACGGCCTCGAGTACGGCGCGGTACAGGGCGGCTTTGGACGGGAAGTGGTGGAGCAGCCCCGCGTTTCCCAGCCCCGCCGCCTTGGCCACCGAGGACAGGCTGGTGCCGCCGTAGCCTGCCGCGGCGAAGCGCTGCTCGGCTTCGCCGAGGATGCGCGCGACTGACGGGGCCTCGGACACGTTGGTGGGAGGTCTAGTAGCTGAAGGCGTGGGCCGGGTCGGGCTTGCGGTCCGTGGGGGCTTGGCTGTAGTCGCCGAAGGGCCCGTCGCGCTGGATGATGCCCTCGCGGACACCCTCCTCCTGGACCTTCTCGACCCAGGCGAGCGCGTCCGGCGTGTTGCGCATCATGCCGTCGAGGATAGGTCCGAGGGTCTGCACCGCGTTCAGGCCCTGCTGCTCGTAGGCGTGGTTGACGACCAGTTTCATGGCCTGCAACTGGGACACGGGGATGCTCTTCAGCATGGTGGCGACCTCCATGACCCGGTCCTCGAGGCGGTCGAATGGCACCGACTCGTTGATCAGCCCGGCCTCAGCGGCCTCGGCCCCGGTGAAGGGCTCCCCGGTCAGCGCCCGCCACTTCGCCTCCGCCAGGCCCAAGCGGTAGATCCACATGGCCGAGAGGTAGGCCCCCCACATCCGTGAGTACGGCGTCCCGATGATCGCGTCATCTGAGGCGATGACGATGTCGGCGGACAGGGCGTTGTCCGACCCGCCGCCGACGCACCAGCCGTGGATCTGGGCGATGACCGGCTTGGACGAACGCCACATGGAGAAGAACTGCTGGGTGGGTGCCGTCAGCTCGTTGGTGGACCAGGTGAACTCCTTCCCCGGGTCCCACGTCCCGTCCGTGGCGATCCAGTCGTCCCAGTGGTGGAAGCCGCCGTCGAAGTTGTAGCCCGCACAGAACGACCGGCCGTTGCCGCGCACGACGATCACCTTCACGTCATCGTCGCGGGTTGCGGCCTCGATGGCGTGCCGGAACTCGTCGGGCATCGGCGGGACGATGGTGTTCAGGGCCTCGGGTCGGTTGAGCGTGAGGAAGAAGATCCCGTCCTCGACGCTGGTCTTGATGGTCTCGTACACAGCCTGGCTCCTCGGATCATCAGGATACCGACCAACTGGTCGGTCGGTGTCACCGTGCCTGAGATGAGCGGGCCTGTCAAGCGCCAGCCTGACCCGGGGCCGGTGGGCCGGTCAGGGAGCTAAGCGCGTGATCCGCCAGCCGTCCTCGTCCTGGCCGTCCCGCTCGTAGCGGAAGCGATCGTGCAGGCGGCTGGAGCGGCCCTGCCAGAACTCGACGGTGTGTGGGGTCAGGGCGTACCCGCCCCAGTCGTCTGGTCGGGGAATGTCCTCGACACCGTCGAAGCGGGCTGCGACGGCCACGAGGCGGGCCTCCAACTCATCGCGGTCGTCGATGGGCCGTGACTGCGGACTGGCGTGCGCCCCGATCTGGGACTCGCGTGGCCGCGTGGCGAAGTACTCGTCGGACTCCTCGGCCGTGGCCCGTCGGACCGTGCCCCGGACCTCCACCTGTCGGGCTGGCCGGGCCCACCGGAACAGCACCGACCCGTGGGCTTCGCCGGCCTCGGCCAGCGCACCCTCGATGTGATCGCCCTTCCGCGACCCGTAGTTGGTGAAGAACAGCAGCCGGCCGTTCGTGATCCGGCGCAGCAGCACGGTCCGTGCCGCCGGGCGGCCGTCGGCGTCGACGGTGGCCAGCGTCATCGCCGTCGGCTCGACCAGCTGATCGGTGGTCGAGGCGTGCTCGATCCATGCCTCGAGTTGTGCGATGGGGTCGTTGCGCAGGTCGGTACGACGCAGATCGTCCCGCCCGTAGTCGCGGCGTTGATCCAACGACGGGGCCTGGTCCGCGGTACGACTCCCTCCAGCATCATGTGCCATGAGCTCAGCCTGCCCCGATCTGGGATGTCTCATCGCGCCAAGCGACCCTGGACGTCTGCAGCACTCGACTGGTCCCGTATCGTGCCCGGGGTGGAGTCCTGTCTCACGCACCTCGAGGGGTCGCGCACCGGCGCGACCTACGACGCCGACGTCCTGCAGACCCTCGACCCGGTCGACGGCCTGCCGTTGCTGGCCCGCTACGACCTGGCACGGGCCGCCCGGACGCTGACCCGGCAGAACATCGCGGCCCGGCGCGGGAACGGCATGTGGCGCTGGCGCGAGCTCCTGCCCGTCCGCGACCCGGCCACCATGATCCACCTCGGCGAGGGGAGCACCCCGCTCCTGCCCGCTCCACGACTGGGGGACGCCCTCGGTCTGGATCGGCTCATGATCAAGGCGGAGGGTCAGAACCCGACCGGGGCGTTCAAGGCCCGTGGCATGGCCGCGGCCGTGTCGCGCGCCGTGGAGCTCGGTGCGACGCGGCTGATCGTCCCCTCGGCCGGCAATGCCGGTGGTGCGCTGGCCACCTACGGGGCTGCCGCCGGTGTGCCCGTCACGATCGTGCTCCCGGTCGACACCCCCACGGTCAACATCACCGAGGTCCAGATGGCCGGCGCCGAGGTCATCCTGGTCGAGGGGGTCATCAGCGACTGCGGCACCGTCGCCCGTCATGTGCGGGAGCGGACCGGGGCGTTCGACCTGTCCACGCTGAAGGAGCCGTACCGCGTCGAGGGCAAGAAGACGATGGGGCTCGAGCTCGCTGAGGAGCTGAACTGGACCCTCCCGGACGTCGTGGTCTACCCCACCGGCGGCGGGACCGGCCTGATCGGCATGTGGAAGGCGTTCGAGGAGTTGCAGGCGCTGGGCCTGATCGGCTCGCACCGCCCCCGGATGGTGGTCGCCCAGGCTGCCGGCTGTGCCCCCATGGTCCGTGCGATCGAGGAGGGAACCGCCGCCGCTCGTCCCTGGAAGGACCCCGCCACCCGCGCCAGCGGCCTGCGGGTGCCCAGTGCCGTCGGTGATCGGCTGATCCTCTCGGCGGTTGCGCAGTCCGGGGGGACCGGTGTTGCCGTCCCCGAGTCCGACATCGACCGGATGCAGCAGCTCGTCGCCCATCGCGGCGCCGGGTACGTCTCGCCCGAGAGTGCCACCGCGTTCGCCGCGACCGCCGTCCTGGCCGACGAGGGCTGGATCGCGCCCGACGAGCGGGTGGTGGTCTTCGACTGCGGCGTGGGCTTCAAGTACCCGCCGCCGTCGCTCGGAGCCCTCCCCGTGGTCGACGCCGACTCGATCGACGACCCCGAGGCCATCACGGCCGCCGTCCGAGGTGATCGCCGGACGACACGGCCCATCGCCGCCAGGTCGGTGGCCGCCAGGTCGGTGACCGCCGCACAGGGGACGTCGCGGCCGCCCGACACCTCGGTCGCTGCGCTGCCCCAGCCGCCGCATCGCGATCTTCCTGCGCTCGATCTGCCCGCGCCACCGCGCTGATCCACCCTCCGGCTGGGGGTGATGGCGAACCGCCCGGCTTGGAAGGCTGACGGATGCCAGTCATGCCCGTCAGCCACGCACGTCCAAGGAGCCCTCTGCATGAAGACCAAAGCTGGAGTTGTCTACGAGCCCGGCAAGCCGATCGAGATCGTCGAGCTTGATCTGGACGGTCCGAAGGAGGGCGAGATACTGATCCGGTACACGCATGCCGGACTGTGCCACTCCGACATCCACGTCGCGCACGGCGACTTCGCCGCACGGCTCCCGATGGTGCTCGGTCATGAAGGAGCCGGCATCGTCGAGGAGGTCGGTCCCGGTGTCACCCGCGTGAAGGAAGGCGACAAGGTCGTTTGCTCGTTCATCCCCAACTGCGGCACGTGTCGCTGGTGTGCCACCGGTCAGCAGGCCATCTGCGACATGGGCGCCACCATCCTGGAGGGGTACCTGCCGGGTGAGCGGTTCCCCTTCACCGGGCCTGGCCCCGAGAAGAACTACGGCGCCATGTGCATGCTCGGCACGTTCTCCCAGTACGCCACGATTCACCAGAACTCCGCCGTGACGGTCGACGAAGACATGCCGCTGGACAAGGCGGTCCTGGTCGGCTGTGGGGTCCCGACGGGCTTCGGCTCGGCGGTCAACGCGGCGGACGTCCAGCCCGGCGAGACGGTCATCGTCATGGGAGTTGGCGGCATCGGCATCAACGCCGTCCAAGGCGCACGCTACGCCGGCGCGAAGAACCTGATCGCGGTCGACCCGCTGGAGAACAAGCGCGAGAAGGCGATGGAGTTGGGCGCGACGCACGCGGTTGCCACCGGTGCCGAGGCCATCGAGCTGGCCCAGTCCATGACGAACGGCAACGGCGCCGACAAGTCGATCCTCACGCCTGGCCTGGTGACGGAGCAGATCGTCGGCGAGGCCTTCGAGGCCACCGGCAAGGGCGGCACCATCGTCCTCACCGGCCTGAACAAGCTGGACGCGGTCAACGTGCAGCTCCCCGGCTCGATCATGACGCTGTTCAAGAAGACCGTGAAGGGGTCGCTGTTCGGCGACTGCAACCCGACGACCGACATCCCGAAGATCCTCGGCCTGTACCAGGCCGGTGACCTCAAGCTGGACGAGATCATCACCAACACCTACACCCTGGAGGAAGTCAATCAGGGATATGAGGACCTGCTCGACGGCAAGAACGTCCGCGGCGTCCTCATCCACGAGCACTGACCCTCATCCAGACCCTGCGTCTCAGAAAAGGTGCATGACACCATCGCCTCCCCGGGCAACCCTGTGCCCGCGGAGGCGTTGCTGCAGGCGGTCACGGCGGTCTGCGTCGGCCGCCAGCGGGAGATCGAACTGCTAGTCGCGGCCCTCGACAGCGGCGCCCACGTGCTGCTGGAGGGGCCGCCCGGCACGGGCAAGTCGACGATGCTGCGCGCCGTCGCCGAGGCGAGCCACGTGCCCTTCGCCTTCGTCGAGGGCAACGCCGAGCTGACACCGTCGCGCCTGGTCGGGCACTTCGACCCTGCCATCGTGATCGAGCGTGGCTACGTCGACGAGGCGTTCGTCGACGGCCCCCTGGTCCGGGCTCTGCGGGATGGCGGCTTGCTGTACGTCGAGGAGATCAACCGGGTTCCCGAGGAGACCATCAACGTGCTCCTCACCGTGATGAGCGAACGGGAACTGCACGTCCCGCGGGTCGGTCGGATCGCGGCGGCGCCGGGCTTCCGCTTCGTGGCGGCCATGAACCCGTTCGACGCCGTGGGCACGGCCCGCATCTCCTCGGCCATCTACGACCGGGTGTGCCGGATCGCGGTGGACTATCAGGACCAGGCCGAGGAGGTTGCGATCACGGCAGCCCATGGCGCCGACACCGACCCCGACTTCCGCGAGCAGGCCGTCACCCTGGTCCGCGAGACCCGAACCCACCCCGATGTGCGGATCGGGTCCTCGGTCCGGGGCGCGATCGACATGGTGGGCATCACCGCATCGCTGATGGCGATGCGTGGGTCCACCGGTGACCCGCGGACCACGGCGCTGGACGCCGCCCTCGTCTCGCTGTCCGGGCGGATCCGGCTGAACGAGTCCTCACCACGGACACCGGAAGAGATTGTGACCGAACTCTTCGACCGCGTCTTCGATGCCTCGCCGGATGACGATGATGGATCCGAGGCTGGTGATTCGTCGGGGGAAGCCTGAGCCCGCCACCGGCGGGCGGACAGGACGGGGACCACAGGCACCGACGGAAGCAGGGCCCGAAGCAGCGGCAGCAGCCGCGGGCCCAGCTGGCGCGCAACCCTCGCTTCAGCGAGATCTCGCCGGAGGTGGGGGTGCTGGACACCGAGGCGTTCGATCGGGCGCTGGAGGAAGACGCCGACGACGCGGCCACGCTGCTGATGATGATGGCGCAGGCCACCGATGAGGAACTGCGGGCCAAGGCGAGGGCCCTGGCGAGCTCCGTGGTCCTGGATCTCGCTCGACGAGGCCAGCCACGGCAGACGGGCGTCGGGAGACTCCGGCGCCAGCCCGCGGAGCGCGGTGGCGATCTGGACATCGACGCCTCGATGGAGGCACTGGTGGAGGGTCGGGCGGCCGGACGGCCACCGCAGGATCTGATCAGTGCCGATTGGTCGCGGCCCGCACTCGCGCTGTGTCTGCTGATCGACACGTCGGGCTCGATGGAGGGGTCGCGTCTGGCCACGGCGGCCCTGACGGCGGCGGCCTGCGCGCTGCGCGCGCCCGGCGACCACGCGGTGGTGACGTTCTCCCGGCACGCAGAGGTGCTCCGACCGATGGACAGCACGTCCACACCGGAGTCCGTGGTCGACCGGATCCTGTCCCTGCGAGGGCACGGCGTGACGTCGGTGAGGGCGGCTCTGGAGGCGGCAGGTGCGCAGCTGGCGCGGACCCGAGCGCAGCGGCGGGTCGCCGTACTGCTGAGCGACTGTCGGTCGACGGACGACCAGGACCCGACTGCGGTCGCGGGTGCGCTGGAGGAGTTGGTCATCCTGGCCCCGGCGGAGGACCACGAGCAGGCGGAGGCGTTGGCCCGGTCGGCGGGCGCTCGTTGGGTCCCGCTGGCCGGTGCGGCCGAGGCGCCGAGCGCGCTGCGTCACCTCCTGACGTAGGGCATCGAGCCGGGTCGGGCACCTACCTGGTGGGGAACCTTGCTGTGCTGCGGGGAACCTGGCCTTGTGAGGCCAGGTTCCCCGCGGTGGTCAGATCACCAGCACCGTCAGGGTGACGTCGGCCGTCGAACCGTCGTCCAACCCCTCAGCCGTCCGGACGGCCTTCTTGATCGGCAGGACGTAGGTCGCCTCCTCCTTCGAGGGAAAGATCGACGTCTGCCACGTCGAGGAACCGATCGTCACCGCCACCTTGATCGACCCGAACCCGGCAGCAGCCCCGCCGAACGCCGCGTCGATCGCATCGGCGTCGTCCTCCGGCAGGCTGACGAAGAACCACGACGTCGATCGTGCCGACCAGCGCCACAGCGGCGCGGTGAAGGAGAAGGTGGCCACGGCTCGATCCTAGAAGCTCGGCTGGAGTAGCCTCCGACGGACCCCTGATCGCCCCGACGAGGAGCGCCCTGCACATGTCGATTGACCGTGCCCAGGTTCTGGCCTGGATGGACGAGGACCCGGACCCCGAGACCCGCGAGGAACTGCAGGCCCTCCTGGACATCGACGACGAGGCTGGCCTCGAGGACCGCTTCGGTGAGCGGCTCGAGTTCGGCACCGCCGGCATCCGAGGCGCGCTGGGCGCCGGCCCCAACCGGATGAACCGGGCGTTGGTCCGGCGGGTGACCGCCGGACTGGCGGACCGACTGAACCAGGCCGCCGGTGCCGCCGGCGCCAGAGGGGTCGTCGTCGGCCGGGACGCCCGCCACAAGAGCGATGCGTTCGCCGCCGACGCCGCGGTGGTCCTGGCCGGCGCGGGGCTTGGCGTGTGGAAGTTCTCCGACATCGTGCCGACCCCGCTCGTTGCCTACGCGGTCCGCACGCTCGAAGCCGCCGCCGGTGTGATGGTCACCGCCAGCCACAACCCTCCAGCCGACAACGGGTACAAGGTCTTCGGCCCGGGGGGTAGGCAGATCGTCTCTCCGCTGGACGAGGAGATCTCCGCCGCGATCGACGCGGTCGAGTCGCTGAACGACGTCCCCCTGGCCCAGCCCGATGACGACCTCATCTGGACGGTGCCGGCCGACGTCCCGGAGCAGTACCTGAGCCAGGTCGTGGCACTCGTCGGGGGCCCGGCCGAGCGGCGGATCACGATCGTCTACAGCGCCATGCACGGCGTCGCTGGCGCCATGTGCCTGCGGGCCCTCGACGAGGCGGGGTTCATCGACGTGCACGCTGTGGCCGAGCAGTTCGAGCCCGACCCGGACTTCCCGACGGTGTCCTTCCCCAACCCCGAGGAGCCCGGTGCGATGGACGCCTCCATCGCCCTCGCCCAGGAGGTGGAGGCCGATCTCATTGTCGCCAACGACCCCGATGGCGACCGCATCGCCGTGGGCTTCCGCACTGCCGGTGGGTACCGGATGTTGACCGGCGACGAGATCGGCGTGCTCCTCGCCGAGGACATCCTCGCGCGCGGGGCCATGACGCAAGGCCGGACGCCGGCCGTGGCCACGACTGTTGTCTCCTCCTCCCTCCTCAGCAAGGTTGCGGCCCACCACGACGCCGAGTACGCCGAGACCCTGACCGGCTTCAAGTGGCTGGCCGTCGCCGCGATCGACGCCGAGGACCGCGACGCGATCATGGTCCTGTCCTACGAGCAGGCGCTCGGCGTGTGCGTCGGGGACCTCGTCCGCGACAAGGATGGCATCAGCGGGATCGTGGCGATGGCCGACCTGGCCGACCGGCTGGCTGCGGACGGGAGGACCCTCGGCGACCTGCTGGACGACCTGACGATCCGGCACGGCGCCCACGTCACCCAGGGCCGGTCGGTGATGCTCGAAGGCGACGACGGCGAGGTGCTGGTCCAAGCGGCGCTCGATCGCCTGCGGTCCAACCCGCCCACGTCGCTCGGGGAGTCACCGGTCATCCAGGTGTGGGACCACGACGCCGGAGTGGTGACCAGCGCCGACGGGACGGTCGAGCCGATCGACTTGCCTCCCACGCCGCTGCTGCGCTACGTCGCGGAGGATGGAACCCGCGTGATGGTCCGTCCCAGCGGCACGGAGCCGAAGCTGAAGTTCTACGGCGAGGCGGTGCACCACACCAAGTCGAACGATCCGACCGCAGCTCGCCACGCCGCCGCCGGCAAGGTCGGTGCCGTCCTGGACGCCTTCATGGCTCGGGCCCAGGGAGGCGCCAAGGTCTGATCATCCGGGGCGGATGCCGCCCGAAGTTGCCGCGCCGGAATCTGTCCGGCAAGGTACGGCCCGTGGTCCGACCGAGGCCATGCACCAGAACCAACGGGGAACCCTCATGCGAACACGCTCGCTCACGTTGCTGATCGCGACGGCACTGATCACCGCGCTGCTGGCCGCTCCGGCAGGAGCCGACAGCTTCGAGTTGCGGCTCGCGGGCCAGGTGTCGGAGGCCACGTCACAGGCCAGCGACTCCTTCGCCGTGCAGGGCTGCTTCACCGACGCCGAGGGCGACACGACCCGTGGGCTCAGCGGACCGGTCGAGGCTGTCCCGCAGGCCGACATCTCCGTCTTCTGCATCGACTACAACGCGGGCGGATTGGACCTGGCCGTCACCGTTCCCGACGGCACCGATCCGAACGTCGATCCGCAGTGGGACCGCAGCACGCGCACCAGCATCTCCCTCGGATACCTGGCGGCCAACGGCGAGGAGCGCGAGGTCCAGCTGAGCGAGCAGAACAGCGACACCTTCCGCACGATCGTGCTCGCGGACCGGAACGGGACCACCGAGCTGGTCTGTGAGGCTCCCGCCACCTTCGCGAGCAGCGCGTACGTGACCAACATCCCGGCCGGTTGCCTGGGCGGGGGCGCCGAGCTCGAGATCCTGACCCAGATGCTCTACCAGACGGCGGCCGGGGACTCGGTGTACGACTTCGTCCCCGCCCGTGGCGTGTTGCTGACCGTGCCGCTTGACACACCCGCGGGTGGCGACCGGATCATGCGATTCGAAGGACCAACTCGCATCGAGACAGCCAATGCCATCTCGCAGGCGACGTTCGCTGACGGGGAGGCCGATGGCGTGCTGATCGCACTGGCCCGGAACTTCCCCGATGCGGTGGTCGGTGCGCCACTGGCCGTGGCGAACAACGCGCCGCTGCTGCTCGCCGAGAACGACAGCGTGTCGCAGTCCGTCCGCGACGAGGCCCTGCGTGCCATGGGCGGGCCGGGGGACGTGGTGCTGCTGGGTGGGACGGCCGCCCTCCAGGAGGTGGTGGCGACGACGCTCGAGTCCGACGGCCACACGGTGACCCGAGCAGCCGGGGACAGTCGCTTCTCCACCTCCGTCGAGGTGGCGCGGCAGGCCAACCCCGCGCCGGAGACGATCGTGCTGGTGTTCGGCGGGGACTTCCCGGAGGCGCTGCTGGCTGGTGCGATCGCCCCCGGTCTGGGCGGTGTTGCCGTGCTGGTCGACCGGGGCGGGGTGCCGAGCGTCGTGCAGGACTACCTGGATGCCAATCCGGACGCTCGCACCTTCGCGCTGGGCACCGTGGCCGACGAAGTCGTGCCGGATGCTGACACCTCCGCCTTCAGCCCGACGCCCTCGACCCTCTCCTCGCTGCTCCTGCAGTTGTATCCCGAAGGCTCGGCGATCACGATGGCGAGTTCGGAGGAGTTCCCAGATGGTTTGGCCGGCGGCGCCTACGCGGCACGCAACGGCCTCCCGCTGATCCTCAGCCCCGAGTCGGCCATGGAGACCCTGGTCCTGCAGGAGCTGTCGGAGTTCGGGCCGGTACCGTCGATCACCATGTTCGGCGGCAACGCCGCGCTCTCCGACACCGTCGCCGGACAGGCCAGCTCGTTCCTGCAGTGACGTGCCATAGTCCAACACCGTGATGGACCGACGCCGCCCAGCCGCGAGACGGGTGGTTCGCGGCGTCCTCGCGGTGCTCCTGACGCTCATGGCGATCGGCGTCGGTTCGGCTCAAGCAGCGAGTGCTGGCCTCGAGCTCACCCCCGGTCTGCAGACGCCGGTCATCCCACCCGCCGCGGCTCCGCCGTCCTACGCCGTGGCTGCCTGCATCGCCGACCCACCAGCCGACACGGTGCGGGGCGACGGCCGCCGCGAGGTCGTTCCCGAGGCCGACGTGACCGAGTTCTGCCTCGACTACGGGCCCGATGGACTGGCCGTCGCAGTCACCGTCCCGGCTGGCACCGATCCCGCCCTCGACCCGACCTGGGACGACTTCGGAGCCAGCATCGGGGTCCTCTACGACAGCGTGGCCGGCCAGCCGCGCGAGATCCAGCTGAGCACGCAAGGGTCGACGGACGAACTCCGCTACCTTGTGCTCGAGGGTCGGGCTGATCCGACGTTGATCTGTGAGGGGTCGGCGTCGTTCGACGACGGGGTGTACGCGGCGCAGGTGCCGACGGCCTGCCTGAACGCCCCGGAGGTGCTGCGGGCCCTCGGGCGGATGGCCTATGGCATAGCGGCCGGCCCGGACGGGCTCGTGATCGACGATGTCCCCGGCGATGGGGGGTTCGTGGACATCCCACTGGTCGCACCGGAGGGTGCCGACCGGGTGACCAGGCTGGCCGGGCCGACCCGTATCGAGACGGCCGTCGCAACCTCCCAGGCCTCCTTCGCCGACGGGCAGGCCGATGGGGTCCTCATCGCCCTGGCGGACAACTATCCCGATGCGCTGGTGGCCGCGCCGTTGGCTGTCGCGCGCAACGCGCCCATCCTGCTGAGCTTCGCCGACGACGTCCCCGCCGGCACCCGTGCCGAGGCGCTGCGGGCCCTGGGAGGCCCGGGATCGGTCACGCTGCTCGGCGGAACCGCGGCGCTCTCGGACACGGTCGTGGAGATCCTCCGAGAGGACGGGCATGCGGTGACCCGCGTGGCTGGGGACAGCCGCTTCTCCACCTCCGTCGCGGTGGCCGAGGCGTCCACCTCGGAGCCGAGCACGATCTGGCTGGCCTTCGGTGGCAACTACCCCGACGCGCTGCTGGCGGGCGCCGCCGCACCACCCACCGATGGCGTCGCAGTCCTGGTGGACGGAGCCGGCATCCCCGGAGTGGTCCAGGCCTACCTCGACGCCCATCCCGCCGCCGAGGTGGTCGCAGTCGGGCCGGTGGCCGCTCGGTGGGCGCCTACGGGTGCGGACCGGGTGAGCGATCTGACGCCCTCGGCGACGTCGGCGCTCCTGCTGCGACGTCAGGGTGCAGGCGGTGAGCTACCGGTCGAGGTGACCGTGGCCAGTGCCGATGACTTCCCCGACGGCCTGACCGGTGGGGCCTACGCCGCGCGGCGGGGAGTGCCGCTGCTGCTATCCCCGCGAGACGTGCTCGAGGCGTCCATCACGACCGTCCTGGCCGGGGAGGAGCCGCTGCAGCAGGTCACGCTGTTCGGCGGCACCGCGGCCCTGTCGGACGTGGTCGCCGGGCAGCTCGCCGCGTACCTCGTCGACTAGCCCTTGTAGCGGAAGTCGGCGTCGCCGATCTTGAGGAACCGGACGGGCTCGTCCCCCTCCAGGTGGTCCATGATGGCGGGGACGTCGTCCTCGGTGACCCCGCCGTAGTAGACATCGTCGGGGTAGACGCCCACGACCGGGCCGACGCGACAGGCCTCGAGGCACAGGGCCGCCACCACCTTGACGTCGTCGTTGCGGCGCCGGCCCTGCTCCTCCCGGAGGGCGTTGAAGATGTCGGCCCCGCCCAGCGGGAAGCACGACGGGCGGGGGTGCTCAGGGTCCCGCTCGTTGATGCAGACGAACACGAACTTCGATGGCTTGGCCATGGCAGCGATGCTATCCACGTCGGAGCGGCGGCGTAGCATCGAGGGCATGCCAGACGACCGTCCGCTGGATGCCCACGACCCACGGTTCGGGGCAACGGAGCGGGCAGCGGTCCCCGACGAGAGTCGCACCTTGGTCGAGAGCACCGGGCCGGGCATCAGCCAGGAGGACCCCAAGGTGCGGATCCTGCGGGTCGCCGTTCCGCTCCTGGCGCTCGGGGCTGCGGCGGTGACGGCGCTGATCTTCTTCACCGGGCTCAGCCCCGGCTCCTCCGACGTGGTTGTGGGTCAGGTGGACGACGTCCGGGCTGCGGTGGAGGACCGTCCCCGTCGGGTGTGCTTCAACGACGCGAACCCCTGTGCGTGGCTCACGATCGCTCGGGGGGAGTTGGTGGCCTTCAACACCAATGGCCCGCTGGCGGAGGAGTACGGCCGGCAGGGCGTCTCGTGGTGTTCGACCAGCGGCTGGTTCGGCGCGAACTCGACCGGCTCGCGCTGGGATCAGGACGGCCGGATCGTCGAGGGCCCGGCGCCTCGCTCCCTCGATCGGTTCAACACCTCGGTCGATGCCGACGGGAACCTGGTCATCGACTTTGCGGCCCTGACCGCCGGGCTGGCCGACTGGCAGGTCGGGGGGGACACCACAGCGCGCTCGGGCCCACCGTGTCAGGAGATCCCGTTCGACCGCGATCCGGATCTGGAGGTGCCCCCACCGGCGGGCTCGGCTGGGGAGTGACTCGGCGCGGACCAACCGGCGACCCCTCCTGGAATTCGACACGATCGGGGCCTGACCCGCGCAGAGGCGGGTTTCTGCACGATCGTGCAGAGTGGTGGTCGTCCCGGCTCGGGCGGTAGGGTCCGCTGCCATGGATCTGGGACTGCGCGACAAGGTGGTGGCAATCGCCGGGGGGACCTCCGGCCTGGGGCAGGCGACCGCACGCGCCATGAAGGCGGAGGGTGCCACCGTGGCCGTGTGCGGCCGCGACGAGCAGCGGGTGGACGCCGCAGCAAGCGAGGAATTCGACGCCCAGGTCTGTGACGTCACCGATGAGGCGGCGGCCCAGGCCTGGATCGACGGCGTCGCCGAGCGGCACGGTGCCCTCCACGTCCTCGTCGCCAACGCCGGCGGACCGCCGCCCGGCATGGCCACCGCGTTCGACCTGCAGGGCTACCGTGACGCCGTCGAGCTCTCGCTGCTCAGCCAGATCAACCTGACCCAGGCGGCCCTGCCTCACCTGCAGGCTGCCGGCTGGGGACGGGTGCTGTTCGTGACCTCCAAGACCGTCAAGCAGCCCCTGCCCGGCCTGGCGCTGTCCAACGTCGCCCGCCTCGGTGTCGTCGGGTACGCCAAGTCCCTCATCGCGGACCTCGACAGCCAGTGGCGCACCGCCGGGACGACCGGTCAGATCACGGTGAACGTGCTGGCCCCCGGCTCGACTCGCACCGGACGGCTCGAGTCGATGGCAGGTGACGACGTGGAAGCCGGTCTGGCCGAGATGGCTGCCGACATCCCACTCGGGAGGGTCGGGTTGCCGGAGGAGTTCGCCGCCGCCGCCACGTTCCTGGCCAGCGAGAAGGCCTCGTTCGTCAACGGCGTGGTGTTCCCCATCGACGGCGGGGACATCAAGGGCGTCTGAACGGCGCTCAGGCCATCCCGCGCCAGGCCCTCGCTGGCTCCCGCCAGCCCATGATCACCTCGGCCATCATCACCGCCCGCTTGGTCGCCAGGGTCTCGTGCACCCGGACCAGACGGGCCCCCAGCATGACCGAGGTCACGGCCGCACCGATCGACGCGTCGACCCGATCGGGCAGGTCGAGGTCCAGCGACTCGCCGATGAAGTCCTTGTTCGACAGGGCCACCAGCACCGGGTGACCCAACGCGGACAGCTCACCCAGGCGACGGGTGATCTCCAGCGAGTGCAGGGTGTTCTTCCGGAAGTCGTGGCCCGGGTCGACGATCAGCTTGGAGGCGTCGACACCGGCGGCCACGGCCTGCTCAACCAGCCCCGACAGGTCAGCCACGATCGCCGTCGTGGCGTCTGGGACGTAGTGGTTGCGGTAGGGGCGCGTCCGGATCTGGCCACCGGAGTGCATCAGCACCAGGCCCGCATCGCGAAACCGCGCGACCGTGGGGGCGAGATCCGGATCGGCCAGGCCGGAGGTGTCGTTGATGATGTCGGCACCGGCCCTCAGCGCGGCGTCGGCCACCGACGGCCGGAAGGTGTCGATCGACAGGACCGCGTCGGAGCGGTCCCGGAACCGCTCCACGAAGGGGATGATGCGGTCCAACTCCTCTTGCGCGGTCACCTCCTCGCCGGGTCCGGCCTTGACCCCTCCGACATCGAGGATGTCCGCACCGTCGGCGACATGGTCCAGGGCATGGGCGACTGCGCTCTCCAGCGCGAACGTGGCGCCCTGATCGTAGAAGGAGTCGGGCGTGCGGTTGACGATGGCCATCACGGCGACCTCACGGTCGAAGTCGAAGGTCCGGTTGCGCAGGCTCATGGGTCGCACAGCGCTACTGTGCCTGTCGAGACTTATGATTCCCATCGTCTTGGTATCCGTTGCGCTGGGGGCGGTGGTCCTCTGGGCCCTGTACGCCGACCCGACACCGCTCGAGCCGGTGTCCCGGCCTCGCCGACTGGTCTCACCACTCTCCGCTGCGGACATCCAACGCCACGACGCTCCGCTGGTCGTCGCCGGCTACGACCCGCGCTGGATCGACCACCACCTGCGACAGATCGCGAGCCTGGTCACCATGAACGGCCAGCAGCCGGTCACGGCAGCCTCGGCGGCCGACCTGGCGGCGGCCAGAGCAGCGGCGGCTCTCCACGACGATGCCCCTCGGTCGGTGCTCGATGACTGAGGGCGCGCGATGAGTGCGATCTCCCCGCCGCCGTCGCTGACGGCGTACGACCTGCACCGGGGCACGGTCGAGCTGCGGCCGCTGAGCGTCATCGACATGATCGACGGCGCCTTCTCCGTCTGCCGCGCCAACAAGCGACTGATCGCGGCGACCGTGCTGCTGATCATGGTCCCGCTGCAGCTGCTCGCGGCCTTCTTCCAACGGGACGCCATCCAACAGCTCGGAGCGGCCCTGCAGGCGCCGGGCGTCGCGACCGGGTTGTTCACCGGCGAGGGCGAGGTGGCCTCCCTGCTGACGTCGCTGGCCACTCAGGTGCTGGTCACGCCGGTGCTCTTCGGCGCGCTGACGCTGATCGCCGGTCGCGGGGCGGCCGGGGCCCCGCTCAGCGGACAGCAACTCGTCCGGGCAACCGCTCGCCGCAGCGGCGTCCTCATCGGTGCCTACATCGGACTGGGGCTGATCCGCTTCGGGCCGCTCCTGCTGGCCGGACTGGCCGCGGCCACCGGCAGCTTCGCGCTCGTGGCCCTGCTGGTGGTGGTCGGGTTCGTCTGGGCGGTGGTTCTGACGCCCTTCATCGCCACGGTCACACCGGCACTGATGCTGGAGGACCGCCCGGCCACCGAGGCCATCAGCCACGCGGTCCGACTGGCTCGTCGGGGCTACTGGCGGGTGGTGGGCCTGATCCTCCTGGGGGGCTTCGTCTTCAACCTGATCGCGGGACTGCTGGCCGGTGTGGCCAGCCTCTTCGCCGTCGCCTCGGGTCTCGGGTTCGCGTGGGTCCTGGTGGGCCTGTCCAACGTGCTCAGCCTGCTGATCCAGGGACCGTTGACCGCGGCGGCGATGGTCCTGCTCCACCAGGACCTGCGGGTCCGGCAGGAGGGACTGGACTTCGACGTGCTCATCGGGCGTCTGGCCGCGCGAGTCTGATGCGCATCACCCTTGCTCAGTCCGGACCGTCGGACCGTCTGGCCACGCCGGAGGAGATCAGGCAGGTCACAGAAGAGGTGCTGGCTCGGGCCGACTACCGGGCGGCGGACGACAGCACCTTCCTCGGGCGGGTCCTGGAGTCGTTCTTCGAGCAGCTCGGTCGACTGCTGCTGCGGGTCGACGGGACCGGCGGGTTCAACTCCGTCGTCGCCGCCGTCGGCCTGACCCTGCTGGTGATCGCACTGGTCGTGCTCCTGATCCTCTTCCTGCGGCGCTTCCGCCGGTCCGAGACAATCCAGACCGTGGTGGAGGGGCCCGTCGGCCGGCCCGCAGCCTCCTGGGCCGACGAAGCGGTCCGCTACGAGAACGAGGGTGATCTCCGCCAGGCCATGCGCTGTCGATATCGGGAGACCCTGGCACGACTGGCCGCCGCCGACCTGGTCGACGAGGTGCCCGGCCGCACGACCGGGGAGTACCGGGCCGCAACACGATCCGCCCTGCCCGCGGCGGCGCCGGCCTTCGATGCCTTCACCGACCAGTTCGAGGATGTGTGGTACGGCGGCGGCCGCGTCGATCGGGCAGGCCTGGAGCAGGCCAAGCAGCATCAGGCTGACGTCGCCGGGCACATCCCCAGCCGTCGGGGATCACGAACGACCAGTGGGGTGGGGGCGTGAGCGCGACGGGCGTCTCGTCTGCGTCGGAAACCGCCGGCACGACCTCGGCCCCCGCTGGTTCGACCCCGGCAGCAGCAGACGCACCAGCCTCACGACCGGCTCGATACCGTCGGGACGACATCGGAGGCCAGCGAGCAGCCCGCTACCGGACCTGGCGCCGCTACCTCATCGGCGCGGTCGTCCTGCTGGTCGTGATCATCTTGATCGGTCCGCGCAGCCAGACCGGAATGCCGCTTGATCCGAGATCGACGGAGCCCGGTGGGGTCCGCGGGATCATCGACGTCCTCGAGGAGTTGGGCGTTGACGCACGGATCGCTGGTGGTGCACCCCGGGAGAGCGACGGCGTGGCGTTGCTCATCCGTGACGATCTGGGCGAGCAGCAGCGGAGTGAGGTGGAGGAGTGGGTGCAGCGTGGTGGCCGACTGATCCTGGCCGACCCGCTCAGCGAGCTCGGCCCCGACGTCGTGGGACAGACCAGCATCGCCTTCACCGAGCCGACGATCGAGCCGGCCTGCGACGACCCCTTCGTGACCGGTGTCGAGCGCGTTGCTGTCTCGGGAGCACTCGTCTTCGACCTGCCCGATGGCGCAACCGGGTGCTTCCCGCGCAACGACGGCTTCTTCATGATCCGGGTGCCGGCTGGCGAGGGAGAGCGGATCGTGCTCGGGGGTCAGGCAACGCTGACCAACAGCCTGCTGGGCACCGAGGACACCGCGGTCCTCCTCGTGAACCTGCTGACACCGGACAGCGCTGCGGGGCTCCACGTCATCGAACCAGACGGCGAGGGCCTTCCGGGGGAGTCGCTGGGCGACCTGCTGCCCGATCAGGTCGGGCTGGCGCTGTGGCAGATCCCCATCGCCTGGGTGGCGCTGGTGTGGTGGCGCGCCCGCCGGTTCGGCCGTCCGGTCGCCGAGGAGCAGCCGGTCCGCATCGAGGCGTCCGAGACCACCGTTGCGGTCGGCAACCTCCTGTCCACCGCGGAGCTGGCCCCCGAGGCCGCCGCCATCATCCGAGCCCGCGTCCACCGCGACATGACCCGACGGCTCGGCATCAGCGGCCAGGCAGACGCTGAGACCTTCGTGGCCGTGGTGGCCGACCGCACGGACATCTCACCGCAGGTGCTGCGGGCCCTGCTGGTGGACCCCCTGCCCTACGACGATGCCGGCCTCGTCCGGTACGCCAACCTGGCGGGGCACACGGTGGCGCGCATCACCCAGCGCGTCACACCGCTGGGCCCACCGCCCGCTGGTACCCCGCCATCCGATCCCGACGATCCCCTCGACCAAGCGAGACCGACGTGAGCAACCTGCCAGCCGATCAGCCGCCCGCCCCCGCCGCGACGCCGCCCGCCCCGGGCTCGTCGCCGGACGGCGAGACCGACCCCCGAGCGGCGATCATCGCCGTGCGCGACGAGGTCGCGAAGGTCGTCGTCGGGCAGGAGGGAGCGCTGACCGGCCTGATCACCGCGCTGCTCGTCGGCGGTCACGTCCTGCTGGAGGGTGTTCCTGGCACGGCCAAGACCCTGATGGTGTCCGCCATGGCCGCTGCCCTGGACCTCGACACCGCGCGGGTGCAGTTCACGCCTGACCTGATGCCGTCGGACGTCCTGGGGCAGAGCGTCTACGACGCGGAGGCGAGCACCCTCCAGGGCGCCTTCCGATTTCGCCAGGGACCGGTGTTCACCAACCTGCTGTTGGCGGACGAGATCAACCGGACGCCACCGCGGACCCAGGCTGCGCTGCTGGAGGCCATGGAGGAGCGGCGGGTCACGGTCGAGGGGACACCACGACCGCTCCCGGAGCCCTTCCTCGTGGTCGCCACCCAGAACCCGGTCGAGTACGAGGGCACCTACCCGCTCCCTGAGGCTCAGCTGGACCGGTTCCTCCTCAAGCTGATCGTCGGCTACCCCTCCGCGCAGGAGGAGCAGACGGTGCTGGCCCGTCACGACAGCGGCATGAACCCCCACGACGTCACCGGGAGTGGCGTGCGCGCCGTCGCAGGAGCCGCGGAACTCCAGGCCGCTCGGGCGCAGATCAGCGGCCTTCGGACCGACCCGGCGGTCCTCGGCTACGTGGTCGCGTTGGCCGCCGCCAGCCGACAGTCGCCGTCGCTGACGTTGGGGGTCAGCCCACGTGGGTCGACGATGCTGCTGAAGGCCGCCAAGGCGTGGGCATGGCTGTCGGGGCGTGGCTACGTGACCCCGGACGACGTCAAGGCGATGGCGCTGCCCAGCCTGCGACACCGCGTGCAGGTCAGGCCCGACGTCGAGCTCGAGGGTGGAACCGCCGACACGGTGCTGCAGGGCATCCTGACCGCGGTGCCGGTGCCTCGGTAGCCGCTCTGCCGACCTCGATGTCCGACGGCGTCCCCCTCCGGCCCACGAGCCGGTCATGGCCGGTCCCGACCTGGCGGGTGGCAGCCCTGCTGCTGGCGGTCGCCGTCGTGCTGCTCCCGTTCAACACCGGCAGCACCACGGTGTTCGTGGTCCTCAACCTGCTGATCGTCGTCGCCGCCGTCGTCGACTGGGTCCTGGCGCCCTCGCCCGGGCGTGTCGGCGTTGCGCGCGAGGTCGACGCGGTCCTGCGGATGGAGGAGGGGGCGGCCTACCGCTGGACGCTGCAGAACCCGATCGGGCGTCGGCTGCGGGTCGACCTGGCCGATGCCGTGCCGGACTCCCTCCGCATCGGTGACCGCCGAGCGCGCCTGGATCTCCCGGCGCGGGGCCGACGGTTCGCCGATCGCACGGTGACCCCGGCGCGCCGGGGGACGATCGCCCTCGGGGCGATCACGCTGCGGGTCCACGGGCCGCTGAGGCTGATGATGCGGCAGGCCGACGTCGACGTCCGCGACACGGTTCGGGTCCACCCCGCCTTTCCCAGTCGCGACGACGCCGAACTCGCCCTGCGCAACGCGTTGCGAGAGGCCGAGGGGCTGCGGACGATCCGGCTCCGTGGGCAGGGAACGGACTTCGAGTCGCTGCGGGAGTACACCCCGGATGACGAGAGCCGTCGGATCGACTGGGCGGCGACCGCTCGGGCGCTGAAGCCGATCGTGCGGACCTATCGGGCGGAGCGGAACCAACGCATCCTGATCCTCCTCGATTCGGGCCGGACGATGGCGGGGCGGATGGGACGCGAGGAGGTGGCCGATGTCGATGAGGTCCGGGAGGGTGTCGCGCCGCGGCTGGAGCACGCGATGGACGCCGCGATGGCCCTCACCCGGGTGGCGACGGGGATGGGCGACCGGGTCGGGTTGGTCACCTTCTCGGGTGGTGTGGGCGCGAGCGTGCCGGCGCGCACCGGGACAGCCCAGATGACCCGGATCGTGCAGACCCTGGCCGATGTGCAGGTCGACCTGGTCGAGCCGGACTACCGCGCGGCGTTCGTGGAGGCACTGGTGCGCAACCAGCGACGGGCGTTGGTGGTGGTCCTCACCGATCTCGCTGCGGCGCCCGTGGCCGAGTCCCTCGCGCCGGCCGTCCCGCTGCTGTCACAGCGCCACCTGGTGCTGGTGGCGTCTCCGGCGGACCCGACGGTGCGGCAGTGGGCCGGAGCCGCGCCGACGGACCCTGCCGGGGCCTATCGGATGGCGGCGGCGCTGCGGTCCGAGGCCGACCGGCGTCGCAGTGCCCGTCTGCTGGGCAAGGTCGGCGCCCAGGTGGTCGACGCCACCCCGGACCTCCTCCCGGTCAGGCTGATCGACACCTACCTGGACCTGAAGTCGGCGGGCCGGCTCTGACCCGGTAGGGCCCAACGTGGCCACGATCGGGGCCTAACCCACGCACAGGCGCCTTTCTGCACGATCGTGTCGCCTGATGGCGTGACTCAGGCGGAGGGAACGCGGTCCCAGACCACCCGGTCGGCCTGTGAGAGCGACCCGGTCAGCCCGCGACGCGCGGCCCGCCGTCCCAGCACGAACCAGTACGCCAGGAAGGCCACCTCCACGATCACCCCCACGCCGACCCGGAACCAGGTCGGCAGCGGCGCGCCGGTGATGAACCCCTCGATCAGCGCGGCGATGCCGAACACCGCGATGAGACCCACCACGACGACCAGCGCGCGACTGGCCTGGACGCGCAGGGCCACACCACGGGTGCGGTCTCCGGGGACCATCCACGACCAGCCGAGCGCCAGGCCCATCCCGGCAGCCACGAAGACCGCGGTCAGCTCGATCAGACCGTGTGGCGTGATGAAGCCCCAGAACACCTCGGCCAGCCCTCGCTCGTGGAACAGCCCGCCGGCCAGGCCCACGTTGGCGGCGTTGATGATCAACACGTAGACGGTCGGCAGTCCCGCGGCGATCCCCACGGCGAAAGCCAGGAACCCGACCTGGATGTTGTTGAACCCGACCTCGGCGAAGAACTGGCCGGACGGCTTCTCGGAGTAGTACTCCACGAAGTCACCGGCGACGAGCGCCTCCTGGATGGCGGGTGGGATGGCCGCATCGAGCGCACGGGGCGAGTTCGCCACCCAGGCACCGAGCCCCACGGCCACACTCATGAAGACGACCGTCGACACCAGGATGTACCAGCGCAGGTGCCACAGGGCGGCCGGGAACGTCTCGACGAAGAAGCGCTTGATCCCCGCCAGCGTGCGCGGCCGGCTGCCGTACAGCGTCGCCCCGGACTGGGCGACCAGTTGGGAGAGCCGGGCTGTCAGGTCCGGATCCGCGTAGGTCGTTCGCGCCATCGACAGATGCGTCGACGTGCGCTGGTAATCCGCCACGAACGTCGCGATGTCGTCGGCCGACAGCGAGCCTGGTTTGCGTCTGGCGAGCTGGTCCAGGCGGTGCCAGGTCTGCTGGTGCGTCGCCACGAATCGGTCCAGGTTCACGTGGCGCCAGGCTACTGTGCTCTTGGGACGACAGAGGCGGCAGGGCCACCGGGAGGTGACGTGACAACCGATCAGGCTGGCGGGACGGCGGGGAGACGCGCCGACCTGTACACCCCCGAGGCGGTCCGTGTCGACCTGCCGCTGGCCGATCTCGGCAGTCGGAGTCTGGCCATCCTCCTGGACCTGTTCCTGATGGGGGTGCTGTACTACCTGCTGCTGCTGGCGGTGATCCTCGCCGGAGGGATCGTGGGGGCCGCCGACGCCGTGGCCGGTGGGCCGGGCTGGATCCTGACCGTCCTGATCGTGGCCTTCACCTTCGCGATCCTCTGGGGCTACCCCGTGGTCCTCGAGACCCGCCTGCGGGGTCGGACCCCCGGCAAGGCGGCGCTCGGCCTCCGTGTGGTCACGGTGGACGGTGGCCCGGTCCGGTTCCGCCACGCCGCGTTGCGCGGGCTGATGACCATCTTCGACTTCTACGCCTTCGCCGGAATCCCGGCTCTGATCACGGCCCTGGTCACCAAGAAGGGACAGCGCCTGGGCGATCTGGTCGCGGGAACGGTCACCATCCGCGACCGCGAGTCCGGGGGCACGGCCGCCCAGGCCGTCCAGTTCGTGATCCCTCCGGCACTCCTGGCCTACGCCGGGACGCTGGACGTGCGGGGACTCACTGCCGCGGACTACGCCGGTGTGCGTCGCTTCCTGCTGCGCGCCGGGTCGTTGGAGCCCGAGCACCGCACCCGGGTGGCCACCGATCTGGCCAACGTGCTGGCCAACCGGATGGCTCACCGCCCACCTGCCGGGACCCACCCCGAGGCCCTGCTGCTGTGTGTGGCCGCGTTGATGCAGCAGCAGGGCGCCGTACAGGCGGCACCGCCGTGGTCGCCCCCGTCGGCGCCGACCCCGGGTCCTGGTCCGGTCGCTCCGCCCCCTCATGCGCGGAGCGACCGTGTGCCAGGTCGTGGTCAGGTGCCGGAGACGGGTCCCGGTCGCGGTCCCGAGTCCGACGGAGGGTTCACAGCGCCGCTGTAGCGCTCAGGCTGTCGCGGCAGACCCGACGTCGGGCCTGCTCGACCCAGTTGAACAGCTGACGCGTCGCGCCGGCGTCCTGCTGCCGCCAGGTCACAGCGAGTTGACGATGGGTCTCGGGCACCGCGACCAGGGCGATCACGAGTGCAGCCTGGTGCTGCAGGAGCACGGCGAGGGGCGTGTGACGCAGGAGGCGCGTGATGGCGCGAACGGCCGCGGTGTCGCCAGTGAACAGCGCAGCGACGAGGACGGGGTCCCGCCGGGCGAAGCGGCTGAGCAGATCGTCGGATGCCATGCGCTGGGTGTCGTCGAATGACGGTCAGTCACGTAGACCATTCAGCGTGAGTAGTCTGGACTAGTTATTCCGTCGCGCCGTCCACGCAACAGCATCGTGGCCTCGCACGTGTCAGCTGCTCGATCGCGGCGCGCGTCAGGTCAGGTGCTGCAACAGCGCAGCGGCGATGGCGTCCGGCTGCTCCAACATGGCCCAGTGCCCGGCGGTCGGGATCACCTGAACCCGTGACACGGGGATCTCGGCGTGCAGCTCCTCGGTCATCGCGAGCGGCGTCGACCGGTCGTGGTCGCCGACCAGGAGGAGGGTCGGCTGCCCGATGTCCTGGCGATTGATGCGGGGCATCTTGGCCAGCGCGCGGCAGGAGTTGGCGTACGCCTTCGGGTCGTTGCGGAGGATGAGATCCCGTAGGAGTCCCACCAGTTGCGGCAGCTTGCCCTGGGTGCGCGGAGCCATGGCGCCGGGCAACCAGGTGTCGATGATGGCGTCGAGCCCGTCCTTCTCGACCAGGGCGGCACGCTCCTCGTAGGCCTTCTTCGTGTCCGGCTCGAACCACGAGATCCCACCGAGCAGGACCAGCTGATCGACGGACTCCGACTTCTCCACCGCGACGTGTTGAGCCACCAGCGATCCGAGCGAGTGGCCCACCAGGCTCACCGGAGGAAGCTCCAGCGCATTGATCAGCGCAGAGACGTCTTGGGAGAACTGCTGGATCGAGTAGCCGCCACTGCCCGCATCGGAGCGGCCGTGCCCCCGCAGATCGAGCGCGATGACGTGGTGGTTGACGGCCAGGGTTTCGCTCACCCCGTGCCAGGCATGGAGGCTGCCCCCGAGCCCGTGCACGAGGACCACCGGCGGACCCTCACCCTTCGAGACGTAGTGGTGGCGGACGCCGTTCAGCTCTATGAACATCTGGTAGGAGGACCTTTGGGGCGGAGTTGGAGGGGTGGGGGCTCGAGAGGTGGGTACGGTGAGCCAGCGATGGCCAGAGTAGAGGAACGTATCCACATCCACCGACCTACGGGTCACGTCTGGAAGATCCTGACCGACTGGGAGTCCCAGCCAGCCTGGATGCAGGACGCCAAGTCGGTCACCGTGACCAGTGATCACCGCACCGGCGTCGGTGTGACGATCGCGGTCCCCACCAACATCGCGCTCGGTCTGACCGTGATGGACGAGATGCGGGTGACCGAGTGGGTGGAGGAGCACAAGATCGCCGTGACGCACACCGGGCGGTTCATCAAGGGGTCCGGTGCGTTCGAGATCCAGCCGACCGTGCGCCCCGCCGGCGAGGAGGGGACGCTGTTCACCTGGTGGGAGGAGATCGATGCTCCGCTGGGCGCGCTGGGCGAGGCCGTCGCGACCTACGCCGCCGGGCCCTACGTGTCCTTCATCTTCCGGCGGAGCCTGCGGGCACTGAAGCGCGTCGCGGAGTCGACGGCCGTGCGCCCCTGACGGATGGCCGACGGCGGAGAGCCATCGCTGGGCCAGTTGCGTCGTGCGGGCTCGCGAGCGGTGCAGTTCAACGTACCGATGGACGCCGAGCGAGTGGAGTGGATCGCTGCGTTCCTGAACGGTGCGACGTCGATCCTCGATCTCGGTTGTGGGCGGGCTGCACTGCTCCTGGCGTGCCTGGTGCGCTCCCCGGCGACCCGCGGGTTCGGCCTCGACAACGACCCGGCGATGATCGAGCTGGCCCGGGCGGCGGCCGAAGATGCCAGGCTGGGGGAACGGGCCAGGTTCGAGCTCACCGATCTGTCAACCGGCGACCTGGTCAGCTCCGCGGAGGCAGATGCGGTGATGGGCATCGGAGTGACCCATGCGTTCGGCTCGCTCCGCGCCCAGTACCGGGCGATGGCAGCCGGTCAGGCGACTGAGGCCGTTGTCGGCGCGAGCATCTGGGAGCGACATCCGCCCGATGACCTGCGGTCGATGTTCGGCCGCCTCCCGCGGGACACCGTCGGCCTCGGGATGCGGGCGACGGCGGCCGGCTGGACCGTGGTGGACGCTGGAACCTCCTCCGAAGAGGAGTGGGACACGTTCGAGGCGGCATGGGTTGCCGGCGTTCGATCGGTCGGGACAGCGGCCGCCGCGGACTTTGCGGATCGCCGGGAGGCGCTGTCGCGGCGGTACCGCGGGACTCTCGGCTTCGGATGGCTGTTGCTGCGTCGGTGAGCGCGGGTCGCCTGCCGCCTCGATTCAGGCGGCGTCGGGACCTTCGGCGCGCACCCGCTCCACGGCGGTGAGCGCGTCACGGAGTTCGTCGATCCACTCAGCCTGATTGCGGCCGACCAGCTTGACGCACCAGGCCAGGGCCTCTGACCGTGACCGCGCCACACCCGCCTCGATCAGCGTGTCGAGGACTGCTCGCTCGGGCATGCGCAGGCGGGTCATGGCGGGGACAGCGGCCTGGGTGAACGTGGTCGTGGTGTCACCACAGCGGGCGGCCCAGGAGACCTTCCGATCGAAGTGGTGCTCCGCCACCTTGGCGATGGCGATCCGTTGCTTCCGCGTGTCCTCGCGGAACCCGTCTATGCGGGAGGCGTGCGCCACGGCGCGTGCCTCGTCGGTGGTGTCGTCGTCCAACTGGGGTGGTGCGAGCGTGCCGGTGACGATGATCTCGTCCCGATCGGCGTTGACGTGGATGGGTTCGATGAACCAGTCGTCGGGGATCCGCCCCGCGAACCAGGTCGTGAGCTTCTCTTGATTCATGTATTACATCATTACACGAGATGGCTGCACGTCAACCCGCAGCGGTTAGGCCGTGGGAAACTGATGGCATGACTCGACAGAACGTGCCGTCCGGATCGCCGTACGAAGCACCAATCGGCTTCAGTCGCGCCGTCCGTCTGGGCAACACCGTCCACGTCGCGGGGACCGGACCGATCTGGCCGGACGGCTCATGTCCCGAGGATCCGCAGGTCCAGGCGTCCCGGTGCCTCGAGATCGCGCTGTCGGCGCTGGCTGAGGCGGGCGGGGCCGCAGCAGATGTCGTCCGAACCCGGATGTACCTGACCGACGCGGAGGACTGGGAGCCCGTCGGGCGTGCCCACGGCGAGATCTTCGGAGCCATCCGCCCCGCGGCCACGATGGTTGTTGTGGCGGGACTCCTCGACCCGCGCTGGAAGATCGAGATCGAGGTCGAAGCGATCCTCGGGTCCTCGTGACCTGCGTTGGGCGTCCCGCAACGCACCTGTGATTCGGGTCTGGCGCTGCTCCACGCGCCTCCCCTTCAGCCGGCCAGCCGGATGCCGCGGTTCAGCCAGGTCGAGGTGACCTCCATCCCAACCCGCTCGTACAGGCCCAGCGCACCCGTGCGGGAGTCCGTGGCCAGGGTCGACCGCGTCGCCCCGTGCTCCCGGGCTTGCCAGAAGGCGTCGACCAGCAACGCCTGCGCCAGTCCCCGGCCCCTCTGGTCGCGGCGAACGGCCAGCTTGTCGATCCAACCCTCCTGCCCGTCGCCGGCCAACATGATCAGCCCGGCGCCGACGACGTCGCCGTCCGGGTCGACCACCACCCGAAGGTTCCACGGCTCGAACCCGGGCCGCCGCAGGATCGCCGCGTCGAACTCCTCGAACGTCGACCGGGGACGGTTCGACCACTCGCCGAAGGCGTTCTCGATGACGTCGCTGACGAGCGGGTACTCATCTGCCTCCGCCGCACGGACCGTGAAGCCGTCCGGTAGCGGTCGAGCGGGGACACTCGTCCCGCTCGGGAGTTCCAACCCCCAACTGGTGTACCGCACGTGGTACCCGAGGTCTGCGAGAAGTCGGTCGGCCACGCTGCCGGCCGGAACCGGCATCCCGATCTCCGCCTGACCGGCCTGGAGGGCCGTCGCCTGCAGCCAGCGGGCCAACCAGGTCCCGATCCCACGCTCAAGCTCGTCGGGGTGCACGGCGGCGTCGACGCGGTCACCGCCGGAGTGCTCGGCGTACCCCACGAGCCGGTCGCCCTCCACGACGCCGATCGAGCTGGTCGCCAGATCGAAGCCGGGCCGCTGCCAGTCGGCCACGATGTCGGCCTCCTCGATCATCGCCTCGCCGACCATCGCCCGCTCGGACGCGGCCATGAGCTCGTACACCGCCCGCTGGTCAGAGGGTTGGAGTGGGCGGGTTGTGAGCCCTCGGGGGAGATCAGGGGTCAAGCTGCGATCGTCGGCCATGTCATCAGTGAACTCGCTGGCGAGCACCAGGACCAGGGGCATGGACATCGTCGCCGCTGCGGATCGCCGGAAGTCCTGGACACTTCTCTCTTGATCTGGGCTGGTGACCGGACTACCGTGAAGGCAGTGATCAAGCGCCTCAGCCCACAGACGACGACGGGTTCCCACCCGTCGGCCGTCAGACGCTGAGCCATCACACTCGCCACCACCGCCCCGGGTCATCTCCGGGGCGTCGGTCGTTCTGCTGGTCGCTGGAGGAGGGTGACCCGGGTCTGAGAACCAGGAGACCCGCATGTCACCCCCACCCCCCGTCCGTCAGGATCACATCCAGCTGGGCCGCCAGTTGGACATCTTCACCACCGACCCGCTGGTCGGGGCCGGCCTGCCACTGTGGCTACCCGCCGGTGCGGCCGTCAGATACGAGCTCGAGCAGTTCATCCTGGAGTTGGAACGCCGGGCTGGCTACGAGCACGTCGTGACACCGGCGGTCGCGAAGCAGGAGTTGTACGCGCGGTCCGGGCACTGGGAGTACTACGCCCAGGACATGTTCCCGCCCATGGAGACCGGTGAAGCAGGTGAGCGGCTGGTCCTGCGCCCGGTCAACTGTCCCCACCACATCCTGGTCTACCGCCACGCCGACCGGAGCTACCGCGACCTGCCCCTCCGACTGGCCGAGCTCGGCGACATGTACCGCATGGAGCGCTCGGGCGTGGTCTCCGGCCTCAGTCGGGTCCGCGCGATGACCCTGAACGATGGGCACGTGTTCTGCCGCCCGGCGCAGGTGGGGGAGGAGGTGGCGGCCATCCTCGACCTGGTCGACGCCAGCTACGACCGGCTCGGCTTGGTCGTGTCCGAGGTCAGGCTGAGCACTCGTGACGAGGCATCCGACAAGTGGGCCGGCGATTCCGAGCAGTGGAGGTCATCGGAGGCCGCGCTTCGCGCCGTGCTCGGAGCGCGCGACGGCGCGTGGACCGAGACTCCGGGCGATGCCGCCTTCTACGGCCCCAAGGTCGACATCGACGTGGCCGACGTGCACGGGCGCGCCTTCACGCTCTCAACCGTCCAGGTCGACCTGTGGATGCCCGACCGATTCGACCTGCGGTACGTCGACGAGGAGGGGGCTCGCCAACGGCCCGTCATGGTCCACCGCAGCATCCTCTCCACCGCGGAGCGACTGATGGCCTTCCTGCTGGAGCGAACCCAGGGCAGGTTCCCGTACTGGCTGGCACCCGAGCAGGTCCACCTGCTGCCGGTGTCGGACACCCACGCCCAGGCTGCTCGGGAGGTCGCGGCCAGCCTGCGCTGTGCGGGTGTCCGGAGCGAGGTGGTCCCCGCCTCGCGCAGCCTGGGTTCGCGGGTCCGCAGGGCGGCAGACCGGATGGTTCCCGTGACCGCAGTCCTGGGGGACCGGGAGGTGGAGGCCGGTCAGGTCTCGGTGCGCCTGCGCGGTTCTCGGGACGCGGTGTCGGTGACCCTCCCCGCCCTGCAGGGGGCGCTCGAGGGGGCCGGCCGAGACCGACTGCAGATGCCAGTCCTGTGAGGCCGCTGCCCGACTGGTGGGATTCTCAGTCGACTGGTGGGATTCTCACTCGACTCGCGCCTCCTTGCGAATGACCAGCTTCAGGCCCGACCAGACCTGGTCGATCGCGCACACCTTGACGTCCACGAGGTCGTGCGGGACGGCCACCTCACGGACGGTGTCCTCGGTGATGTCGGTCGGGACCCGCGAGGCCTTCTTCGGCCAACAGATCCAGATCACCCCGTCCTGCGGGATGCGGCGGATCATCACCGGCAGCCGCTTCTCCAAGTCGCGCTTGCGGTCGTAGAAGCCGATGACCATGTCCATGTTCCCGGCGATCCGGGTGGCGAACTGCACACCCGCTGGGACCGGCAGCAGGGTGAGACCGACGAACTCCGGGGGCGGATTGTCCAGCCCTAGCCTCATGTCCTCCTCGAGGCCGAGCTTCTTGTACAGCGGTGTTCCCGAGTAGCCAGCGCTCACGATCCGGTCACCTCGAAGTGGTCGTCGGGGTCGAGTTGGCGCAGGAAGTCCCGGCACCGCTCCGGCTCCCCCGCCTCGCCGATAGCAAGCGCCGCCCGCCGCAGCGCGTTCAGGGATCGCAGGAAGCCCCGATTCGGTTGGTGCGACCACGGCACGGGACCCTGGCCCCGCCACCCGGCCTGCCGGATCGTGTCAAGACCCCGGTGATAGCCGACCCTGGCGAACGCATATCCGGCGACGGGATCCCCGCCGTCGAGCGCCCGCTCGGCCAGCTCGGCCCAGACCGCCAGGAATTCCGGGTTGGCGCTGGCCACCTCTCGGAGTGCGGCGTTGGTGTCGTCGGCTGCGAGCGCGGTGGCGTACGCCGCCTCCACCGCCTCGGGCCAGGGTGGGACGAAGGTCGGCTGAATGCCGTGCATCGGGAGTTCGGGCATGACCTGTAGGTCTACCACCTCGACGGCCTCATCGGCCGCCACCGGAAGGTGCAACTCGCATCCAGCCCCGGTCCTTTCGAACCGGTGAGCGGATGGGTCGGCCGCGCTCGCCACGGCCACGTGAGGCCTGATCCTCGTAACCGCGAGCGCGGCGGCCGACACGGCGAGTACAGTCTGTTCGTCCCGAGAAGTTCGTCTGGTGAGAGGCCGGAGGCACCGCGTTGGCACGAGTGATGGCAGTTGATGACGATCACGTCATCCGCGGGCTGCTCGAAGTCAACCTCGAGATGGAGGGTCATGAGGTCCTGACCGCCGTCGACGGAGCCGACGCACTCCGCAAGGTCGCCGAGGCCCGTCCCGACCTCATCCTCCTCGACGTGATGATGCCGAACGTCAACGGCTGGCAGGTCGCCGAGGCACTGAAGAGCGACGAGAACTACCGGGACATCCCGATCGTGTTCCTCTCGGCCCGGGCCATGGAGGCCGATGTTCGCAAGGGCAACGAGTTGGGTGTCCAGGCCTACGTCACCAAGCCCTTCGATCCGATCGACCTGATGGAGATGGTGAACCGGCTGATCGCCGAGCACACCTGAGTCTCCCATCCGGCTGCGGGCGGCTGGGTAGTGTGGCCGGATGATCGGCCCCGACCAGCTCGCCGTCCACGTTCGCAAGGCACTGTCCACCTCCGGCTTGCCTGACCGAGAGCCGGTCTTCGAACGGCCCAAGAACCCCGAGCACGGTGACTGGTCCTGCAACGTCGCGCTGACGCTGGCGAAGCCGGTGGGGCAGCCTCCCCGCCAGATCGCCCAGACTCTCGTGGAGGCGATCGGTGCCGTGGAGGGCATCGAGGCCGTGGAGATCGCTGGACCCGGGTTCATCAACTTCCGGCTGGCCCAGGACAGCTTCGGTGCCATCGTCCGTGCAGCCGTCGAGGCCGGCGAGGAGACCTACGGGCGCAGCAACGCCGGTGCCGGCCGGACGGCCAACGTGGAGTTCGTCTCGGCCAATCCGACCGGCCCGCTGCACGTCGGTCACGGTCGGTGGGTCGCCACCGGGGACGCGATCGCAGGTCTGCTCGAGGCAACCGGCTGGGAGGTCACCCGCGAGTACTACCTCAACGATGCGGGCAATCAGATCGGGCTGTTCGGTCGTTCCGTCCAGGCCGAGATGGCCGGTCCATCGGAGGTCACAGGAGGCGAGCCCGAGGGCTATCGCGGCGAGATCCACACGGCTCCTGAGGACGGCTACAAGGGGGCATACGTGGCCGAGATCGCCGCGGAACTCGATGCAGCCGGCGTCAGCTCGAACGATCTGTCCGCGGTGACCGAGGCCGCGTATCTGGCCATGGTCCAGCAGATCCGCCGGACCATGGAGTCCATCGGGATCGACATCGACGTGTGGTTCTCCGAGAAGACGCTGCACAACTCCGGCCGCGTGGACGAGACCATCGCCAAGCTGGGGGAGGACGGCCACACCTACACCGCGGACGGCGCGACGTGGCTGCGCACCACGGACTTCGGTGACGACAAGGACCGGGTCCTGGTCAAGGCCGACGGGGTCAAGACGTACTTCTCGGCCGACACGGCCTACATGGCCGACAAGGTCGGTCGTGGGTTCGACCTCGCCATCTACCTGCTGGGAGCGGACCACCACGGCTACGTCGGTCGGCTGCATGCCATCGCACGGGCCGAGGGCATCCCCGAGGGGCTGATCGAGATCATCATCGGCCAGTTCGTGAACCTCCTCCGCGACGGTGAACCCATCCGGATGGGCAAGCGCTCAGGCAACTTCGTCACGCTCGACGAGTTGGTGGAGGAGGTGGGACCCGATGCTGCCCGGTACACCTTCCTCCGCTCCTCGATCGACACCGCCATCGACTTCGACATCACCCGCGTGGTGTCGGAGGACAAGTCCAACCCGGTCCACTACATCAACTACTCCTACGCCCGCATCAGCGGCATCTCCCGCAAGGCTGCGGCGGTCGACTTCGACCCGGGAACCGTGGCAGACGCCGACCTCTCGCTGCTGGCGACCGAGGAGGAGCACGAGCTCATCCGGCGCATCGACGCCTTCGGAGAGACCGTGGCCCAGGCGGCAGAACAGCGTGCCCCGCACCGTGTGGCCCGCTACGCCGAGGACCTGGCCGATGCGTTCCACCGCTTCTACGTCGAGCGGCAGGTCATCTCCGACGACGTCGATCTGTCCCGCGCCCGCTACTGGCTGTGCGAAGCCACCCGGGTATCGGTTGCGGCCGCACTGGGGCTGCTCGGCGTGACACCACGGGAACGGATGTGAGCGGGCCGATCCCCGTCGGGCTCCTGCCCGAACATGCGACCGTCGGCGAGTCGGGCGAGCTGCGGATCGGCGGCTGTGACGTCGCGGAGCTGGCGGAGGCGTACGGCACGCCCCTGTTCATCTACGACGAGCAGGGGCTGCGCAACCGCTGCC
Source organism: Euzebya tangerina (assembly GCF_003074135.1). NCBI lineage: Bacteria > Bacillati > Actinomycetota > Nitriliruptoria > Euzebyales > Euzebyaceae > Euzebya > Euzebya tangerina. Next base: position 90,868 of record NZ_PPDK01000003.1, on the reverse strand, counting down.
GGGAGGCCACCGCGGTCTTCGGCGAGCGCGCAACCTACGCCGCGAAGGCGTTCCTGTGCCGCGCCATGGTCCGTCTGGTGATGGAGGAGGGGATGTCGATCGACGTCGCCTCGGGCGGTGAGCTGGGGATCGCCCTGGCGGCCGGCGCACCTCCGGAGCGCATCCACCTCCACGGCAACAACAAGTCGTCGCGCGAGCTGGCCGCGGCGATGGACGCGGGAGTGGGGCGCATCATCGTGGACTCCCTCGAAGAGATCGACCGCATCGAGCGGCTGGTAGCTCAGCGCCATCGGGCCCCGAGGGTCCTGCTACGCCTGACACCGGGTGTGAAGGCGGAGACCCACGAGTTCGTCGCCACCGGCCATGACGACTCGAAGTTCGGCTTCACCGTGTCGACCGGGGCAGCCGCCACCGCGGTCGAGCGAGCTGACGCCAGCGCGGCCATGGACCTGGTCGGCCTGCACGTGCACATCGGGTCCCAGGTCTTCGACGCGGACTCCTTCGCCAAGGCGCTGGCGGTCATGGCTGAGGTGATCGAACCCTGGGACCTGCCCGAGCTGGTGCTCGGCGGTGGCCTCGGCGTGCCGTACGTGACTGGCGAGACGGCCCCGACGATCACCGAGTGGGCGGAGGCGCTGGAGCAGACCGCCCTCGACCTCGGGATCACGGCGAAGCTCGGCGTGGAGCCGGGTCGTGCCATCGCCGCACGGGCGGCCGTCACGGTGTACCGCGTCGGGACCATCAAGCGCCTCCCCGACATCCGCACCTACGTCGCGGTCGACGGCGGGATGAGCGACAACCCCCGACCGGTGCTCTACGGCTCGGGGTACGAGGCGTTCCTGCCGCGCGCCGTGCAAGCCGCGCGCCCGCAGATGGTCCGGATCGTCGGCAAGCACTGCGAGTCCGGGGACATCCTCGTCCGTGAGGCCGCCGTCCCGGGGGATTTGGCGGTCGGTGATCTGCTGGCCACCGCGGTCACCGGTGCCTACGGCCACTCGATGGGGTCCAACTACAACAAGATCGCGCGACCACCGGTTGTCTTCTGCGCCGAGGGGGATGCCCGGCTGGTGGTGCGCCGCGAGACCTTGGACGACCTGCTGGCCGCAGACGTCGGCTGAGTGGTTCGAGGACCCGCGGCTCAGACGGGCGCGGGCTCAGCCACGACGACGCTGCGTCCGGCGTCCCGCTTTGCGACGTACATCGAGTCGTCGGCCCGACGCAGGACGTCAGTCGGGTTGTCACCCGGCTCCGACACCGTCACGCCGATGCTGACGCCCACGCTGTGCTCCTGATCATCGACCAAGATCGCGCTTGCCATGGCGGCCACGAGCGCGGCCGCCAGCTCGCGCGCTCCGGGCGCGGTGAGGTGCGGCGCCATGACCGCGAACTCATCACCGGACAGGCGTGCTGCCAGCGTTCCGTGCGATGGGTCAGACCGTTGGATCGTCGCTTGGATGCGCGCGCCCATCGCCGTCAGGACGACGTCCCCTGCGGCGTGCCCGAACTGGTCGTTGATCTGCTTGAACCCGTTCAAGTCGAGGAACATCACGGCGTAGGGCTCACCGACCAGGGACCGACTGGTCAGCTCGGCCATGAACGCCGTCCGGTTGGCCAGTCCCGTGAGGCTGTCGGTCAGCGCCATCTTCGACAGCGACCGCGAGGAGGTGGCGAGGAGTTCGGCGACGGACAGCGTCCGCAACGGCCCGGAGTCGGCAAGGACGACGAGATCTTCGTAGCGGCGGTTCCCCGACCTGGCCAGCACCGTCTTGACCGTGTCCAGCAGCGTCGCGCCCTGCCGCACACACGTGGCCGGTGAGAGCTCGAGGTCGGCGACGGGTCGCCGCCAGAAGACGGCCCGGCCGAAGCCGAGCGGGCCGGTCATGTGCTCATCGAACTCAGCGCGGGTCAGCAGGTGCGGTGTGCCGGTGGAGGACACCACCACGACGGTGGACAGTGCGGGGTGGGCCTGGAAGTGCCGCCCGACGTCGGAGCAATCCGTCGTGGCATCGATCACCACCGCCGGGACGGATAGGTGCTCGATGCCCGAGTCGATGTGGTGGACCACGTCGTCGACGAAGGTGGCTGCACCTGGTCGGGGAGTGTCCTCGTGGTCGACGATCGGCGCGGGGCCCTGACGTGGAGCCGGGGCCGCCAGATCCTCGATCACCTGTGTGATGAGTGGTGCCAGATCGCGTTCGGGCACGGGGCGCCCGAATGCCCACCCCTGACCGAGCTCACATCGCAGGTCGGCGAGTGCCGCACCGGTGGCTGCCTCTTCGATGCCCTCGGCGACGACCGGATACGGCAAGGCCGCCAGGAACTCGAGCAGCGACACGCCCAACTGGTCACCGTCGCGCACCAGGCTCGTGAATTGCCGGTCCAGCTTCACGAAGGACAGCGGAAGCCGACGGAGGTAGCCCAACGAGCTGAAGCCCGTGCCGAAGTCATCAAGGCCGATCCGCACACCCAGGCTGTCCAGTTCCCTGAGGGTGCTGTCGATCCCATGGTCCTCAGCGAGGTAGACCCCCTCGGTGATCTCCAGCCAGAGACACGACGGCGGGAGGCCGGTGGAGGCGAGCACGGCCATCACGTCCTTCACGAAGTGCGCGCACCGCAGTTGGAGTGGTGAGACGTTCACACTCACGTGGAAGTCATCGCGCCCCGTCTGCTCGCGCAGCCGCAGTGCCGCGTCGACGGCTTCGGTCAACACCCACTGACCGATGCTCGTGATGAGCCCGCTGGACTCCGCCAACGGGATGAAGACGTCAGGGGGGACGCTGCCCGCTGACGGATGCTCCCAGCGGAGCAGCGCTTCGGCGCCGCGACACCGTCCTGTCCTCAGGTCCACCATCGGCTGGAAGACGGCTCGGAACTGGTTGCGGTGGACGGCGTCGTAGAGGTCACCGAGCAGGTCGTTGCGCTCCGGGGTGTGCAGGTGGATCTCTGGGATGGCGCCAGCTGTGCCGTCGCGGCGCGCGCGAACGAGGGTCGCGAGGGCGCGGCGGACGAGATCGTCGCCTGTCGCACCGGTCCAGGTGACGGCGGCGCCCAAGCTGACCGCCTTGGGAACCTCGAGGTGGCGACCCTGCACCCGAGCCGGCGCATCGACGGCCTCACGGATGACTGCGAACTGCGCCACCAGGTCGGTCTCGTCAGTCCACTCGGGGAGGAGAACGGCGAACTGGTCGTCGCCCAGTCGACCGATCGCGCAGTGTCGGGGGACCCGGTTGACCAGATGGCCGCTGATCTGGCGCAGGAGCCCGTCACCGATGTGATGGCCCAGCGCGTCATTGATGAGCGAGAAGCCGTCGATGTCGCCGATGACCACCGCGGCGCGCGCCCCCGCATCCAGGGTCGACTGGACGACCTCGATGAACGAGGTCCGGTGCAGCAGCCCGGTCAGGGGGTCCAGCCGTCCGGGCTCCGGCGTCGGGGAGTCTGCACCGGATCGGCGACGACGACCGGGTAGCAGGGGAGGCATACACGCTTCATCGGCAACTCCGCCCTCCGCTTGACACCCGCCTGCGTGTGCCGTCGATCAGTGCTCCCTCGATCAGTGTCCGGAGCGTTCGGGTGGCGCGTTGCCGGCCGGCGGACCCACGTCGTGGGGCTGACCCAGCACTCTGTCGGCTCGGGTGGCGGAGCGGGCCACGCGTCTGGCGTTGGCTTCGTCGGACCGGTCAACCCACGCCTCTGCGTCGCGTCTGGAGCGGCCGTGACGGACGTGTCGCTCGATCAGTCGTTCCCGGCGCCGCGTGTCGTCCGGGGCGAGGTACCAGCACGTCTGCAGCAGTGGGCGAACGCCGTCCCACGGGGGCTCATCCAACAGCAGGTAGCTCCCTTCCACGAGGATCAGGTCGACCTGCGGCGGGACCATGATCGCGGCGTTGATCGGCTCCTCCAGATCGCGCCGGAAGGCTGGCACGAACACCGTCTCATCCGTGGACCGCAGTCGGCGCAGGAGCGCGACGAAGCCGGCTGCGTCGAAGGTGTCGGGTGCACCCTTCCGGTCGGCGCGCCCCAGCCGCTCCAAGACGGCCTGACCCAGGTGGAAGCCGTCCATCGGGACGATGACAGCCCTCTCGTCCAGCCGATCGATCACGGCCCGAGCCAGCGTCGACTTGCCCGCGCCAGGCGGCCCGGTGATTCCGACCAGGGTGCGCGGTCGCTGGTTGCGGAGGGCCTGGAGGTCCGCCACCAGCGACTGCAGGGTGACCTCTTCGGCTGCCCTCACCTCAGCCGGCCTCGCTCGCGCCCACGCCAGCGACCCGGTCGGCGACGTCCAGCATGAGCGGCATGGTGTAGCAGCTCAGGATGGCCGTCACGCCTCGTCCACACAAGTTGGCCGTCAACCGGCAGGGCGGGCCGACGTAGGATCGCGAGCCATGACTGACTCGCAGCGCACCCTGACGGTAGGCCTGCTCGGCCTGGGCGTCGTCGGCTCTGGCGTGGTGCAACTGCTCCGCGATCATGCTGAGGAGATCGCCGGCCGGGTCGGTGCCCGGCTGGTCGTCGGGCCCGTCGTCGTACGCGATCCGGACAAGCCGCGTGAGGTGGCCGCCGAGCTCACCACCGACCTGTCCGCCGTCGTTGGCGCCGAGGGTGTGGACATCGTGGTCGAGGTCATGGGCGGGATCGATCCGGCCCGCGGTCTGCTGGCCGACGCACTGGCCGCCGGTCAGAGCGTCGTGACGGCCAACAAGGAGCTGATCGCAACCCACGGCGCGGAGCTGCTGGCTGCGGCCCAGGAGCGGTCGGTCCGCCTGGAGTACGAGGCGGCCGTGGCTGGCGCCATCCCGATCATCAAGCCGATGCGGGAGTCGTTGGCGGGGGACCGGGTCCGCAAGGTCCTCGGCATCCTCAACGGCACGACCAACTACATCCTGACCCGCATGACGGAAGAGGGTGCCGACCTCGATCCCGTGCTCGCCGAGGCGCAGGACCTCGGGTACGCCGAGAAGCCCGACCCCTCCGCCGATGTCGACGGGCACGATGCTGCGGCCAAGGCCGCAATTCTTGCATCTCTGGCGTTCGATGCGGAGGTGACCCGGGACCAGGTGTTCACCGAGGGCATCCGCGGCGTCACGGCCACCGACATCGCCAATGCCGAGCGGATGGGCTACGTCATCAAGCTGCTGGGCATCGCGGAGGAGACTGAAGGCCCCTCGGGTGAGCGGCAGATCGGCGTGCGGGTCCACCCCGCGTGGGTGCCGGCCGAGCATCCGCTGGCCAGCGTGCGAGAGGCCTTCAACGCCATCTTCGTCGAGGCGGAGGGGGCCGGGGAGCTGATGTTCTACGGCCGCGGGGCCGGCTCGCTGCCGACGGCGTCGGCGGTCGTCGGGGACGTGGTCACGGCGGCTCGGGCGCACCTGGCGGGCGAGGAGCTCCCGCGTGTCGCGATCAGTCGGAAGCCCATACGGCCGATGGACGAGTCCATCGTCCAGTACTACGTCCTGCTCGACGTCGTCGACCGGGCCGGCGTGCTCGCGACCGTCGCGGCGACGTTCGGCGACAACGACGTGTCGATCAAGAGCGTGTGGCAGGAAGGGTCGGACGACCACGCGCAGCTGCTCCTCGTCACCCACGCCGCACGTGAGGGCAACGTCCAGGCCTGCGTCGCGGCCCTGGAGGGGCTGTCGGAGGTCAGACGAGTCGCCTCGCTTATGCGCGTCGAGGGACGGGAAGTGTGACCACCGTGCGGTGACCACCACCAGGTGACCGCCGCCGTCGTCGACGTGAGGAGGACAGCGTGAGTGTGGCCATCGTCGGGGCCGGCCTGGCCGGATTGGCCTGTGCGACCACGCTGGCGGATGCCGGCGTCGAGGTGGCGGTGTTCGAGGCGAGCGATGGCGTCGGCGGTCGGGTCCGCTCCGATGTCATTGATGGCTTCACCCTCGACCGAGGGTTCCAGGTGGCGCTGCTGGCGTACCCGGAGATGCACCGGCAGTTGGACATGGCCGCCCTGGACTTCCAGGCGTTCGACCCGGGGGCGATGGTGTGGCGGGAGGGCTCGGGGTCGGTGGTGGCCGATCCATTCCGGATGCCGGCCTCGCTGCTCGACACGGTGCAGGCCCCGGTGGGGTCGCTGCTGGACAAGGCCCGGATCGCGTTGCTGCGCCGGCGGGTGCAGCAAGGAGAGGCCGCTGATCTGCTGCGGGGCGAGGACCTTCGCACGACCGACGCCCTGCGCGATGCCGGCTTCTCGGAGACGATCATCCAACGGTTCTTCACCCCGCTGGTCGGGGGGATCCAGCTGGACCCGGAGCTCCAGGACAGCCGGCGCATCTTCGACATCATCTTCCGGATGCTGGCCGAGGGTGACTCCGCGGTGCCGGCAGATGGCATGGGGGCCATCCCGGCTCAGTTGGCCGCGCGGCTTCCCGAGGGGACGGTGCAGCTGGGTGCGCGTGTGGCGTCCGTCTCCGAGGGGTCCGTCGTGGTCGAGGGTGGGTCGAGCACTCGTCACGAGGCCGTCGTGGTGGCGACGGAGGGTCCGGCGGCGGCGTCGCTGCTCGATCTGGCGCCGGTTGCCTCCAAGGGCGTGGGGTGCGTGTACTTCGCGGCCGACGGGGCGCCGACGGACAGCAAGCTGATCGTGCTGGATGGGACCGGGCGTGGGCCGGTGCTGAACGTGGCCGTGATGAGCAACGTGTCGTCGTCCTACGCGCCGGCGGGGCGCAACCTGATCGCGGCGGCGATGCCAGGGCATGTGGAGGGGGACCTGGCCCGGGTGGCGCGGCAGCAGTTGGAGGGCTGGTTCGGCCCGGCGGTCCAGGGCTGGTCGCACCTGCGGACGTACCGCATCGCACACGGGCAACCCCGGCAGACCTCGCCGTTCAACCCGAAGCAGTCAGTGGAGTTGGAGGACGGCCGGTTCGTCTGTGGCGACCACCGGGACACCGCGTCGATCCAGGGTGCCCTGTTCTCGGGTCGGCGCTGTGCGGAGGCGGTCCTTCGGCGCGTGGCCTGACCGCTCGGTGGGGAACCTGACCTTTCTTCGGGGAACATGACCTCTCGGTGGGGAACCTGACCTCTGGGTGGGGAATCTGACCTCTGGGTGGGGAACCTGACCTCTGGGTGGGGACTCCACCGTCCTCGTGAGGGATGGCGCATCTAGAAGGGTCGGGGCAGCCCCGTCGCATCACGCGCCGTGATCCTGAGCGTGAGCGTCCCCAACTCGGCCCCATTCCGACTGACGAGAAGCGGGGCATCTCGATCGTGTCGTCGGTCGACTCCGGTCTATTCGTCGATGACCCCAGTCCGGCACCGTCTCGCGCCAGCCAGGACCCAGCGAGGCGGTGGACCTCTACACTCCCGCTGGTGACGGACCGGGGACCAGCAGTCGAGCTCGAGGGGGACGAGGTCGGCGTCGCTGTTCCCGCCACCTCTGCCAACCTGGGCGCCGGGTTCGACAGCGTCGCCGTCGCCCTCGACATCCCCTTGATCGCCGTCGTGACCGCCCAGCAGGAACGCCGGATCATCGCCGAAGGGGAGGGGGCGGACGACCTGCCGTCGGGCGATGACAACCTGGTGTGGCAGGCGTTCGGTGCCTGGTGCGACCAGGTCGGGCATGAGCCCCCTGAGGTCTCGATCACCGTCAGGTCGCAGATCCCACTCCAACGGGGCATGGGCTCGTCGGCCGCGGCAGCCGTGGCGGGGGTGATGCTCGCTGCGGCAGTCACGTCCACGGCAGTGACCCGACGGCAGATCATCGACCTGGTCAGCGGGATGGAGGGCCACCGGGACAACGCCGCTGCGGCGGTGCTCGGCGGGCTCGTGGTCTGCACTGACGACGGCGAGGTCGCACGGGTCACGCCCAGCCCGGCCCTTCGGCCCATCATCATCATCCCGAGCGACCGCGTACCGACGTCCGAAGCTCGCGCCATCCTGCCCACCCAGGTTCCCCTGGACCTCGCCGCCGCCAACGCCGCCAGCATCACCAGTACGGTGCTCGGCCTTGCCGGTCAGGGGCCCCTCCGGGCTTCCAGCATGGTCGACCGGCTCCACGAGCCGACCCGGCTCGACGTGATGCCAACCAGTCGGGCGCTGATCGAGGGCTTGCGGGCAGCGGGTGTTCCGGCGGTGCTGTCGGGCGCCGGACCGGCCGTTCTTGCCGTGGTCCAGGCGGGGGAGGAGGCCACCGGGCGGGTCAGGGATGTCGTGGGGGACGTCACCTCCGACTCGGCGTCGCGAGTCGTGCCCACGTCCTGGGACCTGGCCGGCGCTGAGCGCTGCCCACCCGCCTGAGCCCAGGCCCGCGAGTCCGAAAGGGCCTCTCCGCTGGGACACCAGTCCTCCCGGTGGGCCGTGAACCCTCACGCAGCGCGGTCACCTGCACCGCCGCTATGCTTGGCGGTCCCTTGCGACGCGTCGTGCCGTGCGGCAGATCTGCCCCGGCCCAGCGCCTCTCATCAGCTGGCGTCGCAGGCCGACATTCACGCGAGTGCGGCGAGTTCCTGTCTTGCCGCCGGACCAGGAGTACCACCGCATGGACCGCAGCGTCTTGGAACGCAAGTCCGTCGCCGAACTGCGCGACATCGCCTCAGCCCTGCAGCTGACCGGAGTCGGCAAGCTGCGCAAGGCCGAACTCGTCGACGCGATCATCAGCAACGCCGAGCAGTCCGGCGAGCAATCTGATGACCACGAGTCCGATGACAGCAAGGCCGACGACAGCAAGGCCGACGACAGCCAGGCCGACGACAACCAGGCAAACGAGAGCAAGGCCGACGACAGCGAGGCCGACGACGAGGACGAGCGGGACGACGGCGACAGCCGAACCCGCCGGCGTCGCACCCGCAGCCGTGAGCGGTCGGGCGGTGGGCAGGACGCCGACGCCAAAGGGTCGAGCGACACCGGTGGCGACGGCTCCGGCGGCGGCAACACGGGCCGCAACCAGGGTCGTGACTCAGGCGGTCGTGACTCGGGCGGACGTGACTCAGGCGGTCGTGATTCGAGCGGAGGCGACAACTCCGGCGACGATGGCCGCAACCGAGGCCGTGGTGGCAAGAGTGGCAACACCAGCGGCCGCGGCAGGAAGGACGACGATGCCGGGGAGGTTCGCGCAGGCGTCCTCGACATCCTGCCGGAGGGGTATGGGTTCCTCCGGACCACGGGATACCTCCCTGGGGAGCGTGACGTCTACGTCAGCCAGGGCCAGATCCGCAAGCAGCGCCTCCGCCGCGGCGATGTCGTCCAGGGTCCCATCCGACAGCAGCGGAGCAACGAGAAGGTTCCGGCCCTGCACCACGTCGAGAAGGTCAATCTCGAGGAACTCGAGGACAATCGAGTCGCCGATCGCCCCGACTTCGACCAGATCCCACTCGCGCCGCTGACCGCCGACATCGACCTGGGAGACGCCAACTCGATCAATGCCCGGCTGATCGACCTGGTCGCCCCGCAGGCAGACGGCCAGCGCACCGTCGTCACCGTCCCACCGGAGGCCGACGGGGCCGCCTTCCTCATCGAGCTGGCCGGGGCGCTCAGCCAGGCTCGACCAGACAGCCACCTGATGCTGGTCAGCATCGACTGCCGCCCCGAGGCCGTTCGTGCCGCTGCCGAACTGGTGGACGGCGAGGTCATCGCCTCCACCTTCGACCAGTCGGCCGAGGACCACACCCAGATCGCCGAGCTGGCCATCGAGCGAGCGAAGCGACTGGTCGAGCTCGGCCACGACGTGATCGTGCTGCTGGACTCGATCTCACGGCTCTCCCGCGCCTACGGCGTTGCGAGTGGGACAGGTGGTCGCTCGGTTGCTCCGGACATCGAGGCCGCGGCGCTCTATCCCTCCAAGCAGCTCGTGGCCGCCGCACGCGCGACGGATGACGATGGCTCCCTCACCCTCATCGGGACGCTGTTGACCGACACCGGCTCGGTCTACGACGAGGTCGTGCAGCGCGAGTTCATCCGGGTCGCCAACTCGGTTGTGACCCTCGACCGCCAGCTGGCCGCGAACGGGGCCGCGGGGATCGTCTCGGTGGTCGACTCCTCCACCTACGCTGCCGCGACCGCGAAGCCGATGGAGCGGACCGACGCCGTGAGCGCGATCCGGGAATCCATCTCGCGGGCCGGCTCGACAGAGGCCACCATGGTGGTCGTGGACCGACTGCAGGGAACCAACTCGACCGAGGCCTTCCTGTCCGACGTGCAGGCAACGCCGCTCGCGCTGCCCGGCGGTGATGGTGCGTGAGCGCCGACACCGAGGACCACGCACCACACTTCTACGGCGGGCAGGCCGTCCTGGAGGGTGTGATGATGCGGGGCCGCAACACCTGGGCGGTGGCGGTCCGGCGGCCTGACGGCGTGATCTACCTGGAGCGTCACCAGGTCAGCGACTTCCCCAAGCGGAATCCGATCTGGACCAAGCCCATGCTGCGAGGCATGTGGGGACTGGTCGACGCGCTGACCATCGGCACCCGTGCGCTGACGATCTCGGCCAACGCTGCCGTCGAGGACGAGGAGCAGCTCTCCAAGGGTGAGATGGGCGGCAGCTTGTTGGTGGCCCTGGTGGCCTTCATCGGCATCTTCATCGTCCTGCCGAACCTGGGCCTGGCGGCCATCGAGGACTCCCTGGGCGGCGGGGACACCGTGCGCTTCCACCTGGTCGAGGGGCTGGTCCGGCTGGTCATCTTCATGGCCTATCTGCTGGCCATCTCGATGCTGGCCGACATCAAGCGGGTGTTTCGGTACCACGGCGGCGAGCACAAGACGATCATGGCCTGGGAGCACGGCGAAGACCTCCGCGCACCCGACATCCAGCCCTACTCCACCAAGCACCCACGGTGCGGGACGAACTTCCTCCTCATCGTGATGTTCCTGGCGATCGTGATCTACACCACGGCGGGGATCATCGTGCCCTCACCGGATGGCGAGAACTTCCTGGCCTTCCTCGGCTATCAGGTCGGCCTGCGCGTCGTGCTCCTGCCGGTCGTCGCTGGGCTGGCCTACGAGGTCCTCCGGCTGGGTGCCGACCAGTCCAATCCGTTCCTCAAGTGGCTCGCGGTCCCGGGACTGTGGCTCCAGAAGATCACCACCAAGGAGCCTGACGACGAGATGGTGGAGGTGGCCATTCGGGCCTTCGAGGCCGTCGTCCCGAGCGGTGATCTGGACGGTCGGACGACGGATCTTCCCTCGCCCATCGAGTGGGGGGCGGACACCGCCGCGGAGGCGGTCGGCCTTCCCAAGCCCGTTGCCGCACCGGAGTCGGAGGCGGATCCGGGATCAGCGATCACATGATCGATGACGCCATGCGCAACCGGCTCGAGGACCTGGTTGCCACCCACGCCGAGCTCGAGCTGGACATGGCCAACCCCGAGGTCCTGGCCGATCAGGAGCGCTACACCGCCACGGCGAAGCGCCACGCCGAACTGGCCGAGGTCGTCGTGGCCTTCGATGAGTACTCGACGCTGCTCGAGAACGCGGCAGCTGCGGAGGAGTTGGCCGAGATGGCCGGCCCCGACGACGAGGCGATGTTCCGGGATGAGGCCCGCGAGGGACGCGAGAAGGCGGAGCGGATGGAGGACCGACTGCAGGTCCTGCTCCTCCCCAAGGATCCACTGGACGACAAGAACGTGATCCTCGAGATCCGCGCGGGGGCCGGAGGGGACGAAGCCGGGCTGTTCGCCGCCGAGCTGGAACGGATGTACGTGCGCTACGCGGAGGGCCGGCGCTGGTCGGTCAACCGGCTGAGCGTCTCCGACACCGGCATCGGCGGGATCAAGGAGGTCACGTTCGAGGTCAACGGCTCCGGTGCCTACTCGGTGCTCAAGCACGAGTCCGGCGTCCACCGCGTACAGCGCATCCCGGCGACGGAGTCGGGCGGCCGAATCCACACCTCGACCGCCTCGGTCGCGGTGATGCCGGAGGCCGAGGACGTCGACGTCCAGGTCGATCCCAACGACTTGAAGATCGACGTGTACCGCTCGTCCGGTCCGGGTGGGCAGTCGGTGAACACCACCGACTCGGCAGTCCGGATCACCCACGCCCCCACCGGGCTGGTCGTATCGATGCAGGACGAGAAGTCCCAGCTGCAGAACAAGGAGAAGGCGCTGCGGGTGCTGAAGTCCCGGCTCTTGCAGGCCGAGCGGGACCGCGTCGCCGCCGAGCGCGCGGACGCCCGAGCGTCACAGATCGGGACCGGAGACCGCTCGGAGAAGATCCGGACCTACAACTTCCCGCAGTCCCGGGTGACCGACCACCGGATCAACTTCACCACCCACGACCTCGACGGCGTGATGGGCGGGGACCTGTCGGAGCTGCTGGAGGCGCTCATCGGTCAGGAGCAACGCCAGAAGCTGCAGGCCTTGACCCAGGACTGAGGTTTGAGCGGGCCGAAGAGCGGCAAGGTTGGCGATAGTTGTGATTCAAACAACTAGTTCAATCCAACCAACCCCGGGGAGACCCTCATGGCACGCATCGGCATCATCTTCCACTCCATGTACGGCAGCACGTATGACCTTGCCCAGAAGATCGCGGACGGGATCGGTGAGGCCGGGGGCACGGCTGAGCTCCGTCGGGTCCCACGGCTCATGAGTGACGAGCAGCTCGAGGCAGCCGGTGCGCTTCAGGCGCAGCAGTCCATGGCCTCCATCACCGAGGCGACCGTGGACGAGCTGCCCGAGTTCGACGGCATCATCTTCGGGTCCCCGACCCGCTTCGGGAACCGGACCTCCCAGCTCTCGTCCTTCCTCGATCAGACCGGAAGCCTGTGGGCTGAGGGCAAGCTGGTCGGCAAGCCAGCCGGGTTCTTCACCGGGGCCTCGACCATCCACGGCGGCTTCGAGTCGACGATCATGACCATGTCGACCTACGCCTTCCACCAGGGGATGGTCATCGTGCCGATGGGGTACTCCGACCCCGCGACCCAGGTCACGCGCACCGGCGGTGGACCGTACGGGCCCAGCCACTGGTCGCCCCAGGAGGGCAAGGACGGCCTGGACGAGCACGAGATCACGATCGCCACGGTCTACGGCTCCCGCTTCGCCGAGATCGCCGCCAAGTTGGCCGCCTGATCGGCCACGTTATCGTCGCACCGACACCTACCGTGGGCCTGTGACGGGCCCGCACCACGCCCCACAGCGCCGAGTCTCTGCCCGACTCGGCGCTGTGGGCGTTCCAACCCCCGATGTCGACGCCCGGTGGCTCGTCGAGGCCTTCGGGGACGACCCGCAGGCGCTGGAGGCGGCGGTGGCTCGGCGGGAGGCCCGCGAACCCCTCCAGCTCATCCTGGGGACTGCTGCCTTCCGGTACCTCGAGATCGAGGTGCGCCCCGGCGTCTTCGTCCCTCGCCCGGAGACCGAGGTCCTGGCCGGACTCGCACTGGACCGCCTCTCAGCGGGAGCGACGGCGATCGAGCCGTGTACCGGGACCGGCGCGATCGCCTGCTCGTTGGCGTCGGAGGGCGAGCCGTCACGAGTCCTCGCAACCGACGCCGATCCAGCCGCCGTCGAACTGGCCCGACACAACGCGCGAAGCTGGCCCACGGTGGAGGTCCATCACGCCAACCTCTTCGCCGGGCTCGACACCGCGCTGCTGGGTGCCGTGGACGTGGTGGTGTGCAACCCGCCCTACCTGGATCCGTCGCAGGTGGCCGTCGCCGAGCCGGAGGTGCGGAACCACGATCCGTGGAATGCGCTGGTCGGCGGCGAGTCCGGCTGGGAGGTGATCGCCGATCTGGTGGCAGCCGCGCCCTACTGGCTGCGGCCCGGTGGCTGGGTCCTGATCGAGGACGATCCGTCACGCGTGACCCAGACCGTCCAGGCCCTCGAGCATCACGTGGGCCCGGCCTCCATCGAAGCGGATCTGACCGGCCGGCCCCGCTTCGCCGTCGCACGCCGACGCTGAGCGCTCATGTGACCGCGAGCGCTACCGTCGGGGTGTGTCCGAGACCATCTCCCTCGACGACCCCGACGCAGCCTTCGACGAGGCGGTGGCGGTCCTCCGCAAGGGGTCGGTGGTCGTGCTCCCGGTCGACGGTGTCTACGCCGTGGTCGCCGACGCCTTCCGGCCGGCCGCAACACAGCGGATCTTCGCGGCGCGACGTCGCTCCCGGACCACGCCCATCCCGGTCCTGATCCGCTCAGAGCGACAGGTGTCCGGGCTGGTCAGTGACGTCCCTGAGAGCGCCGATCGACTGATGGCCGCGTACTGGCCGGGCGACCTCACCCTGATCCTGAACGCCATCGACGGCATGAGTTGGGACCTCGGCAATGGGAAGGGGACGGTGCAACTGCGTCGACCGGTCGACGACTTCGTGCTCCGTCTGATCGGCGAGATCGGGCCGCTGGCCTGCACCTCTGCGAATCGCCCGGACCAACGACGACCGACCACGGCGCAGGACGCCCGCCAGCAGTTGGGTGTGCTGGTGCCGGTCTACCTGGACGGCGGAGAGAGCGACGGGCGAGTTTCAACGATCGTGGACGCGACGGGGCCCTCGCTCGTCGTCCATCGCGAGGGCGTGATCGCCGGGCACGACATCCACCTGGTCGCAGCCGGCGAGTTGCCGTGGGGTGAGCGGCCAGCGCCGCCCCCATCGGTCATCGACTCCGAGGACTCGGCCACGGACTCGGACTCGGCCTCGGAAGAGGGCCCGGCCGACGGCGCGGACGCACGCTCTCCCGCAGGGGACGCGTCAGACCACGTAGGAGACGCGCCGACGGACTCGGTCTGAGTGCTACCGGTCGGCGGGTTGGCGGTCGTGCCGTTGGTTCACGCCATCCTCTGACCAGCCCTTCGGCCCGAAGTCGAACAGCTTGCGAACACCTGGCTGTGACACGGAAGACGGACCGGCGTCGTAGGACCCGCTCGCCTCGCTGCGTCGCATCCAGATCCCGATGGCGATGATCGCGGCGATGAACAGGACGGACAGTGCGACGGCGAACATGAGGAACTCCTAGGCAGATCGCGTATCTGTAGATGGTGCCCGCCGCGGTCGCACGCAAACGCGCCGAGGGCCTGCACCAGTGGGCCGCGGGTCACTCGGAGGAGACCTCAGCGGCATAGGAACCATCGTTCTGGTCGGTCGGGACCAGGGCGATCTCCACCGTCGTGACCGAGTCCGGGGCGCTGATGGCGTGGACGATGGCCGAGGCGACGTCGGCTGGTGACATCCCGACCGCGGCCATCAGCCGCTGGTACCGCTCCACGGTGGCGCTGTCGGCCGTCGGGTCGTCAGGTTCGCGCTCGAAGATCTCGGTCGCGACGAACCCGGGGGAGACGGTGGTGACCCGGATGCCGATGGGCTGCAACTCCTGGCGGAGTGACTCCGAGATCGCGTGGACCGCGAACTTGGTCGCCGCATACGTCCCCCCGGTGGCACTGGGGACCCGACGGCCTGACATCGAGGAGATGTTGACGATCGTCGCGCCGCCGTCGGACGCCTGGAGGTGCGGGATCGCGGCCTGGGTGATGGCCAGCAGGCCGAGGACGTTGACGTCGAACATCGCCGCCCAGTCGGCCGGATCGGCGTGCTCGATGAGCCCCGGCCGAGCGATCCCTGCGCAGTTGACCAGCACATCGAGTCCGCCGAGTGCCTCCACGGACTGCGCGATCAGGTCCCCGGCCGAGGACCGGTCGGCGACGTCCCCGACCACCGGGTGGGCGCCGAAGTCGTCGGCGAGCTCCTGCAGGCGATCGGCCCGGCGAGCGAGGATCGCGACCGCTGCCCCGGCCTGGAGGCACGCCACCGCGGTGGCCCGTCCGATGCCGGAGGAGGCACCGGTCACGAGGACCCGCCGGCCCACGAGGGGCGAGCCTGCCTCCTGCGCAAGCGTGCTGGACGGATCCTGACCGGGGGTCGCCGTCGGGTCCTCCACGGGCCGCTCCTCCTCATCATCCGGCTGGTGCGCTTGTCGCTGGTGGGCAGCGTAGCGGAGCACTCCAGCGGCTACGGTGCTCGACATGCGCATCGCCATCGGAGCCGACCACGCCGGGTTCGAGCTCAAGGAGCACCTGAAGGCCACGATCCACCGCCTGGGTCACGAAGTCCTGGATCTCGGGACGGACTCCACGGAGCGGGTGGACTACCCGCTGATCATGGCCGCTGTCGGGCGGGCGGTCGTCGCCGGTGACGGCGACGCGCAGACAGCGGACCGGGGGATCGTCCTCGGCGGCTCGGGGCAGGGCGAGCAGATCGCAGCGAACAAGGTCAACGGCGTCCGGGCGGCACTGTGCAACGACCTGTACACCGCCCGCATGAGCCGAGCCCACAACGACGCGAACGTCCTCGCGATCGGGGCCAGGATCGTCGCGCCGGCGCTGGCGGACGAGATCCTCGAGCTGTGGCTGGCCGAGCCCTTCGAGGGGGGCCGCCACGTGGCCCGCATCGCCGGCATCCACGCGATCGAGGCGCAGCAGTAGCCAGGCTCGGACAGCCCATCCCGGCAGCCATCAGCGCCTTCCACGGCGCGGGTCCAACGTCTACTCTCGGGCGCATGACCTACTACGGCCCGAGCTGGGACCAACTTGCCGCGCAGGACCCCGAGGTTGCGGAGGCGCTCACCAGTGAGCTGACCCGCCAACGCACGCACCTGCAGCTGATCGCGTCGGAGAACCTGACGTCGCCGGCGGTGCTCGCCGCGCAGGGCAGCGTCCTCACCAACAAGTACGCCGAGGGATACCCCGGTCGGCGCTACTACGGCGGCTGCGAGTTCGTCGACGTGACCGAGACGCTAGCCATCGAGCGCGCCAAGCAGCTCTTCGGGGCCGACCACGCCAACGTCCAGCCGCACTCGGGCGCCTCGGCCAACATGGCCGCCATGTTCGCGCTGGGTGTCGAGCACGGCGACACGGTCCTCGCGATGTCACTGCCGCACGGTGGGCACCTGACGCACGGCTCGAAGGTCAACTTCAGTGGCAAGTGGTTCGACATCGCGGCCTACGGGGTGCGTGAGGACACCGAACTGATCGACCTGGACGAGGTCCGTTCGCTCGCGCTCGAGCAGCGGCCGAAGCTGATCATCGCGGGTGCCACTGCCTATCCGCGGGACTGGGACTTCGAGGGCTTCCGGGCCATCGCCGATGAGGTCGGCGCCAAGCTGATGGTTGACGCAGCCCACTTCATCGGTCTGGTCGCCGGTGGAGCCCACCGCTCGCCGATCCCCTTCGCGGATGCGACGACCTTCACGACGCACAAGACCCTCCGTGGCCCGCGGGGTGGCACGATCCTGTCGACCGAGGAGCACGCCAAGGCCATCGACAAGGCCGTCTTCCCGATGATGCAGGGTGGGCCGCTGGAGCACGTGGTGGCCGGCAAGGCCGTGGCCTTCAAGGAGGCGATGGCGCCCACGTTCGCCGACTACGCCGCGAGTGTCGTGGCCAATGCTCGGGCCTTGGCGGAGGGCCTGTCGCAGCAGGGCGTCCGGATCGTCTCGGGCGGAACCGACATCCACTACCTGCTGGCCGACCTGCAGTCCCTGGACATCACCGGGACCGAAGCCGAAGAGCGCTGTGACGCAGCCGGGATCACCCTGAACAAGAACGCGATCCCGTACGACCCACGCCCTCCGATGGTGGCCAGCGGCATCCGGGTGGGCACCGCGGCAGCAACCACCGTCGGCATGGGCACCGAGGAGATGGCCCAGATCGCGAGCCTCATCGTCCGGGTCCTCCGCGATGCATCCGAGGTCGACACGGTGAAGAAGGAGGTGGCGGAGCTCTCCGCCGCCTTCCCGGCCTACCCCGACCCGACGACCTGACCCAGGCCCGCTGGGTGGGTCTGCGCGGGCGTTTTGCCTCCGGCAGCGGGCATTCTGCCTCCGCTGCGGCGTTGAAACCCCGCGTCTCTTGACCCGGATAGGTCAGCGTGCCTCCAGTGGGAACAGGCACGGGGGAGTCTGGAGGCAGAACGCCCGCGGCGGAGCGTTGGAGGCTCCGGACGACGGGCCTCGCGAGCCCTGTACCCAGGGCCCGTAGAAGCCGAGCGCGATCAGCCCAGCGCGTGCAGCGTCCGCAGAGGCGTCAGGCGATCCGGCTGGGCTGGCACTGCTGGACGAGGCAGACGGCCGTCGAGGATGAGTTGCTCCCGCTCGCGCCGCGTCGAGTGCACCGTCGCTGCCAGTCCGGGCTTGTCCTTCAGCATGGACTTCGTGATGCCGAACATGTCGAAGCCGAGCCGACGTAGGGCGTAGGTGCGAGTGCCGTCCCGGTCGACGCTGTGCGCGTGCGCTGCCTCGCCGAGGTACTCCAAGACCATGCCGGCAGCCAGGTAGGCGTAGTCGACCCGGATGTCCGGTGCCAACCACACCTGGCAGTCCGGTGCCGGTGGGAAGGCCTGGAACACCTCTCGATAGACGGTTCGCTCCGCGACGCTCTCGTGTTCGAGGTCGCCCGCCTCGGCCATGCGCAGCAGCCGCGTGGCCCCCGCGTGCGTGAGCAACTGCCACGCATGGACGAGTTCTGCTGGCATCACCCTCAGTTGGTTCCGAACCGCGTACAGCGTTCTGCGCAACTCGTCGTCTGATACGGCGGTGCCGTCTCCGGGAACGGCGACGTCTGCCAGTGCCACCGCGGTGCCTGTCGTCCACAAACCGTGGTGCCGAAGCGCCTGGAGGTCACCAAGGTCCCGGCGCTGCCTGGTGCGGTAGAGCGGGCTGGGCAGCGCCACGCCGTTCCGGTCGACCACGACGGCGTGACGGTGGCGCGGCCGGCAGCCATGGGGCAGGAGGATGAGCGGTCGCTCGGGCGCCTCCAACTCGCAGCCCGCAAGCCGAAGCGCCTCCACGCCGGATACGAGTGCTGGGATCCCGCGGCGCCTCGCTCGGCCTGTCGCCAGGTGTGCGATCTGCCACGGGGCGCCGTCGCCGTGGGCCCGGACCCATCCCGGCGCCAGTGCCTGCAGCGCCCCCGCCATGACCAGCCGATCAATCGTCGTCCGGCCGGCACCGGGTCCCACGAGGTCGGCGCGGTGTGCGACCCGACCGGGTGACCCTCGAAGAGCTGTCAGAACATGAGGAGGCAGGACAGACATCCGACAAGCCTGCGCGATCCAGCGGATTCTCCGAGAGGAAAGTCGGGCTGGCTGTGGACAAACACGCGGGGCCTGGGTCACGCCGTACCGGTGCTCGCGGGACACCGCTCCATTCGAGTCGGGGAGGGTGGTCCTCGCGCAACCAACGGGCAGTTTGCCTCCACCCGCGGGCGAATTGCTTCCCCCGAAGCGGCGATCGCCCCGATCTCTCGGCCACGACCGGTCAGACTGCCTCCAACTCGGCGACTTCAACCGAGTGGTGGAGGCAGAACAACCCACGAGCGGCCTGCTCGGCGCCGCCGGTCGAGCCGCGACCCCCTCGCAACCTGCCACCCGAGCCGACGGGGCAGTACCGTGAGCGGTGCCCGATGGACCCCCAACTCATGGATCACCTGATCGTGGCGGGCGCGAGCTTCGTCGCGGTCGTGCTGGCGACCCCCGCCGTGAAGCGCCTGGCCTTCGCCATCGGTGCCGTGAAGCGCCCCGGCGAGCGAGACATCCACGATCGCGCCACCCCTGAGATCGGTGGGCTGGCCATCCTCTTCGGTGTCGTCATCGCCCTGCTGGCCGCGACCCGCCTGGATGCCTTCGACGAGCTCTTCCGCACCACCTCCGAGCCCGAGAGCGTGGTCCTCGCCGCCGCCGTCATCACTCTGGTCGGGCTGATCGACGACACCCGCTCGCTCGGCCCGGGTGGCAAGCTCGCCGGCCAGGTCCTCGCCGCCGGGGTCCTGGTCCTGTTCGGCCTGACGATCAACTTCGTCTACATCCCCTTCGGCGACGGCGGGATCTTCTCCCTCGCGCCCGACGCCGCCGCCCTCCTGACCATCGTGGCGGTGGTGGCGATGATCAACGCCGTGAACCTGATCGACGGCCTGGACGGCCTGGCCGCCGGGATCGTCGCCATCGCCGCCGCCGCGCTTTTCGTCTACACCCAGTTCGTCCCGCAGGGCCAGGTGGTGGTCACCCCGACCATCGCCTCCGCCAGCCTGGTCCTGGCCGCCATCATCGGGGCGTGCTTCGGATTCCTGGTGTTCAACACCCACCCGGCCTCCATCTTCATGGGCGACACCGGCTCGATGCTGCTCGGCCTGCTGCTCGCTGCCGCCGGGGTCAGCGCCATCGGCAACACCGCCGAACCGACGCGCAGCGACTTCTTCGTCGTCTCCATCCCCGTCCTGATCCCCGCCCTCGTCCTGGCGCTCCCCTTCCTCGACATCGCCCTGGCGATCATCCGCCGGTTGGTCAGCGGCCAGGGCATCGCCACCCCTGATCGCAAGCACCTGCACCACCGCATGGTGGAGATCGGCAACTCCCAGCGACAAGCCGTCATCCTGCTCTACATCTGGTCAGCCCTGCTCGCCGTGGTCGTCGTCGGTCCGGCGATGACGGACACGACCTGGCCGTTCACCGTGGCCGGGGTCGGCGCCGTCGTCCTGGTCCTCTGGACGCTGGGTCTGGCGTTGCGACGACGGCTGACCGACGCTCGCGCCGAGCAGGAGCGTCGCGCCGTGGAGGACGGGTCCAACATCCGGCGCCACCCGGGCTTCCACCGGCCGGGAGATTCCCCAGGCCACCCCTCGTGACCTGCACAAATGCCGGGTACCGCCACATTGAAACGGCACCTACCTCTCACGTAGTTGTCACCCCCAGGGACTTTGTGTACGTTTTCACAAGCGGTCGAGCGTGGTACTGGCCAACGAGGAGGAAACGCGGGTGAAACCGTCACGAGTTCTCGGGGGCACCACCAAGACCGACAGGTCATCCGAGTTCACGGCCGACCTGCTTGCCGCGATCTTCACCTGGGGTGGAGTCGGGTGGCTGGTCGACCGGTGGCTCGAGACCGGCCCGGTGTTCATGCTGATCGGCTTTGTTGTCGGCAACATGACCGGGATCTACCTGCTATACATCCGGTCCCAGGACGACGATCCTCCTGCTGATGCTGCCCCGTCACAGGGACAACCAGAGGTGCAGGAGCACGCCGACCCGTCGCCGGACCGGTGACACCAGACACGTACTGCCTCAACCGAGCCCGACCACTCCTTCAACTCGCAAGGCTGCCCCTCATGCCATCCCCGTCAGCGATCGCTGCACCCGAGGCCCGTCTGGCCCTCCGTGGTGCGGCGGCGTCCGTGGTGACAGCCGCGCTCGTGTGGGTGGGGGCTGTGCTGATCGGTCTCGACTCGACCCAAGCCCCAGCGGCAGCACTGGGTGCGGCCACGGTGGCGCTGCTGTCCCTCTCGGCCCTCCCGCTCTACCGCCTGGGTGCACGAGCGGGCAACGACGCGGTGATCGCAATGGCGATGGCGGCGCTGGCCCAGCGGTTGATGCTGGGTGTTACCATCTTCGCGGCCGTCTGGCGGTTCACCGACCTGCCGATGACCGCCTACGCCGGTGGCCTTGCCATCGGACTGGTCGCGTCCCTCGCCGGTGAGATGGTCACCGCGGCCCGAGACCCCCGATTCTTCTGGATCGACGCCACGAAGGCGTCGGTCACCAGCCCTCAACCCAGCGGTTCAGAAAGGCAGCACGCGTGAACCTGGTACTTGCAGCCGAACCCTACGGCGCAGACTTCAAAGTCCCGCCAGCAGGGGAGATCTTCAACCTCCCGCCGCTGTTCGAGATCGCGGGTGTCGGGGTGACCCGTGTCTACCTGATCATCTTCTTCAGCGTCCTGTTCGCTTCCATCCTGATGCTGCTGGCGTTCAACAACCCGAAGGTGATCCCCGGCAAGCTGCAGAGCATCGGCGAGTCGATCGTCGAGTTCGTCCGTGACGGTATCGCCGTCGACATCATCGGGCCCGAGGGCAAGAAGTTCGCGCCCTTCCTCACCACCATCTTCCTGTTCGTGTTGTTCAACAACATGTTCAAGATCATCCCGTTCGTGAACTTCCCCTCGACCTCACGCATCGCGATCCCGCTGATCCTGGCGCTGATCACACTGGTCGTCTTCGTCGGCACCGGGATCAAGTACCAGGGCCTGTCCTACTTCAAGGAAGTCGCCTTTCCGCCAGGCGTCCCGAAGCCGGTCTATATCCTGCTGACCCCGATCGAGCTGGTGTCGACCTTCATCCTCCGCCCGCTGACCCTCACGGTACGGCTCTTCGCCAACATGGTCGCCGGACACATCCTGCTGACCATCGTCTTCCTGGCGACGCACGCCTTCTTCAGACTCCCCGGGATCATCCCCGAGGGCTCCAACCTGGCCGGCCTTCCGGTCGGCATCCTGACGCTGGCCCTGGGACCGATCACCGTCGCCTTCGAGGGCTTCGTGAGTTTCCTGCAGGCCTACATCTTCGCGATCCTCGCTGCGGTGTACCTGGCCGGCGCGGTCGAGCCGGAGCACTAGCACTCCCCAACCCCCGTACGTAAATCAGATGACCGTGCAGAGTGCACGGCATCACCTGACAAAGAAAAGGACATTGACATGGAAGGTGACATCGGAGTCATCGGCGTCGGCCTGGTCTTCGGCCTCGGAACACTCGGGCCGGGCATCGGCCTCGGCATGTTGATCCGCGGCGCGATCGAGTCCATGGCCCGCCAGCCCGAGGCCGCCGGCATGGTCAGAACCACGATGTTCATCGGCATCGCCGTGGTCGAGGCCCTGGCGCTGCTGGGATTCGTGCTCGCGTTCATCATCAACGCGTAGGGGTCGGTTCCCATGCCGAACTCCGTACTGATCCTTGCTGCAGAGAGCGGGGTGGACCCCGAGCTGCAGCTGCTGCCGCCCTTCCCCGAGCTCGTCTGGGGCTTCATCTCCTTCGCCATCCTGTTCGCGGTGATCTGGGGCCGGGTCTACCCGCAGGTGAACAAGACCCTGGATGAGCGGCGCAGCGCCATCCACGGCCGCATCGAAGAGGCCGAGACCCAGCTGGCCGAGGCGGAGAAGTCGCGTCGCGACTACGAAGCCTCCCTGCAGGAGTCCCGCAACGAGGCGAACCAGATCGTCGAGGACGCCAAGGCCGACGCCGAGCGCCTGAAGGCCGACATCGTCGCCAAAGCTGAGGAGGAGGCCGACGCGATCCGCGCCCGTGCCGCCGCGGAGGCCGAGGCCGAGCGGAGTCGTGCCCTCCAGGAGTTGCGCGGTCAGGTCGCGACCCTCTCGACCGACATCGCGTCCAAGATCGTGGCCAAGGAAGTGGACCAGTCCCAGCACGATCAGCTGGTCGACCAGTTCATCAGCCAGCTCTCCACCAACAACTGACCCACCCAAGAGGAGCCCACCACCGTGGCCGATGACCTCGCTACCGCCTACGGCAAGGCGATCACGACGATCGCCCGTGCCGAGGGTGTTGCCGACCGCGTCGCCGACGAGCTGTTCCAGTTCGCCGAGGCGGTCGACACCACCAACGAGCTCCGCGACAAGCTGACCGACCCGTCGGTTCCGCTGGAGGCCCGCAGCACAGCCGTCAGCGATCTGCTGTCCAAGGCGCACACGACCACCGCCTCGGCCGTCCAGCTGCTGCTGAGCGCCAGTCAGATCCGCAACGTCGGATCAATAGCGAAGGTCGTGATCAGCGAGGCCGCGGAGGCCCGTGGTGCCAGCGTGGCCACGGTCCGCTCGGCCAAGCCGATCAGCGAGCGCCAGCGCCTGGCGCTCGGCAAGGCACTGGAGCAGCGCGAGGGCCGGCCGGTCGAGGTGAAGGTCGTCGTCGACCCAGACCTGCTCGGCGGCATCGTCGTCCAACTCGGTGACAACGTCATCGACGGCTCGGTGGCCAAGCAGCTCACCGAGATCCGCGCCACGCTCGCCAGCGCGTAGCCGACCCTGGACGCCCGACCGCCCGATACCCCGGCAGTCCGCAACCCTCACCCGAAGCCAACGCAAACCCCACACGCACCATCGAAAGACTCTTCAGATGACTGATCTGTTCAGCGCGGACGACATCACCGCGATCCTCAAGTCGAAGATCGACGCCTACCAGCCCACGGTGAAGAGTGAGCAGGTCGGCCAGGTCATCGAGTCCGGCGACGGCATCGCTCGCGTCAGCGGTCTCCCCGATGCGATGGCCAATGAGCTGCTCGACTTCGGAGTCGGCCGGGACGGCCGTCAGCTGCTGGGGCTGGCACTGAACCTGGACGAGCACTCGATCGGCGCCGTCATCCTGGGTGACCCCTCCGGTGTGGAGGAGGGCAACACGGTCAAGCCGACCGGACGGGTGCTCTCCGTCGCCGTCGGCGACGCCTACCTCGGCCGTGTGGTCGACCCGCTCGGTCGCCCGGTCGACGGCAAGGGCCCGCTGGACGAGTCCAAGCTGGACGGCACCCGTGGTCTGGAGGTCCAGGCCGCCTCAGTGGTGGAGCGGCAACCGGTGGGTGAGCCACTGCAGACCGGCATCAAGGCCATCGACGCCATGACCCCGATCGGTCGCGGCCAACGACAGCTGGTCATCGGCGACCGGCAGACGGGCAAGACCGCTGTCTGCGTCGACACGATCATCAACCAGCGCCAGAACTGGGAGTCGGGCGACCCGACCAAGCAGGTCAAGTGCGTCTACGTCGCCGTGGGGCAGAAGGGCTCCACGATCTCCGAGGTCGTGGCCAAGCTCGAGGAGCACGGCGCGATGGAGTACACCACCGTCGTCGCGGCCGCCGCCTCCACCCCCGCCTCGTTCCAGTACCTCGCCCCCTACACCGGTGCCGCCATCGGGAACTACTGGATGTACAAGGGTCAGCACGCCCTGGCGATCTACGACGACCTCTCCAAGCAGGCCGACGCCTACCGCCAGATGTCGCTGCTACTGCGCCGCCCGCCCGGTCGTGAGGCCTACCCGGGTGACGTCTTCTACCTCCACTCCCGCCTGCTGGAGCGTGCCGCCAAGCTCTCCGATGAGCTCGGTGGCGGGTCGATGACGGCCCTGCCGATCATCGAGACCAAGGGTGGCGACGTCTCGGCCTTCATCCCGACCAACGTCATCTCGATCACCGACGGGCAGATCTACCTGGAGACCGACCTGTTCTTCCAGGGCGTGCGGCCCGCGATCAACGTCGGCATCTCCGTGTCCCGCGTGGGTGGCTCGGCCCAGACCAAGCCGATGAAGCGGGTCGCCGGGACGATGCGTCTGGACCTGGCGCAGTTCCGTGAACTGGAGGCGTTCGCGCAGTTCGGCTCGGAACTCGACAAGGCCTCGCAGCAGCAGATCGACCGTGGGCGTCGGACCGTCGAGATCCTGAAGCAGGGTCAGTACCAGCCGGTGCCGGTCGGCAAGCAGGTCGTGGCCATCTGGGCCACCGGTAACGGATACCTGGATGACATCCCGGTCGAGGACGCCAAGCGCTTCGAGACCGAGCTGACCGAGTACTTCGAGACCCGCCACGCCGAGGTCCTGCAATCCCTCCGCGACAACCAGTTCGACGACGAGGTCGTTGCCTCGATGAGGAGCGGCGTCGAGGCGTTCAAGGACGGCTTCGTGCCCTCCGAGCAGGTCGAGGAGGAAGAGCACGTCACGATGGAGGACCTCGACACCCTCGCCGACGCCTGACCCCACACCACCCACCCGTTCCGACCTAGTCAGGACACACTCACCACATGCCAGGAGCAGCAGAACTCCGCACCCTCCGCCGGCGGATCAAGACCGTCAAGTCGACGCAGAAGATCACCCGGGCGATGGAGCTGATCGCGGCCAGCCGCATCGCCAAGGCGCGGCAGGCAGTGGAGTCCGCGCGCCCCTACGCCGAGGGTGTCAGCCGGGTCATCAAGGACCTGGCTGCCGTAGGTTCGATCTCGGGTCACCCGGTTCTCGAGGACCGCGAGGTGATCAAGACCGTTGCGGTCATCGTGATCACCTCCGACCGCGGTCTGGCCGGCGCCTACAACACCAACGCGCTGCGCATGGCCGAACGCCTGGTCGAGAGAGAGGAGCAGCAGGGTCGTACGGTCGAGGTGCACGCCGTCGGCAAGAAGGGCGAGGGGTACTTCCGGTACCGCCAGCGGCCGCCGGTCACCACCTGGGAAGGCGTCACCGACAAGCCCTCCTATGCCGATGCTCGCGCGGTGGCTGAGCCGATCGTCCAGCGCTTCATCGAGCGCGGGGTCGATTCCGTCTACATGGTCTACACCGACTTCAAGTCGGCGCTGAACCAGGTCCCGAGCACCGTCCAGATCCTGCCGG
Organism: Euzebya tangerina; assembly: GCF_003074135.1. Classification (NCBI taxonomy): domain Bacteria; kingdom Bacillati; phylum Actinomycetota; class Nitriliruptoria; order Euzebyales; family Euzebyaceae; genus Euzebya; species Euzebya tangerina. The sequence goes on along the minus strand of NZ_PPDK01000003.1, from coordinate 64,795 downwards.
TCAACGCACGCATGTTCGAGGGCGGCGAGGGATTTGCGCCCGAGTTCATGATCGAGCCCGAGCCTGACCAGCTGCTCAACGCGCTGGTCCCCAAGTACGTCGAGCACCAGGTCTTCGCCGGCCTGCTCGAGTCGGCGGCGTCCGAGCACGCCAGCCGACAACGGGCGATGAAGGCCGCGACCGACAACGCCGGCGATGTCCTCGACCGGCTGACCATCCAAGCCAACCAGGCCCGCCAGGCCGCCATCACCACCGAGATCTCCGAGATCGTCGGCGGCGCCGAAGCGCTGTCGAACGGCTGATCCCGCAGCTCCCGCAGCACGAAGGACACACACCAATGAGCGACACCGCAACGAACGTCTCCTCAGCCGACGCAGCGACCTCCGAGGGTCGGATCCTGTCCGTCGTCGGACCGGTCATCGACGTGGAGTTCCCACCGGACCAGCTGCCGGAGATCAACAACGCGCTCAAGCTGGACGTCGAGCAGTTCGGCGAGAACCGCACCCTGACCGCCGAGGTCGCCCAGCACGTTGGTGACCGCGTCGTCCGCGCGATCATGATGCAGCCCACCGACGGTCTGTCCCGTGGCACCGTGGTGCGCAACACCGGTGAGGCCATCACCGTCCCGGTCGGGGAGGGTGTCCTCGGGCACGTCTACAACGTGCTGGGTGACCCGCTCGATGTCGACCCCAGCGAGATCGAGGCCGACACCCGGTGGGCGATCCACCGCGACTCCCCGCCGTTCGACGAGCTCGAGCCACAGGCCAAGATGTTCGAGACCGGCATCAAGGTCATCGACCTCATCCAGCCCTTCGTGGAGGGTGGGAAGATCGGTCTGTTCGGTGGTGCCGGCGTCGGCAAGACCGTGGTCATCCAGGAGATGATCCAGCGCGTGGCCGAGCAGCACGGTGGGTTCAGCGTGTTCGCCGGTGTGGGTGAGCGGACCCGTGAGGGAACCGACCTGCGCCTGGAGATGGAAGAGGCCGGCGTTCTGGAGAAGACCGCCCTCGTCTTCGGCCAGATGGATGAGCCCCCCGGCGTGCGTCTCCGCGTGGCCCTGTCGGCCCTGACGATGGCGGAGTACTTCCGCGACGTCGACAAGAAGGACGTCCTGCTCTTCATCGACAACATCTTCCGGTTCACCCAGGCAGGGTCCGAGGTGTCCACCCTGCTCGGTCGTATGCCCTCCGCCGTGGGGTACCAGCCCACGCTCGCGAACGAGATGGGTCAGCTCCAGGAGCGGATCACCTCGACCAAGGGTCACTCGGTGACCTCCATCCAGGCCGTCTACGTGCCCGCCGACGACATCACCGACCCGGCGCCGCACGCCACGTTCGCTCACCTGGACGCCCAGACCGTGCTGTCCCGCGCCATCTCGGAGTTGGGCATCTACCCGGCCGTGGACCCGCTGGACTCCTCCAGCCGGATCCTGGACCCGCAGACCGTGGGGCAGCGCCACTACGACGTGGCGACCCGAACCCAGGAGGTGCTGCAGCGTTACAAGGACCTGCAGGACATCATCGCCATCCTCGGTCTCGACGAGCTGACCGAGGAGGACAAGGTCACCGTCCAGCGTGCTCGGAAGGTCCAGCGCTTCTTCTCCCAGCCCTTCTACGTCGCCAAGCAGTTCACCGGTGTGGACGGCAAGACCGTGCCGATCGAGGAGACCGTCGAGTCCTTCGAGAAGCTGATTGACGGTGAGCTTGACGACATCCCGGAGCAGGCGTTCTTCAACGCCGGCGGGATCGACGACGTGCTGGCCAACGCCAAGAAGCTCTCCGAGGCGTAGAGGTGGACGCCAAGGTCGTCAGTCCCGACGAGGCCCTGTTCGAGGGTGAGGTGGTGTCCTGCTCCGCCCGCTCGACCGAGGGTGAGATCGGGATCCTTGAGGGGCATCAGCCCGCGCTGCTGCTGTTGGCCCCGGCGCCGCTCGAACTCCACCTTCCGGACGGGTCGGCCGTGACGTACCTCGTGCGCTCCGGCTTCCTCGAGTTCGCCGACGGTCAACTGACCGTGCTGGCCGACAAGGCCGAGCGGGTGGACGACAAGGACGCGGCGTTCGCCAAGCTGGAGGCTTCGCAGGCGTAGGCCTGCTCAGCCGTCGTCCAGCCGGTCGTCGAGGGTGATCTGGACGATAAGGTGCGTCTCCTCGCGATCCCCGGGGAGCAGGTCGCGGCCGCGGCGGAGCAGGCGCATGACCGTGCCCCGGAAGCCGTACTGACCGGTGATGGCCTGGACGGTCCGTGCCACGACGTCAGGGTCGGTTTCCAGCCGGGCAGTCCCGGTGAACCGTGGTGCTCCTGGGGCGATGTTGCCGCGGATGTCACAGGGTGCGACCTCAACCCGGCTGTCCTGGCGGAGCCGGCTGACCTTGTGCGTGTCGACCTTCGTCATCACGGCGTAGGAACCGTCTGAGCCGTGGACCCACACCGGTGTGGGGACGGGCGAGCCGTCCTGGCGGAAGGTGACCAGCAAAATGTAGTCCGCCTCGTCGATGGCGTCTGTATCACGGTCGGCGGCCATCGGTCTCAACTCTAGAAGTGAACCTGCCAGTCTCGCCAGGAGTTCTCGTGTCATGTCCCACGCTCGCGTTCTTGCCCTCGCGGCTCTCGTACTCGCCCTCATTGCTCCGGGCCCTGTTGGAGCGCAGTCCGAACAGGGTGACGCCGGTGTCGGGCCGATCGCCTACCTCACCGGCGCAGACCGGTTCGTCGACTACGTCCGGGGCTACCGTGCTCCGGGTCACCTGGTCGTCCTGGACCCGCCGTCAGGGCAGGAGTTCGTGCTGGCGGAGGACGCCGCCGGAGCCCTGTGGTCACCTGACGGACAGCGTCTTGCCTACCTCACCGATGACGGACTGTGGACCGTGGAGGCGGCGGAGGGAGCCCAGCCGCAACTGTGGGATGCCACGGTCGAGGGCTTTTTCGCCTGGCATCCGAACGGCCGATCCGTCGTCGCCCAGTCGCCCGACGGCATTCGAGCTGTTCGTGTGGACGGAACAGCAGACGCGGACGTAAGTCCCGCTGTCCAGATGACGCGACCTCCCGATGGCGCGGTGGACAGCACCCCCTCGTGGGGACCAGATGGTCGTCACCTCGTCTACCGCCGGACAGTGCAAGGGCAGGGCTCATCGCTCGAGGTCATCCCGGTGTCGATCGATCTTGCTCCAGGCCAGGCTCGTGTCCTCATGGACCGGTCGACCTGGGCACCGACCGGCGACATCGCGTGGACGCCGGACGGGCGGACGGTTCTGCTGGTCGCGGCACCCCGGGCGACTGGTTCGTCCCTGCCCTCTGGGATCGTGGCCGTCGACGTGAACGGCGGGCCCGTTCGTCAGGTCGCGGCGGACTCGACCGCCACGCATCCGGCGGTCTCTCCAGACGGGACCGAGGTGGCCTATCGCCGTGAGTGCCACGGGGATCCGTTCTCCTGTACCGCCGACGGGTTGGCTCGTGGCCCTGGCAGTGGCATCTGGGCGACCCACCTTGCGACAGGGGAGGAGCGCCGCATCGCCGAAACGCCTGGTGAGGAACGAACGCCGCAGTGGACGGCGGACGGACGGCATATCGTCTTCGAAGGCTTCAACCACGATTCCGGGTGCCACTGTCAGCCAGCCACGATCTGGACGGCTCCGGCAGACGCCTCGTCCCCGCCGGTCGCCGTGGCCGGCGTGGAGGCCGACGTCCGGCAGTTCCTGAACGGCCGGCTGGATCCGGTGCCAGCACCTGGCGCGACGCTCCGGGTGTCCGGTCCCACGCGGGTGGAGACGGCCGTCGAGGTGTCGCGGCGGGCGTTCGACCGCGCACCGGCGGTGCTCCTGGCCCGTGCAGATGGGTACGCCGATGCGCTGGCGGCGGCCGGACTGGCCGGCAGCCTCGGTGCACCGGTGCTGCTGACGCCGACGGCTGGGCTGCCCTCCACGGTGGCGAACGAGATCGTTCGGCTGGGGGCTGACCGGGTGGTGGTCCTGGGCGACCGGAGCGCGATCTCAGCGACCGTGGCCGAGCAACTGCAGGCACTCGATGTCGAGGTCGAACGGCTGGCGGGGACCACGCGCTATGGCACAGCTGCGGTGGTGGCGGCGCAGGTGGATGCCGACCACGCCTACATCGTCCAGGGTGCTGCCGCCGACCCGGCTCGTGGCTGGCCGGACGCCGTCGCCGTCTCCGGACTGGCCGCTCAGACCCGACAACCCATCCTGCTGGTCGAACGTGATCGGCTGCCCTCTGAGACGGCTCAGGCCATCCGTGACCGCAACATCCGTTCGGTCACGATCATCGGTGGGCCGCCGGCAGTGTCAGTGGAGGTCGAGGCGGAGATCGCGGATCTGGGCGTCGCCATCGAGCGGGTGGCTGGGGCGAACCGGTACGAGACCTCCGCTCGGGTCGCCGAGCAGGCGGTCGAGCTCGGTGCGGACCCTGACCAGGTGTGGGTCGCGATCGGCACCTTCTGGGCCGACAGCCTGACCGCAGGACCGGCGGCTGCCGCTGCAGGAGGATCGCTGCTCCTGGTGGACGGCCAGGACCTCGGTGCCTCTCCGGCGACCGCCACGGTGCTGGCCGCCGCCGCAGGTCCTGCGGTCACGCTGGTGGGTGGACCGGATGTGTTGGCCCCTTCCGTCGGCGTCGCCATCGAACGGCATGCAGCCCCGTAGTGCCGTTGGAGGTCCTCCGCGGTGCCCACGGCGACCGCTCGAGCTGTCAGACCGTCGAGGGCATGAACGCGACGACCTCGGTGGGAACGATGCTCACGTCATCCAGGAAGTTGGGGCCCTGCTCGCGCAGCCGCTCGGCGATGACGCCGTGGATGTGGGTCTGGCGGCCGTCGTCGTCGGTGAACGTGTCCAGGATGTAGAAGGTGTTCGGCCCCGACCTGACCACCATCCAGGTGAGGGTGTCGGGTTCGGCGACCGCGTCGGGGATGGCGTCCCTGAAGAAGGAGACCAGGTCATCTTCCCTACCGGGCCGCGCCGTCAGCTGGACCATGAGGCCGACCGTCGGTGCACCGTTCGGTTCGCTGTGCGTGTCACCGGTGGGCATCGGGTCCTCCGTTGGATGTGGTGTTCGTCGGGTGGTTGCACGACGCAGCGTAGAGACAGAAATCAGCGATCAGAGGTGTCCGGAACGACACGATTGCTACCATTTGCGACATGCGCGTTGATGTCGCAGTGGTCGACGGGGTCCTCGCGACCGGAGTCAGCTCAGTCGTGGATGTGTTCTCCACCGCCGAGTCCGTCCGCGGCGCCAGGAGGTCTCACGCGCCCCCGATCACGGTGACGTGTGTCGGCAGCGGCCAGTCAGTGGTCGCGAGCAACGGCATGACCATCCCCTGCACCGCTGGTTGGGACGGGCTCTCCTCGGCGGACGTCGTCGTCGTGCCCGGGTTCGGCATCGAACGCGAGCACGAGGTGGCCCCATTCCTGCGTCGCCCGGACGTGCTGGAGCTGGTCGACGCCCTCGGCGCGCTCGGGTCGTCGGAGGTCAACATCGCGGCCGCCTGTGCTGGGTCGTTCCTCGCGGCCGAAGCGGGACTCCTGGAGCATCGTCGGGCGACGACGACGTGGTGGCTCAGCCGTCTCTTCCGCGTGCGGTACCCACGCGTGGACCTCGCCATCGACGAGATGGTCGTCCGGGATGGTCCCGTGCTGACCGCGGGGGCCGCGTTCGGACATGTTGACCTCGCGCTGGCCATCGTTGCCTCGATCTCCGCGGAGCTGGCGACAACCGTGGGTCGATACCTGGCTGTCGACCAGCGCACCCGACAGGGTGACTTCATCGAGTTGGCTCATCTGACTGCCGGAGACTCGCTGGTGGCGGCCTTCGACCGGTTGGTCGTCCAGTCCCTGGCACGGTCTCCAGGGGTCAACGATCTTGCTGGCGAGCTCGGCACCACACGCCGCACCTTGGAGCGGCGAGTGCAGGCCGCAACCGGGCTTACGCCGCTCGGGTTGATCCGTCGCAGGCGGGCTGGGCGGGCGCGTGACCTCTTGGCCGAGACGGAGTGGAGCACGTCGCGGGTGGCGGCCGAGGTCGGGTATCGAAACGCCTCGACCTTGCGCCGTCTGTTGCGAGTTCACGGGTGAGGAGGCCCCGGCGGGCCTAGGCAGGGTTGGGCCCGCCGACGGCCGAGATTGGGGTCCACGGGCCCTGGAGTACCGATCGTGCGGGCAGATAGTGAAGCCATGAGACGATGTGCACGTGCGGACCATGGTCAGACCACGCTCGAGTTCCTGGGGATTCTGACGGTAATCGTCGCGATGGTGACCGCCATCGCGACCAGCGACATCGCAGCGCATCTCGCCACGACGTTCGGTGATCTTGCCTGCCGGATCACGACACATGACGCCTGTGTGCCTGGGGAGGTGGCGGACAGCGGGGGCTCCCCCCACGGGCCCTCAGCTCCTGGTGCTGTGCCGGCGGAGGACACCCGGCCTCCGCTCCTGCTCTTCGCGCGACCGACGTCGGAGTGCACGAATGCGGCGTGCCACGAGCCGGGGCCGGGGTCACCTCCCCGCCCGCCGGGTGATCGGCCGGTCCCGCCACCCCCGGTTTTTCCGCCGGTGCCGGACACGGGCTTCCCGACCGGGCCAGGTCCCGGCAACCAGGAGCCGCCTGAGCCGCCGCTCGGCCGACCGGATCCGGTTCAGTACGAGCTCGAGTTGCAGATCAACGACGCATTCGAGGCCGGTGTCGAGGGGACCATCGACGCTCTCGACGACGGGGATGATCGTCCACCCGCGCCTGGCTCGCAGGCCGAACAGGCTCATCAGGATCTGGAGGGCCAGGGCTTCGAGGAGCGACCTGACCAGCCTGGTGTCTTCGACGGCCCCGATGGGCAGGTCGCCTCGGTGTCGCAGACGGATGAGGGAACGACCACAACCGTGGTGGAGCCGGACGGCGTCGTCACGGACAAGCCAGAGACGATCACCACGACCAGCGTCGGGCCCGACGGGACCGTTGTGGAGACGACGGTGACGGTGGACTACAACGACTACGACGGCTCGGTCCTGCAGACGACGGTCAACCAGACCATCGACGGAGAGCCGCAACCGACACAGACGTATCCGGCCCCGGACGCACCACGACCGGAGAGCGACGATGACCAACCGGGTGATGATGGCGACGACCCGTTCGACGGTCCCGATCCGTTCGATGTCGACCCGGACAACGATGACGACGGCATCCCCGACACCATCGACCAGACACCGGACGGACCATACGACGATGACGATCCGGACAACGACGACGACGGCATCCCGGACTACATCGACAGCGACCCGGAGACGCCCTTCGACGACGACGATGGACCGGCCACGAACGACTCGGACTCGGACGACTCTGACGACTCCGACTCTGACGACTCTGACGACTCGGATTACGACGACTCTGAGGACTCTGATTCTGACGACTCGGATGGCGACGGCTCAGACGACTCGGATGACGGCGATGATGATGACGACGATGAGCCGACGCAGAACCCTCACCCCTGAGTCCACCTGACCGACCAAGGGTGTCGCGCACCTGCCTGACCAGGATCAGGTGAACAGCGCCCGGCCACCTCCAGGACCGGGCGCAAGGTGGACGCCCTACGGGGCGATGAGTTCGTAGCTCGATGTTCGGATGCCGGTCGCCGCGTGAACCTCGCTCCCGGTGTGCCGGGCGTGCCGGACCGCGCCACCTGGCCGCAGCAGTGGGATGCCGGCACGGAGGAGGACCGGGTTGTGCTTGAGCACGATCTCGTCGATGAGGCCGGCCTCCAGCAGCGTGGTGGCCAGTTGGCTGCCGCCGCAGAGCCAGATCGGCCCGCCAGCCTCCTGCTTCATCCGGGTGACCTCGGCAACCGGATCAGCGGTCAGGCGGACCGCCGGATCGGGGGAGTCGACCATGGTCGTGGAGACCAGCACCTTGTCCACGTCGAGGAACGGGTACGGGTTGGTCACGCCCTGGTCGGCACCGACCTCCCAGGTCGACCGGCCCATCACGATCGCATCGAAGCGGTTGAGGGATTGGAGGAACTGGGCGGCGAAGTCGTCGTCGAAGGGAAAGTCGGAGAAATCGCCGTCGGGTCGGGCGATGTAGCCGTCGAGGCTGACGGCGACGGTGTAGGAGAGGGTTCGCATGGGGGTCTCGCTTTCGTCGTGTGTGGGATGCACGCGCCAGCGGACGCTCGCCGACCCCACGGGGCCGCGTCGTCGGACCAGATCGCTTGGACCTGTTCCCTGAGACGACACGGCACACAACGCCGGTCGAGACACCCGCACAGCCACGTCGTGGCCCCGCCATGCGATCCGGTCGCCCGAACGGCGACGCTGAACCATCGGCGTGGAAGGCCGGAGTGGTGACGGGTGCTAGATCATTGCCGGGTCACCGTAGCACGGTGAGGCCCCACGGCACTGGTCACGGGCTCGGTCAGTCAATCGACCTCAATGGTCAATTGGGCCGCGACGGAGGAGATCTCCCCGGCCAGGTCGACGTCGAGCTGGGTCAACCCACCCGCGTCGTGTGTGGTCAACCGCACTATCACCGACGGGTAGCCCAACTCGACATCCGGGTGGTGGTTGGCCTGCTCCGCCAGGGGTGCGATGGCATTGATCAACTCCACGCCCTTGAGGAACGAGCCGGTTGCGAACGTGGCCTGCAGCTGGTTGTCCGCGGCGGTCCAGCCCTCGGGGGCGGCAGCGCCGGCCTCCTCCTCGGTCATCGTGGCTCTGCTCATGATGTCTCCTGTTCGGCGGGTGTGGTGGTGCGCCGCGACCAATCCTCGAACACGGCGTCGTGGTCGAAACAGTAGGCCCAGTCATCATCGCGCTCCGCGCTCTTGATGATCGGATGATCCAGGTGCTCCGCGTGCGCTCGAGCATGTTGGCCGGGTGAGCTGTCACAGCACCCGGTGACGCCGCAGACCAGGCACTGGCGAAGCTCGACCCAGGCATCGCCCTTCTCCTCGCAGATCGTGCACACCGGCTCGCCGGCGAGCGGGTCCTCAGCCAGCAACAGGTCCTCACAGGCGTCGCCTGCCGTTGCGAGTTCCGCGTCCATGGTGCGTCTGATGGCCTTGTCGACCTTCTCGGCCACGATCACCTCCGCGGCGATCTGGACCAGCACGATCGCCGTTATCACACCGATCACCAGCGCGGCCGGCCCGGTGCCGAGCACCAACGGGACCGCGATCACGAGCGCCGCTCCAGCGAGTCGGGTCAGCGCCCGCTGGCGGCTGCCGACGGCGATGTGGGGACTGATCGTCACCCAGTCCAGCACGGCCGCTGCGATCAGGACGCCGGCGATGGATCCGACCAGCAACCAGACGTAATTCGCGGAGATGTCGCTGCCGAGCGAGTCCACCACGACGACCTTCTTCACGCCGACCCCCAAGGCAGTCAGTGCCATGGTCAAGGGCAGGTGGGCGTAGGCCCAGGTGAGGGCGCCGAATCGATACGTCGGGCGGATCGAGGAGTCCGCGATGTCGTCGAAGTAGGTCCACCACAGCGCGACGCTGAGGACCATTCCCATCGCACCCAGCACCTGACTGGTCACGCTGACACCCGTCTCGGACAGCTCGGTGAGGACCTTCACGAAGCTCTCGCCGAGCACGATGATGGTGAACAGTGCGTATCGTTCGCGGAAGTGCTCCGGGTGGGTGGGTGGCGGATCCGTCTTCTTCAGCGCCACGGCCGGAGCCGTCAACTCAACAGCCAGTGCTGCGCCCCAGACGACGTACCGCCACGGCTCCGGGACGGTGAGGGACAGCAGCCAGATCACCAGACTGGAACTGAACACCCGGATGTAGAGGCGTGAGAGGCCGGCCGAGGAGGGGATCTGCCGAGCGACCCGGGCGTACATCGCAAGGAGTGGCAGACGGGCGACGACGTAGGCGATGACGAGCCACGACGACCGGTTCTCCAAAGGTGCGACGGCGACCAGCGCCAAGTTGCCGACCGTGAACATCTGCGCGAAGACCAGCGCGCGATGGACCCCGTCGTCCACCGCAAACCGGTTCATGAAGGATGTCGTCCCGACCCACGTCCACCACAGCAGCACGAACATGCCGACAAACGCCAGCAAGCCGCCCCAACTGACGTCGTCGGACAATCCGTTGCCGAGCTGGATCAGCGCCGCGACGTAGATGAGGTCGAAGTACAGCTCCAACCACGACGCCTCGCCGGCATGGTCGACGCGGTGGCGGAGGATGAGCGGTTGCCGCTTCGTCAGGGCCATGGTCTTGATTCTTACATCTGGCGCAACCCCTCCGAATCCGTCCGGGCACGGCGAGCATCTACATTGCCGCCATGACGCCTGAGGAGTTCCGGAGCCACGGCAAGGATCTGATCGACTGGATCGCCGACTACTGGGACAGCGTCGGCCAGCGGCCGATCACGCCTGACATCACCCCGGGAGAGATCCGCGCGCTCCTGCCCGACCGGGCGCCGGAGCAGCCCGAGCCGTTCGACGCCGTCGTCGCCGACCTCGACCGTGTCGTCATGCCCGGACTCACGCACTGGCAGCATCCCGGGTGGTTCGCCTACTTCCCGGCGCAGGCCTCGTTCCCGGCGATCCTCGGTGAGCTGGCCGCCGCGGGGCTGGGACAGCAGGGGATGATGTGGTCCACCTCACCCGCAACCACCGAAGTCGAGGCACACGTCCTGGACTGGCTGGTCGACCTGCTCGGGTTGCCGCAGACCTGGAAGACGACCAGCACGGGCGGCGGCGCGCTGCAGATGAGCGCATCGGACTCCACCCACACGGCCCTCGTCGTCGCCCGTGAGCAGGCCGCACGGCGCGGCACTCCGATCGCGGAGATGGTGGTCTACACCTCGACCCAGGCGCACTCCTCGGTCGAGAAGGGCGCACGGGTGGCGGCGCTCCCGACGGTTCGGCTCGTCGACACCACCCCGGGCACCCACGCGATGTCCGCGGAGGCGTTCGAGGCCGCGGTCGAGAAGGACCTGGCCGCCGGGCTCACCCCGGTCGTGGTCTGCCCCAGCGTCGGCACCACCGGCACCACCGCGGTTGATCCGGTCCGCGACATCGCGACGGTGGCCAGGAGCCACGACATGTGGGTCCACGTCGACGCCGCCTACGCCGGCAGTGCGATGATCTGTCCCGAGTTCCGTCATCACCAGGACGGGCTCGAGCTGGTTGACTCCTACACCGTCAATCCGCACAAGTGGTTGCAGACCAACTTCGACTGCTCGGTCTTGTGGGTGGCTGACCGGCGGCCGTTGATCGAGACGATGTCGATCCTGCCGCCCTACCTGGTGGAGCAGGCCGCCTCCGGTGAGGGCGGTGCGGCGATCGACTACCGCGACTGGCACGTCCCGCTGGGCCGTCGGTTCCGGGCGCTCAAGCTCTGGTGGGTCCTTCGAAGCATCGGTGTCGAGGGGCTGAGGCGGCAGATCCGCGACCACTGCGAGTGGGCCGTCTGGCTGGCGAACCGGGTGGCGGATCACCCCGACCTCGAGCTGGTCGCCCCGACCCCGTTCGCCCTGGTCAGCTTCGCGCATCGCGGAGGGGACGAGGCCACCCAGGCCCTCGCCGACGCGGTGGTCGCGACCAGGGTCAACTACCTGGCGACCTCGGTGATCGACGGTCGTCGGTTCATCCGGGTCTCGATCGGCTCGACGACGACGCGGCGCGAGCACGTCGAGTCCCTCTGGGCGGTCATCGATGCAAGCTCCGGTAGCACGGCTGGCCGGGCTAGCCTTGGACCGTGATGATTCGTCGGCAGGGGCCGGTCAAGCGGCGCACACCTGGCAGGCAGCGTGGGCACGGGCGCCGATGGTGGCGACGGCTCATCGATGCTGTGGTCGACTTCGTGACGTTGCCGTTCTGAGGCGCCGTCACAGCGCCGCGCGCACCTCCCACAGCTCGTCGAACAGCACCACGTCCAAGCGACGCTTTAGGTACTGCACACCCGAGGTGCCACCGGTCCCCGTCTTGGACCCGATGATGCGCTCGACCGTTGTGACGTGGTTGAAGCGCCAGCGGCGGAAGTAGTCCTCCAGGTCGACCAGCTTCTCACCCAGCTCGTACACCGACCAGTGGGCCTGGGGGTCGGCGTACACGGCCTGCCAGGCCGCCAGCACCGCCGGGTCGCTGGACCGTGCCACCGTCCGGTCGGCCGACAGAACTTCCTCGGGGAGGTCGAAGCCGGCGTCGGACAGCACCTGGAGGGTGACGTCGTAGAGGCTGTCTGCGTGCAGGCGTCGCTCGAGCTCGGCGAGGACTGCAGGGTCGTGCTGATGGGCCCGCAGCATCTCGCGGTCCTTGTTGCCGCAGAGGAACTCGATCGCTCGGTACTGGTAGCTCTGGAAGCCCGAGGAGACACCCAGCTCATCCCGGAACCGTGCGTACTCCGACGGGGTCATCGTCCGCAGGACGTCCCAGGCGTTCTTGAGCTGTTCGAAGATCCGCGCCACGCGGGTGAGCATCTTGAAGGAGGGGCGGAGGCGACCCGCCGCGATCTCCACGATGGCCGCGTCCAGTTCGTGGATGGCCAGCTTCATCCACAGCTCCGAGGTCTGGTGCTGGATGATGAACAGCAACTCGTCATGGGCGTCGGTCAGCGGGTGGGCAGCCGAGAGGACCGGCGGCAGCCCCAGGTAGTCGCCGTAGGACATGGCGCTGGCGAAGTCCGTGTGGGCGTCGGCGGCATCGTGGGCGGCTGGGTCGGTAGACCGATCGTCTGCGTCCTCGACGTCGCTCACGTCACTGCCGCCCGCACCTTGAACGCGGCCCGGTCCCAGCGTCGCTCGTCCAGCACGGTGCGAAGCCGCTCGACCGCCTCCTCGACCTCGGCCAGACCCAGGTACAGCGGCGTGAACCCGAACCGCATGACGTCGGGGGCCCGGAAGTCACCGATGACATCGTCTGCGATCAGTGCCTGGACGACGGCGTAGGCGGCCGGGTGGGCGAAGGACACCTGGCTGCCCCGTCGGGCCGGATCTCGCGGGGTGACCAGCTGCAGATCATGGTCGCCGCACCGGTCCTCGACGCCCTCGATGAAGGCCGTCGTCAGCCCGACGGACGCCTCACGGACCGCCGCCATCTCGATGCCGTCCCAGACGTCGAGGGCGGCATCGAGCGCGCTGAGCGCCAGCACCGGAGGAGTCCCCACGCGCAGGCGCTCCACCCCCTCCGCGGGCTGGTAGTCCAGGTCGAAGGCGAAGGGGCTCGCGTGGCCCATCCAGCCGCTCAGCAACGGGGTCATCGTCGCGGCGTGCTGCGGAGCGGCGTAGGCGAAGCCGGGCGAGCCGGGACCACCGTTCAGGTACTTGTAGGTGCAGCCGACGGCGAAGTCGACGTCGTCGCCGGTCAGGTCGACCGGGACGGCACCAGCCGAGTGCGCCAGATCCCAGAGGCTCAGCGCACCGGCAGCGTGGGTGGCCGCCGTCACCGAGGGCATGTCGTGCATCCGTCCCGTGCGGTAGTCGACGTGGGTGAGCATGACCACGGCCAGGTCGTCTCCGGCATCGGTGATCGCCGCCTCCACCTCCTCCGGTGCCACGATCCGCAGCTCGTGGCCGGTCTTGCGTGCCCCCAGCAGCCCCTGGGCCATGTACAGGTCGGTGGGGAAGTTGCCCGAGTCGCTGAGCACCACCCGCCGCTGCGGCCGGAGATCGACCGCTGCGGAGAGGACCTTGGCGACGTTGAGTGAGGTTGAGTCGGTCACCATCACTGTGCCTAACCCGGCGCCGATCAGTCGGGCGATCCGGTCACCAACACGGCCCGGCATGCCGATCCAGCTGTGGTCGTTCCAGCCGCGGATGAGCGAGGCTCCCCACTCGGTCTGGATCACCTCGGCCATGCGCTGCGAAACCCCACGGGGAAGCGGGCCCAGCGAGTTCCCGTCCAGATAGATCAGATCGTCGGCCAACTCGAACCGGTCCCGGGCCAACGCCTCCATCGAGCGGATCGTAGCCGAGGTCAATGCCCTCAGGATCCCGCTGCGAGCAGATGACGCCGTCTCAGATCGTCCATGAAGGCTGCCATCGCGCTTTGACCCCCAGCCTCAAGCGTCTGGGCCGGTTCGGCCAAGGCGGGGTCCGCCGGGAGCCACGTCGATGCCCAGACGCCGACCGCCACCAGCGGCGGGACCAACTGGATCGACGCCTCGGTCAGCCGATAGTGGACCCTCTGCTTGTGGCGGGTATCATCGTGCTTGCTCAACAGGCCAGACGCGGTCAGTTTGTCGAGCCGCGCCGACAAGACGTTCGAGGCGATGCCCTCTTCGCAGCCGGCAAGCAACTCCCGGAACCCACTCCGGTCCGCGAACATGACGTCACGGATCACAACCAGACTCCAGCGGTCCCCGATCAACTCGGAGAACAGGTTGATCGGACAGCCCGATCGAGGCTCGTTAGCAAGCTGCAGAGAAACTGATTGCGACATGCAATCAGTGTACGGTACGGTGCAGACCGATCCCATTTAACAATCGGTTTGGAGGTCGTTGTGAGCAAGGCTGATTCGATCGGGCCGCAGCTCGTGCTCGTACCTGGTGCGTGGATGGGTTCCTGGATCTGGGACGAAACCGTCGCCCGGCTCAGGGTCGCGCGGGTTGGCGTGACCTCCGTCACGCTCCAGGGACTGGCCCACGACCTCCATGACGACGAGCGATCCTCCGTGACACTCCTCGACCACGTGCGACAACTCATGGACGTCGTTGTTGCCGACGGGCGAAGTGTCGTCTTGGTCGGGCACTCCTACTCCGGACTGGTGGTTGGCCAGGTCGCCGACCAGCTGGGCGAGTTGGTGCGTCGTTCCGTGCACGTCTCGTCCTTCCTACCCCGCGACGGTCGCTCGCTGATCGATGACTGGGGCCCCGATGAGCAAGCCCGTGAACAGGAGCGACAGGACATCCTGGCAGGCGACCTGCTCTGGGCACCCCCTCCACCCGGGGCGCTCGAGCACGAGGCTGCACTCTCCAGCCAGCAGCGACGGTGGCTGTCGCAGCGGTTCGTGCCTCATCCTGGTCGGACCGTCCTGGACCCGGCCGCGATGTCCGCCCCCATCACGGCCCAAGACGTCACGTTCGTCGCCTCGAGTGCCCCCGGGTCAGATCCGAGTGATGATCTCCCACCGGAGGTCGTCGACGGCCTCCCCGATGGCTGGGACGTCCGGACGATGAACGGCGGCCACTGGCCGATGCTGAGCGACCCCGATGGTCTGGCGCAGATCCTGATCGACTCGGCGACCCGTTCGGCCAACGCTGGAGCTTGATGACCCATGTCGAGTCGTTGGAGAGCAACCGCGTCCTGCAGCATGATATGCTGATGCTATGAGTACGCGCCTCCAGGTCGTGGTGTCGGAGCAGGAGCTGGCAGAGATGAAGGCCGTTGCCCGCAGCGCTCGGATGACTCTGTCGGAGTGGGTCCGCCAGGCGTTGCGTGAAGCGAGGGACGCAGGGCCTGCCGGACCGGACCGTCATGAGCTCGAGCGAGTGCTCGCGACGGCGGCCGGCCATGCGTTCCCGGCCCCCGACATCGGGCAGATCAACGCCGAGATCGAAGCCGGCTACCTCGAACGGTGATCCTGGTCGACAGCAACATCCCGATGTACCTCGTCGGCGCGGACGAGGCGCGCAAGTCCGCAGCGGCAGACGCAGTCCGACAAGCGGCCGCGGAAGGCCACGAGTTGGTCACCGATGCCGAGGTGTACCAAGAGATCCTGCATCGCTACCGGGCGATCCGACGGGACGATGCCATCGGACCGTGCACCGCCGTCCTGGACGGCCTGGTCAATCGGGTTCACCCGATCGACCGCGACACGGTCCGCGCCGCGACGTCGGTGCTTCGTGCGAACGCGGGTCTATCAGCCCGTGATGCGGTGCACATCGCCGTGATGCGCCATCATGACATCGGTGAGATCCTGAGCTTCGATCAGGGCTTTGGTCGGGTGCCGGGCGTGCGCCGCCGACCCTGACCGTCCTGGACGGCCGTGTCAGCGGTACCCGACGCCGGGATACCAACCCGCGGTGCTCGAGCACATCGATCACCGTGGTCAGGAGGGGGTGGACCGACAAGACTCGGCGAGCCAGCCCATCGCCGACCCACGAGAGTTGTCCAGGGGCAGCTTCAGGAGCGCGCCGAACTGCTGCGCCGTCAGGTCGTCGGCCTCCGCGGCCTGGATCCGGCCTCCCGCCGGTCGCTCTGGTCGGTGATGCGCGAGATCGTTTCGGATGGCACGACGCTGCTGCTCACCACGCAGTACCTGGAGGAGGCCGACGCGCTGGCGGATGAGATCCTCGTCATCGACCACGGTCGGGAGTTGGCACGCGGGACCGCCGACTCGTTGAAGAGCCGTGTCGGCGGTGAGCGGATCGAGTTGACGGTGTCCGATCCGAACCAAGGTCCGATTGCCGTTGACCTCGTGCGACCGTACGCCGTCGGGGAGGTCACCCTGGACGCGCCAAAGGGGGCCGTCTCCTTCCCGGTGGACGCCGATGCCGACCCGCTCCCAGCAACCGTCCGAGCTCTGGATGAGGCCGGTGTGCGACTGGCGGAGATGTCGCTGCGGCGAGCCTCGCTGGACGACGTGTTCCTCGCCCTCACCGGGCGGACCACCGAGGGCTCGGCCGAGCAGATGAAGGAGGCCACGTGACCGCGACGACCATCGAGCCCCCGACACCTGACATCCCCCGCTCCGGCGTGGTCGGGGGGTTGGTTGACGCCTGGGTGATCATGGGCCGCAACCTGCGCTTCTACGCCCGGCAACCGCAGATCGCGGTCTTCGTCATCATCCAACCGGTCATGTTCGTCCTGCTGTTCCGCTACGTCTTCGGTGGATCGATTCCAACTCCGGGTGTCGACTACGTGCAGTACCTGATGCCGGGCATCATCGTGCAGTCGATCGCCTTCTCGGTGGTCGGGACCGGGGTCGGGATCGCCCAGGACCTCAAGGCCGGCATGATGGATCGCTTCCGCTCGCTGCCGATGGCCAGATCGGCCGTCCTCGGTGGTCGGGTGCTGGCCGACACCGCCGTCTCACTGGTCACGCTGGTCGTGATGCTCGCCGTCGCCTACCTGGTTGGCTTCCGAATCACCACCTCGGCCGTCCAGGCGGTGGCAGCGCTGCTGTTGCTGCTGGCCTTCACCATGTCCTTCGCGTGGGTGGCGGCGTGGATCGGCCTGACCCTGCGCGAGCCGGAGGCAGTGCAGTCGGCGGGCTTCGTGTGGCTGTTCCCGGTCGCCTTCGCCTCGAGCATCTTCGTGCTGCCGGCCACCATGCCGTCGTGGTTGCAGGCCTTCGCGACGCACAACCCACTGTCGCGCCTGGCCAACGCCGCTCGGTCCCTCACCATCGGCGGCTACCCGTGTGGACCGACGCTTGAGCAGACCACGCTGTGCACCGGCGTGGCCGAGGACGCGCTCTGGTCACTGGCCTGGGCCGGGGCCCTGGTCTCGATCTTCCTCCCCCTGTCCGCCCGTGGATGGCAGCGACTGGACTGACCTGTGGCGGTCGCGTGGCTCCAGATGGACGCTGACGATTTCCAGGGTGTTGGATCGTCATCGTGGTGGAGGCGCAACCTGCGCACCACGACAACACAGGAGACGACCCATGCGCTACAGCCTGCTCATGCACCACCGGACGCCGGAGCCGGGAGAACTCGACGACGAACTCATCACGCAGACCCAGGAAGCGTTCGGCCGGTAAGGCCGGGCGTTGGCCGAAGCCGGAGTCGTCGTGGCCGGTTTGGTCCTGCAGGCCCCGACCGCGTCCACAGTCGTCTCGCGCCGTACCGGATCGCTCGAGGTCCAGGATGGACCCTTCGCCGAGACCCATGAAGCCCTTGCCGGTGTCTTCGTGGTCGATGTGACCGATCTGGACAGCGCCATCAGCGGGGCGGAGCGCTGCCCGGGCGCGGAGTTCGGCAGCATCGAGGTACGGCCCGCCGCAACGTCCCTGGTCGACGGAGGCTGGGTCCGCGCGTGACGGCTGCCCCGTCCGCTGCAGTTGCCGCCGAGCGGGCGGCCCGCGACAGCTACGGGCGACTGCTCGCGCTGCTGGCAGCTGGAACGGGAGACATCCAGCAGGCCGAGGATGCCCTTGGCGACGCGCTGGAACGTGCGCTGCGGCGCTGGCCCACTGACGGGGTCCCCGACTGCCCCGACGCGTGGCTCTTGGTAACGGCCCGCAATCGGCAGCGTGACGCGTGGCGATCAGCCGAGACTCAGCGGACGGTCGCCTTGGACGTTGTCGGACCATGGATCGACATCGACGCGCAAGCGAACCTGGATCGGAGCCCGAACCGTCGACTGGAACTGCTGTTCGTCTGTGCGCATCCCGCTATCGCAGCCACTGCGCGCAGTCCACTGATGCTTAACACGGTCCTTGGCTTCACTGCAGCCGTGATCGCCGGAGCGTGGGTGATTCCGACTCGAACCATGGCGACCCGACTCGTCCGGGCGAAGCGGCGGATCAAACAGGCTGGCATCCCGTTCCGAGCGCCGGACGCCGACGAGATCGAGGTTCGCATGGCGACGGTGCTCGAGGCGGTGTACGCCGCCAACACCATCGAGTGGGGGACTGCTGCCCCCGAGGCCAGACAGTTGCCGACGGAGGCCCAACACCTCGCCGAGGTGCTGGCGACCCTCGCCCCGGAGGACCCAGAGGTGCGTGGCCTCGCCGCCTTGGTGGCCCTGTCGGCCGCGCGACGATCCGCTCGGTGGGACGCCGCCGGTGGCTTCGTGGCCCTCGCAGACCAGGATCCTACCTCGTGGTCGGCAGATCTGATCCAGCAGGGCCACCGTCACCTGCGCGCCGCCCACCGAAAGCGAAGCCTCGGCCGGATGCAGTTGGAGGCTGCGATCCAGGCCCTTCACTGCGCTCGCCGGGCGGGGGGGCCGCCCGACTGGCCCACTCTCCTCGGGCTCCACGAGGACCTGCACGCCATCGCGCCGAGCCTGGCCAGTCAGGTGGCGTTGGCTGCCACCCGAGCCGAGGTGCAGGGGCCGGAGGTGGGCCTTGCGGCCCTTGACGATCTGCCGGAGAAGGCCAGCCGGTACCAGCCGGCCTGGGTGACCCGGGCGACCCTCCTCCGCCGGCTGGATGACCAGGAGGGCGCGGACGAGGCGTTCGCACGGGCCATCGCTCTCACACACGATCGGGCGCCCGGGATCACCTCGTCCGCCAGCGCGGAGCACGTGCGTGATGATCAGGTGAGCGGTCGCAGCTCGCGGAAGAAGGTGCGAACGTCGTCCACGAAGACATCCGGGACTTCCATGGCTGCGAAGTGACCGCCGACGTCGATGTCGCTCCAGTGGGTGATCGTGGGATTGGACCCCTCGGCGTAGCGGCGGATGGCGATGTCCTCGGCGAACACGGCAACGCCCAGCGGCACCGCACCTGCCTCACCGTCGCTGGCCTGATCGGCGTCGGCCTCCTCCCAACCGCTGTGGGCGTCCTCGTAGTAGGCGGCCGCCGAGGTGCCGCCGGTGTTCGTCAGCCAGTACAGCGTCACATGGGTCAGCAACGTGTCGCGCTCGATGGCCGCCTCCGGCAGGTCAGGTGCGGGGTGGGTCCAGGCTTGGAACTTCTCGATCATCCAGGCCAACTGCGCGACCGGTGAGTCGGCGAGGCCGTAGGACAACGTCTGCGGCTTGGTGTTCTGGAGGTGGAAGTAGCCCATGCCCTCGTCGGTCCAGCGTGCGAGTCGGTCCAGTCGTGCACGCTCCACCTCCGAGAGGGTGGCGCGTTCGTCGTCATCCACCGGCCCCCACGGGATGAACCCGTAGGTCGCTGCGTTGACGTGTGCGCCGACCACCCGGTCCGGGGCGGCCCGGCCGACAGCCGGAGCGATGAAGGCACCGAAGTCCCCGCCCTGCGTGCCGTAGTGGTCGTAGCCCAACCGGTCCATCAGGACCGCGTAGGCCGCGGCCATCCGATCGCTGGTCCATCCCGGCGTGGTCGGGGCGGGGGAGAACCCGAACCCCGGCATGGACGGGATCACCACGTCGAATGCGTCGGCCGGATTGCCGCCGTGGGACGCGGGATCGGTGAGCGGACCGATGACGTCGAGGAACTCGAGGAACGACCCCGGCCAGCCGTGGGTGAGCAGGAGCGGTAAGGCGTCCGGCTGATCGGAGCGGACGTGGACGAAGTGGATCGGCTGCGCCTCCACGGTGGTCGTGAAGTGCGGGAGCGCTGCGACCCGGGCCTCGTGGACGCGCCAGTCGTAGCCCGTGCGCCAGTACTCGGCGAGCTCGCGGAGGTAGGGCACGGGGACACCACGATCCCAGCCGTCCCCGGCGAGGGGCGTGGGCCAACGAGTCCGAGCCAGCCGGTCGGTCAGGTCGTCGAGGGCGGAGTCCGCGATGTCGATGGTGAATGGGGCGATGGAGTTGGGTTCTGTGTTCATGACGACAGCATCGAGATCATTGCGGCCAGATGCCGGCCGCAATGATGCGATGATGGTCGCGTGCCGGCCGACCCCACCGAACGAGCGCTGCGACTCCTGTCGCTCCTCCAGGCGCGCCGACATCGCACCGGTGCCGAGCTGACGTCGGCACTCGGCATCAGCGAGCGGACACTCCGGCGTGATGTGGACCGGCTCCGGGGCCTCGGGTATCCGGTCGTCTCCACCACCGGGGCAGCCGGTGGGTACCGCCTGGCCGCGGGGTCCTCCCTGCCGCCGCTGCTGCTGGACGATGACGAGGTCGTGGCGGTCGTCGTCGCTGTCCGCCTGTCCGCGCAGACGGCTGTCGCGGGGATCGAGGACATCGCTCCTGCCGCCCTGATCAAGCTGGAGCAGCTCCTGCCCGCCCGGCTGCGGCGTCGGGTCGATGCCCTCGGGGCGGTGACCGCCGGGCCGCTGTGGCACGACCCGTCAGCCGTGCCGGTCGATGTCGACCTGCTCTCGGTGTTGGCGCTGGCCAGCCGTGACGCGGAACGAGTGCGGTTCCGATACCGCCGCGCCGACGGCGCGATCGCGCGCCGGGACGTCGAGCCCCACGGGTTGGCCGCGATCGATCGCCGCTGGTACCTGGCCGCCTGGGATCTCGGCCGGTCTGCGTGGCGGACCTTCCGCCTCGACCGGATCGACCAGGTGCAGCCGCAGGGCCAGCGGTTCGTCCGTCGTCAGATGCCGGGCGGGGACGCCGCCGCGCTCGTCGAGCGTTCCATCGCCCGGATGCCTACTCCGCACGACATCGTCGTCGAGGTGGATGCCAGCCGGGCGGCCATCCAACAGGTCGTGAGCTGGGCTGAGATCGACGTCGTCCAGGAGGACCCAGGTGGGACCTGGACGCGCGTCCGGTTGCGCGAGGGCTCAGGGGACTGGCTTGCGCTCCAGCTCGCCGTCCTGGCCACGGTCGGTGAGGTGCGGCTGCAGGCCACAGCGTCCCAGAGCAGCATCGACGCGATCCGCAGGCTGTCGACTCGGCTGGCGGCGTCCGTCGGCGCCCTAGGCTGAGCGACATGAAGATCGAGGTCGTGCAGGGCGACATCACCACCCTCCAGGTCGATGCGATCGTCAACGCCGCCAACAGCTCGCTGCTGGGCGGCGGGGGCGTGGACGGCGCCATCCACCGGGCAGCCGGGCCGGACCTCCTCGCCGAGTGCCGGCTGCTGGGTGGCTGCGAGACGGGGGACGCGAAGGCAACCGGGGGCCACGACCTGCCAGCCGACCACGTCATCCACACCGTCGGACCCGTCTGGCGAGGCGGTGACGACGGGGAGCCTGAGTTGCTGTCCCGCTGCTACCGCCGCTCCCTGGAAGTGGCTGATGAGATCGGGGCACGCACGATCGCGTTTCCGGCCATCTCGACCGGCGTCTACGGCTACCCGAAGGACCAGGCCGCCCACGTCGCCATCGATACCCTGCGGGCTACCGACACCCGTGTCGACCGCGTGATTCTCTGCGCGTTCGACGCGGAGACGGCGGAGGGGTACACCGCCCTCCTGACCTGACCCGACCGCCTCAGGTTCCCCGCCGGACGGTCAGGTTCCCCACCGCGCGGTCAGGTTCCCCGCCGGACGGTCAGGTTCCCCACCGGGTCACCCGACCGCATCCGAACGTCAACAAACGGTCACGAGCGGAACGGCGGGGCGACACCCGCGTCAAGATGGTGGCGATGACCGCCCTGATCCCGACGTCGGCCGCCGCCACCCCGGCCACCAGTCGACGGATCACCGGGATCGACATGGCGCGGGCACTGGCCATCCTCGGCATGGTGATGGTCCACTTCGGACCGTTCAGCGCGCCGATCGACACGGTCGGCACGATGCTGTACCGCTTCAGCTACGGCCGGGCGTCCGTGCTGTTCGTCATGCTCGCCGGTGTCGGCATCAGCATGCTGTTCCGGACTCGAACGACCGACCAAGCCTGGCTGCAGGTGGTGTGGCGCGCGATCGTCTTCTTCCCCCTCGGCATGTTCCTCCAGGGCCTGGACACCCCCGTCGCCGTGATCCTGCAGTTCTACGCGGCGTACTACCTGGTGGGGGGCCTCGGGGCCATGCTGCCGACGCGGGTGCTGGCGGGGCTGACCGTGCTGTGGGCGGTACTCGGCCCGGTCCTGTTCACGGCGTTGGCCGACCCGTCACTGGCTGGCCGCGGGACCGCCACGGTCCTGACCGACCCGATCTCGGTCGTCTCCGACCTGGCGTGGAGTGGGTTCTACCCCCTGGTGACGTGGACGCCCCCACTGCTGGTCGGCCTCCTGATCGGTCGAGCCGACCTCCGCGACACCGCCACGCGGGTTGTGCTGGCGGTCGGCGGTGCGGGCGTGGCGGGCTTGGCCTACGGCGGTGCCGAGGTGGCCCGATCCAGCATCACGACGGCCGCGAACCAGGAGTGGCTGATCACCGAGGGGCACACGGGGACCCCGCTCAACGTCATCGGCGCGACCGCGGTCGCCGTGGCGGTCCTCGGCACCTGCCTGCTGCTGGCGGGCTGGCTGCCGCGGATCTGCTGGCCGCTGGTCGCCACCGGCCAGATGGCCCTGACGGTCTACGTCGGGCACCTCTTCCTGCTGGACTGGGCGCCCACCCTGTTCGAGGCGCGCTCCTCCTACGGCGAGGCCACGCTGAAGGTCGGCCGCTTCTACGTCGTGGCCGTGCTGTTCTGTGTCCTATGGCGCCACTGGTTCGCGCGTGGCCCCCTCGAGTATCTCCTCGGGCTACCCTTCTCACGGCGCACGCGTACGCGTGATGCCGGCCCGGCCGGGACAGGACCGCTCCATGGAGCACCCCCAGGACAGGGCCCGAGCCACCACACCACGCCGCAGACACCGACGACCGTCCAGGGAGAGGATCGATGGCAACCGGTCACACGCCCGCCGTCAGGGACGCCGCCGCCATCATCGAGACCTGCCCCGAGGCCTTCGTCGCCGTCGGCCCCGACCTCATCGTCCGCGTCTGGAACGAGGCCGCCGTCCAGCTGACGGGCTACACCAAGGAGCAGGCGATCGGCGGGCCCATCCCGACGCTCACCCCCGCCCAGATCGAGGGGATGGAGCGCTGGCTGGAGGACTGGGACTACTGGGCCTACAGCGTCCCCGTCATCCGTCCCGCACTCCACGCCGATGGGCGCCTGCGCCAGGTGCTGGTGAGCGAGGTGGTCCGCCTGGACGGGGCGCAGGAGGAGGGCCCCGGGCTGGGCATGTTCTTCCGGCAGGTCCGCCCCAGCGACATCCACACGCACGCCCGCAACGTCTTCTCGGGCCGGCTGGCTGCCAGTGTCCGGGTTGACGACGTCCTCGAGGCGCTGGACGCGGTGGTCGCGGACCTCTTCCCCGGCCATCGTGGCTTCTTCGTGCGGGGCTCGGCTGTCGGCTGGGAGGGGTGGCTCTCGGTCGGCGACTATCACGAGGTGGCGCAGAACCTGACCGTGGCCTCCCCGCAGGTGCTCGACTTCGTCGTGGACACCGGGGTGTGCGTCGACACGATGATCACGGTTGCCGGCCGCGAGTTGGACGCACTGGCCGTGCCAAGCGGTCCCACGAAGGCGAGGACCGTCCTGCTCCTCGCCCGTGACACCGAACTCGACGACCCCGATGAGGAGCAGTGGATCAGCGAGATCGACCACGAACTCGTCATGGCGCTCGCCAGTGAGGCGTGGGCCACCCTCGGCCGCGTGGAGGCTGTCGACGAACTGGAGGGCAAGGTCGAGATCCTCGAGGCGATCGCCGGCGTCGCCCAGACCGCCGGGCTGGACACGCAGGCCGTTGCAGATCACCTGGTCCGTCACACCTCCGTCGCCTTGTCCTGCGAGCGGGCCGCCCTGTACCTGTGGAACGACGACGGCAGTGATCTGGAGTTGGCGTCCTTCCACGCCACCGACATGCCACTGCCGCTCAGCGAGAAGGACCACAAGGCCGGCGTGTCGGCCGCCCATGACATGTTCGACTCGATCACGCCCTTCCTGACGCAGGACACCCGCACCTGTCCGTGGCTCGACGGTCCGTGGGATCACGACCGCGGCGCTCTCGCCGTCTACGCGATGCCACTGGGCATCGGCGACCAGAAGGTCGGTGTGCTCGTCGTGGCCCACACCACGGCGAACCCGCGCGGGTTCACCAGCCTCTGCACCCAGGTCGGAGAGGCCGTGTCCCGTCAGGCCTCGCTGGCACTGGCCAATGCCCAGCTGTTCAGCAAGCAGGAGGAGGCGACCGAGCGGTTCAAGCGCATGGACCGGCAGCGGGCCGACTGGATCGCCGGTGTCGTCCACGACCTGCGGTCACCGATGACGGCCATCAGCGGGTTCGTGGACACCATCATCCAGCGGGGGGACACCCTTCCGCCGGACAAGCGCGACGAGGCGCTCGACGCCATCAGCCGGCAGTCGACGCGGGTCAACCGCATGCTCGACGACATGATGGACTCGGCGATGGCCGAGGCGGGGGTCCTCAGTCCGGAACGGCAGGTGCCGCTGGTCTTGGCCGACGCCATCTCCGACGCGGTGGTCGTCGCGGCTCCCGATGATCAACATCGGATCTCGGTGGAGGCGAACCCGGACATCGAGGTGCTCGGGGATCTCGGGCAGATCACCCGCGTGGTCCAGAACCTGCTGGTCAACGCACTCCATCACACGCCCGCCGACACCGACGTGCGCATCACCCTGGCCGAGGAGGGCGACAACGCCGTTCTGAACGTCACCGACCGCGGTCCGGGGTTCCCCGAGGACGTCGACCCGTTCAGCCGGTTCGGACGGGGGAGCGGTGGTGGCACGGGACTGGGCCTGTACACCGTCAAGCGCATCGTCGAGCTGCACCGGGGGAGCATCGCCGTGCACGCCGCCGCCGGCGGGGGAACAACGCTCTCCGTGACCCTGCCCCTGCGACCCTAGGCGACACCCGCCTCCGCCCGTCGATGACCCAGACCCCCACGCCTGAGCACCTGCTCGACATCCCGGTCCCGCACGAGACGTTCGAGGCACCGCTGATGGACGGCCGTGTGCGCCGCTACGCCATCCCCTGGGAGTGGTTCGATGCCATCGGCATCTTCGTGATCTGGGCGGTCCTGCAGACGGTGGTCGGCGCCGTCCTGCTGGGCGTCAGCGACGGCGACGAGCCGCCGACGGAGCTCTCGATCCTCCTCGGGCTCCTGCTGCTGATCCTGACCACGCTGGGCTGGGTCGCCGTCCGATCGGCGGCCGCGGAGGTGCCTCGGGGCATCAGGCGCGCCTTCGGGGTCAAGCAGATCCGTCCGCGGGACTTCCTGGTCGGGATCGGCTACGGCCTGGCCGCCTTCGTGGTGATCCAGATCGGCTTCGGCACGCTGCTCACCGTGCTGATCGAGGCATCGGGTGGGGAGGTCCCCGAGGTGCAGCAGGAGGTCCAGACCTCGGTCGTCGGGGACGGGCTCCTGCCGTTGATCGTGGCGTTCAGCGTGGCGGTCCTGGCTCCGTTGGGCGAGGAGTTGTGGTTCCGCGGTGTGCTGTACCAGGCGCTGGCGAAGCGCGTGTCGGGGTGGCCGGCAATCGGACTGTCCGGCCTGGCGTTCGGCCTGACGCACGGCGAGCTGCTCGTGGTCGTGCTGACGTTCCCGCTGGGCATGCTGCTGGCCTGGATGCTGCGGCGGCACGGCACGCTGGTGGTCCCGATCATGGCGCACGCCGTGTTCAACCTCATCGGTGTGGCGCTGCTCCGGGCCGGGGTCGGGGCGGCATGACGGGCACCGTGACCGTCGATGCGGATCCCGGCTCGTTCGCCCAGATGATCGGGGGCCTGATCGATGCCAACCTGCGCGCCGATCCTGCCAAGGCGCGGGTCCTCACGCGCACGACCGGCCGTGTGGCCCTGGACATCACCGACCGCATGGAAGCTGTCGAGCTGCACGTCGACGGGATCGGCATCACCGTCAGCCACGCGGGCCGGCAGACCGAGGCTGCCGAGCTGCGGATCGTCGGCACGGCCGACGCGATCATGGGCCTGTCGACCGTGCCCCTGCGCTTCGGGCTGCCCGATCTGCTGTCCTCGAGCGGTCGCCGCGTCACCGGTCGCTGGGCCAGCGGGGGACTGGAGATCCACGGATTGCCGCAGGGCACGGCCCTCCTCCGAGTGGTGCTCGGCGTGATCAGTGTCGTAGCGTGACCGCCCGAGCCAGAGCGCGCCGGCCCCAGTAGAACAGGACGCGCACACCAGCAACGACAGGAACACACACGTGGAGCGGATCAACAACGTCGGCGTCGTCGGCTGCGGGACCATGGGTTCGGGAATCTGCGAGGTGGTTGCCCGTGGTGGCAAGGACATCACCTTCGTCGAGCTGACCGACGAGATGGTCGAGGGGGGCCTGAACCGGATCACCAACTCGCTCCAACGGGCCGTGGATCGGGAGCAGCTCACCCCGGAGGAGATGGATGAGATCCTCTCTCACATCGCCGGCAGCACCGACTTCGCCGCACTCGCCGACTGCGACCTGGTCGTCGAGGCCGTCCCCGAGGTCCTGTCGATCAAGCAGGACACGTTCCGCAAGCTGGATGGGGTGCTGCGCGACGACGCCATCGTCGCCACCAACACCTCCTCCCTCGGCGTGATCGACGTCGCCGTCCACACCAAGCGACCGGACCGGGTCCTCGGCTTCCACTTCTTCAACCCGGCTCCCGTGATGGAGCTGGTGGAGATGATCACCACGGTGGTGACCAACCCTGAGGTGGTCGCGCTGGCCACGACCTTCGCCGAGGAGCTCGGCAAGACCCCCGTCGTCGTCCGGGATCGAGCCGGGTTCATCGCCAACCTGCTGCTGTTCCCCTACCTCAACCAGGCCGTGGGCATGGTCGAGGAGGGCTACGCCACCCGCGAGGACATCGACGCGGCGATGAAGCTCGGGACCGGCCACCCGATCGGCCCCATCGGACTGGTCGACCTGATCGGGATCGACTCGACCAACTCGATCATGGAGCGGATGTACGAGCAGTTCGGCGACGTGCGCTACGCCCCCAAGCCGATCATCCGGCAGCTGAAGAGCGCCGGCTTCCTCGGGCGCAAGACCGGTCGTGGCTTCTACTCCTACATCAAGCGAAACACCTCCAAGGTGGCGCCGGGGGACGCCAGTGACGTCGAGCCGGTCGATGCCGGCGTCATCGACGGGTGGAGCACGATCGGGGTGCTCGGCTCGGGAACCATGGCAGCCGGGATCGCGGAGGTCTGTGCCAAGGCGGGGTACGACGTGGTCCTGCGTGGCCGGTCGGTGGAGAAGGCCCAGGCGGCCAAGGCATCCGTCGGGCGGTCCATGGCCAGGATGGTCGACAAGGGGCGGATGGAGCAGGCCGTCGCCGACGAGGCGCTGGCCCACATCACCCCCACCGACGGCATGGCCGCCTTCGCCGACTGCGACCTCGTCATCGAGGCGGTGGCCGAGCAGCTCGAGGTCAAGCAGCCGCTGTTCGAACAGCTCGACCAGATCACCGGGCCCGATTGTGTGCTGGCGACGACGACGTCGTCCCTGCCCGTGGTGGAGCTGGCCATGGCCACCGGCCGACCGGAGAAGGTCGTCGGACTCCACTTCTTCAACCCGGCGGCGATCATGAAGCTGGTCGAGGTGGTCCCGACGGTCCGCACCGACGACACCACGCTGATGCAGGCGAGGGCCATCACCGAAGCTCTCGGCAAGCACGCTGTGCTGTGTGGTGACCGGGCCGGCTTCATCGTCAACGCGCTGCTGTTCCCGTACCTCAACGACTCGATCCGGATGCTCGAGGACGGGTACGCGACGGTGACCGAGATCGACACCGCCATGAAGCTCGGCTGCGCACACCCGATGGGCCCCTTCGAGCTGATGGACATCGTCGGTCTCGACGTGACCCTGGAGATCTGTCGGGCCCTGCACGCCGAGTTCCGCGACCCCGGCTTCGCCCCCGTCGACCTGCTGGAGCAGATGGTCGGCGTCGGCTACCTGGGTCGCAAGGTCGGCCGAGGCTTCTACACCTACTGACGGTGCGGATGAGCGCGGACCACTAGAGTGGGGCCCGTTGATTGCAGACCCGCGGCGGGTGACGCCCATCTGATCGCCCCCCGCTCCGACGAGAGAAGTCGATGACATGAGCAAGGGTGCGCGTCGGAAGCGCAAGTCCCGGCCTTGGCAGAACCCCGAGGCCCTGCAGGACATGGCCGACATCCTGTCCCGGTCACAGGTCGACCACGACCTCCAACTGCCGGGGTATGAGGTCCAGCCGGTGCCCGAGCACCGCGCGGAGAAGAGCTACGTGTGCCCGGACTGCGGCAATACGATCCCCGAGGGGGAGAGCCACGTGGTGGTCTTCCCGACGGGTGACCCGGATCTGCGCCGGCACTGGCACACCTACTGCTGGCGGATCGAAGTCGGCCGCTCGGTCGACTCGGCTTGAGCGGCGACGACACTCGTCGCGTCGCACTGGTCACGGGGGCCTCACGGGGGATCGGCGCGGCAACCGCAGTCACGCTGGCGGCCGACGGACATGATGTTGCGCTGGCCGCGCGGACGGTCCCGGACCTCGAAGCGGTCGCCGCGCGCTGCGCCGACCACGGCGCGAGGACGTGGGTCGTCAAGACCGATGTGCTGGAGGAGGACCAGGTCCGCCACGCGGTGACCAGCACCGCAGAGGAGCTCGGTGGCCTCGACGTCCTCGTCAACAACGCAGGCTGGAACAGCTTCATGGCCCCGCTCGTCGACATGAAACCAGCCGGCTTCGCCAAGGGGCTCACGCTGAACCTCACCCAGGCGTTCTGGGCCATGCAGGAGGCTGGTCGGATCATGCTGGAGCAGGGCTCCGGCGCGGTGGTCAACGTGGCCTCGCTGGCGGGCGTCGCCTCCTCACCCGGCATGGTCCACTACGGTGCGGCCAAGGCCGGCCTGGTCAACCTCACCACCAATGCGGCCATCGAGTGGGGCAGCCGAGGTGTCCGCGTCAACGCGGTGGCGCCGGGCTGGGTGAAGACCGACCTCAACACCTTCGCGTGGACCGATCCGGAGAAGGAACAGGCCTTCATCGCCGGCGCCCCCCTTGGCCGTTGGGGTGAGCCCCAGGAGGTCGCGGACGCCATAGCCTTCCTTGCGTCGGACCGGTCCTCGTACATGACCGGCCAGACCCTGGTCATCGACGGCGGGCTCAGCCTCTAGCGGCTTCCCGCGCCCGCCTGCCGATAGGCCGTGCAGACCCGAGCCAAGGAACACACAGACCATTGAGTGGTAGTCAGAAGAAGAAGGCCGAGAAGGCACGCCGCAAGGCAGAGCGTGAGAAGGCGCGTCAGGAAGAGCGCCGTCGCAACGTCATGACCGGGATCGCCGCGGGCGTGGTGCTGCTGCTGGGCGGGATCATCGTCGCGGTCACCGTGCAAGGTGACAACGCCGAGCAGGAGCAGTTGGCCAGCGAGGCGGCGGCGTTGCAGTCCGAGGCCATCGCCAGCGCCTCGGAGGCCGCGGCCAGCGAGGCTGTGGACAGCCCGACCGACACCCCGACCGAGGTCACCGTCGACGATGACACCGTCGAGCCGGGGACCCCCGTGGACTCGGGGCTCGAGCCGGCGACCGATGACCGGCCGGTGGCCTGTGGCGCGGAGGAGCCGGCCAACGCCTTCGACACGCGCCCCCAGTTCCCCGGTGGTCCGGCAGACGTGCTGGAGGAGGGGGTCGACTACACCGCGGTCATCGAGACCTCGTGCGGAACGATCACCATGGACCTGCTCGAGGACGAAGCGCCGCTGACCGTCAACTCCTTCGTCTTCCTGGCCGAGGAGGGCTTCTTCGACGGCCTGGAGATCTTCCGCAATGCCACGGGCATCGGTGCGCTGCAGACGGGTGGCGGCGACCAGACCAACACCTGGCAGATCGGCTACAGCATCCCTGATGAGCTGGGCCTGGCCCGCGATCAGGGCTACCCCGTGGGGGCGGTGGCCATGGCGAACTCCGGGCCGAATAGCGCCGGCTCGCAGTTCTTCTTCGTCTACACCGACGCCTTCGACCAGGCCTTCACGGGCGACGCGATCACCTTCTCCGTGTTCGGTCAGATCACCGAGGGGCTCGATGTGGCCGAGGAGATCGGGGCGATCCCCGTCGATGGCGAGACCCCAACCGAACGTGTCTACATGGAATCCGTGACGATCCAGGAGAGCTGACAACCCATGGCAAGCATGCAATTCGACCGGCCCGACCAGGTACTCGACGACGCCACCACCCACGACGGGGTCATCACCACCTCGCTCGGGACCATCACCGTGCGGCTCTTCTCCAACGAAGCGCCGTTGGCGGCCAACAACTTCGCGTTCCTGGCCGGCAAGGAGTTCTGGGACGGCACGATCATCCACCGGGTCGTCCCGGGCTTCGTGATCCAGATGGGCGACCCGACCGGCACCGGAACGGGTGGGCCGGGCTATCGCTTCGAGGACGAGTTGGTCAGTGCCCGCAACCGCGGGTACAGCCGCGGCACGTTGGCGATGGCCAACGCCGGTCCGAACACCAACGGCAGCCAGTTCTTCATCTGCCTCGATGACGTCGGACTGCCGCCGAACTACACCGTCTTCGGGCAGGTCACCGACGGCATGGACGTCGTCGACGCCGTAGCTGCGGTCCCGCGTCGCGGCGAGAAGCCGACCGAGGACGTCGTCGTCGAGTCCGTCCGGATGGCGAGCTAGCGACGAATCGCTGCGCTACTGATCCCGTTCGGTGATGTTGTCGAGCGGGGGCAGGTCCTCGAGTGAGATGGCCTTGCGCTTGACGCCTCGCTCGTAGTCCTTCATGCGCTGCGGGTAGCCGACCTTCCGGGCCTCATAGAGCGGGATGCCATGCTCGTCGCAGAGCTTCGCGGCCTGCTTCTCGTGCTTGACGGGTCGTCGGAGGTACTCGCCGTCGCCTGCGACCAGCAGCAACGTCATGGCGTAGACGGCGGTCGGCGGCTCGATGAATCCCTCGACCCCGTCGCGGGCGGCCAGGAACGTCTTCAGGTCATCCATGGCCTGGGCGCTGGGGCCTCGGGCGGAAGACGGCTTGTCCGCGTCTGACTTGCGGCGGCGAAAGCGATCGAACAGGCCCACGAGGGCCGATACTACGACCGGCCGGAGTAGGGCGCACCGCGGAGCGCGGGATCCTCGACGAGTTCCACGAGCACACCCATCGCGTGCTTCGGGTGCAGGAAGGCCACGGTGCAGCCACGGCTGCCGGGTCGGGGATGGTCCTCCACCAGTCGGACGCCGAGCTCCTGCAGATCAGCGAAGGTCGCCTCGATGTCCGCCACGCCGTAGCCGACGTGATGCACCCCCTCGCCGTTCCGTTCGAGGAACCGCGCCACCGGTGAGTCGTCCCGCGTCGGGGTCAACAGCTGGATGAACGACGGGCCGACGGCCAGGAGCGCTTCGGCAACTCCGTCGGACTCGATGCGTTCGCGGTGAGCAACCTCGGCGCCGTACAGCCGCTCGTGGTAGCTGATCGCCGCCTCGAGATCTCCGACGGCGTACCCCACGTGGTCGATGCGCTGGAGGATCGGGGTTCGGTGAGTCAACGCTGGCGTTTTACCTCGTACAGGGCTTCATCAGCAAGCCGGTAGACGTCCGCGGTGCGCGCGGTCGAGGTCCCCACGCTCACATCTATCTCGAGGCCCTCGGCCAGCTGCGCCCAGTCGATGGTGCTGACCTCCGAGAGGATCCTGGTGGCGATTCGGTCCGCGAGTGCCTGTTCGGCGGTCGAGAGCACCACTGCGAACTCGTCTCCGCCGATCCGGCAGACCGTGTCTCGCTCCCTGGTCGCTGCGGT
Organism: Euzebya tangerina; assembly: GCF_003074135.1. Taxonomy (NCBI): domain Bacteria; kingdom Bacillati; phylum Actinomycetota; class Nitriliruptoria; order Euzebyales; family Euzebyaceae; genus Euzebya; species Euzebya tangerina. The sequence goes on along the minus strand of NZ_PPDK01000003.1, from coordinate 32,642 downwards.
GATGGCGCTGGCGACCCGACGCAGGACCTCGTCGCCGACCTGGTGGCCGAAGCGGTCGTTCACCGTCTTGAAGCGGTCGATGTCGATCAGGAGCAGGGCGGTCTTCTTGCCAGCACGGAGGTCGAGGATCGCGTCGAACGCGCGTCGATTGGCCACGCCAGTCAGCGCATCCTCGGCCGACAGGCGCCGAAGCTCAGCCGTCTCCTCCTCCTGCTGCCGGGCTTCGATGCTGGCCAGCGCCATGGCCGAGAGGGCCTCGCGGATCTGCATGATCTCCTCGGACAGCTGGTTCACCTGGGTCATCACGCCATCGCGCGCAGACGGCTCGATGCCGTGTGCTGCGATCCGGGCCTCGAGCCAGCTGGCCAGCTTGGCAGCCATCGGCTCCTCGATCGGCACGGGGTAGCGGACGACGATGTCGAGCAGCGCCTCGGCCCGGTCCGGATCGTCGTTCTCGATGGCCATGGCACCCGTCAGCAGCGCGCCCAGGCGATGCCGGCTCGAGCCCAGGGCCTCCCAGGCGTCCACGTCGAACTCCGGCTCCGGCGGGTACACCAGCAAAGAGCGCAGAGCCCGCGGGATCCAGACGAGCTGGGGTTCCTCACCGGTCACGTGGGCCCTGCTGTGCAGTTGCTCCACCTCGAGCGCGACCCTGGCCCGCTCCTGAGCGTCCTTGAAGCTCCCGAGCCGGATGAGATCGGACGCCTCGTTGACGGCCAGTGAGAGCCGGTTCACCACCGTGCCGACCTGCATGGCCACGTCATCGATGGAATTGATGACCTGCTGGGTCCGGGCGAAGAACTCCTCCCCCAACTCCCACATCCGATCGGCCGAGTAGGCCAGCGCAACAGCGTTCAGCGCCCGTGCGTACGCCCGGCTCGGCCGCGCGTTGGCCATCAGGATGGCAACGGCCTCGGCGAGGGTTTCCAATCGGCCGGTGACGTGGGTGTGGTCGTGCCCGGAGACGGCGCTCAGCGCGAGCCCGGTCGCGTGCCACACTGGTCTGTTGAGCTCCAGGGTGCGACGGACCATGTGGTCCACGCGGTCCTGGACATCAGGCGAGCCGGTGAGGACGGATGCAACGACGTCGACGAACATCCAGGTGGCTTCGGCCTCGTCGTCCCCCGCGTCCTGCGCCAGCCGCAGCGAGCGGCTGATCTGGTCGGTGTAGTCGGCGGCATCATGGATCTGACAGGCGACCAGCACCTCGTACGCGGTGTCGGTCAGGGTGGAGTCAGCCACGGAGGACGAGTCTAGGTGTGGCCCGGTCATGGCCGGTGCCCGGTCCGTCGCAGCTCCACCGCTTCCACGAAGCCCGGATGGGCGTTGATCAGCCGCACACCGCCCTCCGGCGTGGGTCGACCGCGGGCGCCCAGCCTCCGGCTCACCCAGGCCATGCCGAGCGCCGCCGCATACAGCGCCAGCACCGCGCCCAGCACGACGACGCCGGCTGCGCGCGAGTCGAGCAGCCACAGGCCCACCGCGACCCAGGTCAGCAGCAGCGCGGTCAGGATCGTCCGCAGACGCCGTGACCGTAGTGACGCCTGCCGTTGCCTGAGCGTCGCATCCAGGGGGAGCCGGCCCCGGACACCGCGCGAGAACACCAAGGGCAAGACGACACCGCCCACGGCCCAGTAGGAGGTGAGGAGACGACCGTCACCCCGCCCGATCGCCAGCGCGATGACGGCGGCCAGTGGGATCCAGGTCCACCGTGCCGATCGGGCGAACCAGACGCCGACCATCCCGTCCGTCTGCTCCCCGGTTCGAGCGCAGACGAGTGGGAGATCCCCCTCCAGTTCGGTGGCCGTCAGCTCGAACTCCAACCGGGCTGGGTCCCCAGCAGTCGTCATCGGTGGACGTCAGGTCCCCGGTGCGGGGTCCACCGTGTCGGGTCGTCGGGGCGTGGATGCGGCCCGATCGGACAGCTCGTCGACCGTCTCCGGCAGGGCGAGCATGGGCTCCTGAGCGGGGCGGGACAGCCGCCGCTCGACCTCGGCCACGAAGGCAGCGCTGACCCGCGACAGCAGGATCCACTCGCCGGTGACGTCCTGTCTGACGTCGACGGTCAGCAGCAGGCCGAGACCAGCGGCGAGGAGGTGGACGGCGACGGCGGCCACGATCACCCAGTTGACCGCGGTGTTCACCAGGCCGTCCCCCGTGAGCAGCAGGACCAGCAGCGCGATCGGCAGCGTGGCGGCCGAGAGGTCCCGAGCGCGGCGCAGGAGCACATGCACCCGCTGCCAGCGCGGCAGCAGCGGCAGGACGATCCTCTCATGTGGCTGATCACGGTGAAGTGGCCACAGTCGGGTCCAGGCCAGCCACTCGAGCCACGCGGGCAGGAACGCCACATCGTGGGGGTACCGGCTGATCACGCGCCGCCCCGAACGGGCACAGCGAGCTGGGAGACTGCCGCGCTGCGCGTCATCACGTCGTATCCAGACGGCTGACATTGCTTCTGCATGGTATCCAGGGCAAGAATGAGTTTCTCGCTCGCGCCAACGGAAGTGGAGCCCTCATGCAGGACGTAGTGATCGTCGGATACGCACGGACGCCGATCGGCAAGTTCTTGGGAGGGTACGCCTCTCTCACCGCGATGGACCTGGGTGGTCGCGCCATCGCTGGCGCGCTGGACCGGGCCGGCGTCGACCCCGGACAGGTGGATCAGGTCTACATGGGTCACGTGCTGCAGGCTGGTCAGGGACAGATCACGGCGCGCCAGGCAGCCACCATCGGCGGGATCGGCATGGAGGTCCCCGCCGTCACGATCAACAAGGTGTGCCCGTCCGGCATGGCCGCGATCGGCCTGGCCCGGCAGACGCTGCTGCTCGGCGAGGCCGACGTGATCGTGGCCGGCGGCATGGAGTCCATGACGGGCGCCCCCTACGTCCTGCCCGCTGCTCGCCAGGGGGCGCGGATGGGGAACACCACGGCCGTGGACGCCATGATCCACGACGGGCTGTGGTGCGCCTTCGAGAACAGCCACATGGGGGAGGGGTCGGACGCCAAGAACGACGAGTACGGGATCTCGCGGGAAGCGCAGGACGAGTGGGCGGCGATGTCACACGAGCGGGCCGTGGAGGCGTGGAAGGACGGCCGCTTCGACGGCGAGGTGGTGCCGGTCGAGGTCCCGCAGCGCAAGGGCGACCCGGTCCTGGTCGAGCAGGACGAGGGCATGCGGCCGGGAACCACCGCTGAGTCCCTGGCGCGACTGCGCCCTGCCTTCACCAAGGAGGGGACGATCACCGCCGGCAACGCCTCGCAGGTGTCCGACGGCGGCGCGGCGGTGGTCATGACCACCGCGTTGAGGGCCGCCGAGTTGGGCGTGCAGCCGCTCGGCCGGATCCTGTCCTACGGCACGGTAGCCGGCCCCGATCCGTCCCTGCACCACCAGCCGGCCGAGGCCATCCGGGCGGCCGCCGCCAAGGTCGACGTCGAGCCGGGTGGCCTGGACCTGTACGAGATGAACGAGGCGTTCGCGTCGGTCGCCATCCACTCCGCCGAGCTCCTCGGCGTGGAGAAGGAGCGGGTCAACGTCAACGGCGGTGCGGTCGCGATCGGCCACCCGATCGGCTGCACCGGCGCCCGGATCACGGTGACGCTCTTGCACGAGTTGCGCAATCGCGGGGGCGGGCGTGGTGCGGCCTCGCTGTGTGGCGGTGGCGGCCAGGGAGATGCGCTGATCCTGGAGACGATGTAGGCCGTCCCGCCTGGGCGGAAATCGGGGCCTGCCCGGTCGGGTGGTGGGTGGACTTCCCACCCACGCCGGGTGGGAAGTCCACCCACATGGCCAGGCCGGCACCGACCTGGCGCCTGAGGTGCCCGTGACCCCCACCTCGGCTGGCCGGGCGCGATGAGGTCGTCCAGCCCCCACGACCGCGAGATCGCCCGACTGGCTGTCCCAGCACTGGGGGCGCTGGTCGCCGAACCCCTCTACGTCCTCGCTGACACGGCCGTGGTCGGGCGGATCTCCACGGAGGCCCTCGCCGGACTGGCCATCGCCTCCGCCGCCCTGCTGAGCGGCTTCGCCATCTTCATCTTCCTGGCGTACGGGACCACCGCGGCCGTCTCGCGCCTCCTCGGGGCGGACCGACCGGACGAGGCCGCCCACCAGGCGGTGCAGTCCTTGTGGCTGGCGGTCCTCATCGGCGTCGCGGTCACCGCCGTGGGCGCGGCCTTCGCCGGTCCGATCATCCGCGGGCTGGCCGGTGACGCCGCCCCCGCCGTCATCGACCAGGCGCTGACCTACTTCCGCGTCTCGTTGGCGGGTGTGCCGTTCCAGCTGCTGGTGTTCTCCGGGACCGGCTACCTCCGTGGCCTGCAGGACACCGTCACGCCGTTGGTGGTCGCGGTCGTTGCTGCAGTCGGCAATCTGGTGCTCGAACTGGTCCTCGTCGTGGGCCTGGACTTCGGGATCGGGGCGTCGGCGCTCTCGACCGTCATTGCGCAGGGCGGCAGCGCCGCGGTGTTCGTCGGACTGATCCTGCGCGCCACCGGTGCCCTCCACGTATCCCGGCGGCCCGATCCGCGCACCATCCTGCGGCTGGCGAGGGTTGGTGGCGACCTGCTGGTCCGCACCATCGCCCTGCGGGCTGCGGTCACCGTCAGCACCGCGGTGGCGGCACGGATCGGGACCGTCGAGGTCGCGGCCCACGAGGTCGTGTTCGCCATCTGGGCGTTGCTCGCGCTGGCGCTCGACGCCCTGGCGATCGCCGGTCAGGCCCTGGTCGGGCGCTTCCTGGGTGCGGGCGACGGGCGGGCAGCTCGCGAAGTCGGACAGCGGATGCTGGTGCTCGGCGCCGCGTTCGGGGTGCTCCTGGGTGGTGTGCTCGCCGTGGCCAGTCCGGTCCTCCCGCAGCTGTTCACCGAAGACGATGCGGTGGCTGCGACCGCGACGACGTTGTTGTTGGTGGCCGCCGTCAGCCAGCCGGTCAACGGTCTCGCCTTCGTCCTCGACGGGCTGCTGATCGGCGCGGGTGACCTGGCGTTCCTCGCCAAGGCCATGGTCGGGGCCGCTGCGATCATGGCCGTCCTGGCAGCGGTGGTCCTCGCTGCAGACGCGGGCATCGTGTGGCTGTGGGTCGCCATCGGCGCGTTCATGGCCGCCCGGGCCGCTCCGCTGTGGTTGCGGTGGCGCACCGGCGCCTGGGCCGTGACCGGGGCATGACCGGGACGTGACCGCGGCACGGCGCTACCGTGCGCCCTCGTCATGGACATCACCACGCTGATCGAGGGGGCCCGGCAGGGGAGCCGTCGTGACCTGGCGCGCGTGCTCTCCCTGGTCGAGGCAGGGCGCGACGAGGATGTCCGGGCCATCGTCGGGGCAACCCACACCTCCACCACCCAGGCACACACGATCGGCATCACCGGCGCCCCGGGGGTCGGCAAGTCCACGCTCACCGCGGCGTTGGTGACCGAGTGGCGGACGCGCGGTCGGACCGTCGCCGTGCTGGCCGTCGACCCCTCCTCGCCCTTCACGGGGGGTGCCCTGCTCGGCGACCGGGTCCGGATGGCGGATCACGCAACCGACGATGGGGTGTTCATCCGATCCATGGCCAGCCGCGGTCACCTGGGTGGCCTCTCCTGGGCTGCGCCTCCGGCCATCGGGGTCCTCGCCGCGGCCGGCTTCGACGTGATCCTCGTCGAGACGGTCGGCGTCGGTCAGGCCGAGGTCGAGGTCGCCGCGTTGGCCGAGACCACCCTGGTGGTTCTGGCTCCCGGCATGGGCGACACCATCCAGGCTGCCAAGGCCGGCATCTTGGAGGTGGCCGACGTCTTCGTGGTCAACAAGGCAGACCGCGAGGGCGCCGACCGGACGGTCCGAGAACTGCGCAGCGCACTCGAGTTGGCGCCGGTCGAGCGCGAGTGGTCACCCCCCGTGCTGTCCACCAGCGCCGATCGCGGCGTCGGCGTCGAGGCGCTGATCGACGCCGCGGAGGCGCATCGGACGTGGACTCGAGGGTCCGGTCACGACGCAGCCAGTCACCGGTTGGCCGCCACCGTGCAGATCAGGGAGATCGTCCTCGCGACCGTGCGTCGACGGCTGACCACCGACCCGCTGGCGGGCGAGCTAGCCGGGTTGGGTGAGGCCGTGGCCGACGGCCGCGTCGACCCCTACGACGCGGCCGACCGACTCCTCGGCGACCTGGGGACGTGAGGCATCACGATGCCGCTCGACCGGAGGTCCTGACGCCACCAGCTGCCCGGCCACGGACCTGAACAGCCAGGCGGACAGCGCCGTGGCCACACCGAGCAGCCACGGCGTGGCCACGCCGGCGACGTAGGGAAGCTGGATGCGGATCGTCGTCCTGGTCCAGTTGCCGCTGTCCTCGGCGAAGACCCCCCAGATCAGGGAGAGGTCGACGATCAGCAGCAGCCCTGCGACCACGGCTACGGCGACGCCGGACCACCGGGGCAGCGAGCTGAGCCAGACCACCGCAGCGATCACGACGACCGCGTGACCGGCCAGGACGTATCGACCGTGCAGCGAGCCACCGCTGGCGTGGAACAGCAGTGCCGCGACGGCCAGGCTGATCGGCACGGCCGACAGCAGCGCCCAGGTGGCACGCAGGACGTGTCGCGTGTGTCGCACGGACCCTGACCGGGGGGGCTGGTCATGCCGGGCCCGTAGGGTCAGCAGCAGCCACCACAGCCCGGCGCCGAAGAGCAACGTCAGGACGAGTTGGACCGTGTCGCGACGCAGCCCGACATTCCAGTGCCCGGTGGTCAGATCCGCCACCATCCGTGTGGCAAGACGAAGCCACGAGTCGCTGCTGACGAGGGTCTCGACGGCCCCGGCGTTGACGTCCCGTTCGAACTTGTCCAGCAGGTAGGAGGACGCGGTCACGCTGCCGTAGAGCGCCGCGTTGCGCAGCGCCCACACAGCCGCAGGGGTCAGAGCCACAGCGGCGACCAGCGCAGGCCCGATCAGACCGCGGAGATCGGGCCAGGTCCGCCTCCTCGATCTGTCTGCCAGCGCGTCCGTCTCGCCGCGCCGGGCCCCCCACCAGCCGTAGAGACCCAGCAACCCGGCGATCCCGGCGGCCGGCAGGCTGGTCGTCCGCACCGCCACGGCGAGGCCGATCGCGGGGCCGAGCAGGTACAGGCGCAGCGGCGTCGGCCCCTCCAGCGCGATCCTGGCACCGAGGAGCAGGCACAGGGTGGAGGTGGTGAAGGCGGGGACGTCCGTGAACGCTACGCCGGCCAGGTGGCTGAGGGTTGGCGTCACCGCCACGAGCAGCCCGGCAGCCAGGCCGATCTGATCAGGGCTCAGCCGTCGGCGATCTCTGGCAGGTGAGGCTCCGGCCAGGAGTGTGGCCAGTGCCATGGTGGCCCAGACGCCCACCGCCATCCACACCACCGAGGTGGCACGTGCCAGCGTGACGGCCAGCGTTCCACCTGCCAGCGCGCGCCCGGCGTGGAAGGCGACCCCCTGGATCAGGTAGGCAGCGGGTGGATGGTTGGAGAGCCAGATGTCCTGCCGGCCGTCCCGGTTCTGGTCCTGCTCCCAGCGGAGCCGTTCCGTCAGGCCGGGGATCGCCCGGGCGTCAACTCCCTGGGGGAGGGGGTCGTCGATGTGTGGCGGTGTACCGGTCCGCACCAGCGACTCGGCGTAGGCGATGTGTGCGGTCTCATCGACCGGCCACATCGACGGGGTGGCCAGGAGGTGGCCCAGCCCGAGGACCGTCGCCAAGGCCACAACGACCCACCGAGCGCGACGTCCCTCCACCCGCAAGATCGTATGGCGGACCTACGCTGGAAACCCGGGGCGGCCCTGACCGGTCGGGCAAGGGCCCCGGTGCCGCTAGAGCCGATGGCGGCCGTGGGTCACCTTGAGCAGTTGGTCGGCGACCGTGAACAGCCAGTCCGGCCGGGCGAAGCTCGCGAACTCCGGCGCGAAGCCCAGCCGCTTCCGGGTGATGGCCCGGGCCTGGACGAACTCCTTGAAGCCGTCCTCGCCGTGGATCCGGCCGAAGCCCGACTCGCCCCGCCCGCCGAAGGGAAGTGCCGGGACCGAGGCGAAGCGCAGGACGCTGTTCACGCTGACCATGCCGCTGTTCAGGGCTCGTGCCAGGGCCAGACCACGTCGCCGGGAGAAGACGGTGTTGCCCAGGCCGTAGGGCGAGGCGTTGGCCAGCCGGACTGCCTCGTCCATGTCCGGCACCCGGACCAGTGGGACGACCGGGCCGAAGGTCTCCTCGGTCATGATCGCGGCATCCGCCGGCACGTCGGTGAGGACGATCGGGTCGACGAAGGCCCCTCGGATCGAGTCGAGGCCGCCCACGATGGCGTGGGCACCACGATCGAGCGCCTCCCGGAGGTGCGAGGCGATGATCTCGATCTGGGACGGCATGGTGATGGGGCCGTAGTCGGCCTCGGCGTCCTGGCCGGCCCGGACCCCCTCGGCCTGTCGGGTTATCTCCGCCACGAACTCGTCGTAGACCTGGTCGTGGATGTAGACCCGTTCCACGCCGGCACAGGTCTGGCCGGCGTTGGCACAGCCGGCCCACAGCGTCGCCTCGGCCGCGGCTCGGATGTCGGCGTCGCTGTCGACCAGCAGCGCGTCCTTGCCGCCGCACTCCATCACGACCTTGGTGAGGTTCTGCGCGCACGCGGTCATGACCTTGCGGCCCGTTGCAGCCGAGCCGGTGAAGGCCAGGACGTCGATGCCAGGGCTCGAGCACAAGGCCGCACCCGTCTCACCGAAGCCGGTGATGAGCTGGAGCACGGGCTCCTCGTCGACGACCTCGGCGAAGAGCTCGACCATGCGGGTGCCGATGCCGGGCGTGTACTCCGACGGCTTGAAGACGACGGCGTTCCCGGCCGCGAGGGCGTAGGAGATCGAGCCCATCGGCGTGTGCACCGGGTAGTTCCACGGCCCGATCACCCCCACGACCCCCATGGGGTCGTACTGCAGGTAGCCGGCGTGGTCCTTGGTCAGCGGCGGCATCGAGACCCGTCGTGGCTTCATGATGCGCTGGGCATTCCGTGCGGCCCAGTCGAGGTGATCCACGCACAGCAGGATCTCGATGAAGGCATCGTCCAGCGGCTTGCCGTTCTCGACGTGGATCAGCTGGACCAGCTCGTCGGACTTGCGGGCGATCAGGCCCTTGTACGCCAGGAGCCGGTGCTTGCGTCCGTCGAAGCCGAGGTCCCGCCACCACGAGGCGGCCGCCCGCGCCCGGATCACGGCGTTCTCCACGTCTGCAGCGGTGTGAACCGGGTAGGTCGCCAGCGGCTCGTCGGTCGCGGGATTGAGGGACTGGAAGGTCTGCCCCTCAGCTACGCGGGACGTGTCGGTGCTGGACATGTGGCCTCCAAGGGCGGCAGGACGGTGGGTGGCTGGGCCGTCCCACCGTACTCCGAGCGGTCATCAGCCCGTCAGGTGGGCTCAGGCAGGCGAGGACAGCGGTTCGGGGGTCGGCTCCGGTGGCTCCAGCGGCTCGGGGGTCGCGGGGGAGGTGGGCTCCACGGTGGGTTGGGGGTCGGGCGCTGGCTCGGCCGGCTGCGTCGGGGCCGGCTCGCCGGTCGGCTGCGGCTGGGTGGCTGTGGGAACTGGCTGGACGGGGTCGGGCTCCGCCGTCGCGTCGGTGGTTGGTGCTGGTGCGGCGGGAGCCGCGTCGGTGGGCGGCTCGGACGTGGGTGTGGCTGTCGGGGAGACCGTCGGTGTGGCCGTCGGTGTGGCCGGCACGTCCGGCTCGGTGCCGGTGTCGACCAGGGTGGTGTAGGCGACCGCCGCGGCTGCGATGAGCAGGACCACCAGCAGGATGAGACCGGGGGCGTTCCGGCGGCGGGGTGGCCGCTGCGCGGCGCTCGGCCGGTCCCCCGACCTCGGGGGAGGGTTGCTGCCACCCGCACCGGGCGCCGCCGTCTGCTGCGGCTGCGGCATCGCCACGGTGGCCTGATCCGGGTCGACGGTGGGCGGCACGTCCGGGTCGACGATCGACACCCGGGGCAGGGCGGCCGTCGGTGCGGTGGCGGCAGCCAGCGCGACGGTGTCGCCGGACAGGCCGGCCTTGAGCAGCGCGGTGAACCCTGCGGCGTGGTCGGGTCGGTCGGTCGGCTCCTTGGCCAGTCCGGCTTCGATCGCGGCGATCAGGGCGGCAGGCAGGTCGGGGCGGCGCTCGCCCAGGGCGGGCAGATCGTCGGTCTGGTGCATCATCGCCAGGGCCAGCGCGTTGTCGTGCTCGAACGGCGGGGCGCCGGCCAGCATCTCCCACAGCACCACGGCGGTGGAGTACAGATCGGATTGGGGTGTGGCCGGGAAGCCCGTTGCGACCTCGGGTGCGGTGTACTTGGGGGTTCCCAGGAACTGGTTGGTCTGGGTCAGGTCGCCACCGCCCTGCAGGCTCTTGGCGATCCCGAAGTCGCTGAGCTGCGCCCGACCGTTGACCAAGACGTTGGAGGGCTTGATGTCCCGGTGGACGATGCCAGCCTCGTGGGCGGCACCCAGGCCGGCGAGGACCTGCTCGACCAGCTCCAAGGATCGTCCGACGGGCATCTGACCGGAGTCGGTCATCTCGTCACGCAGGGAGCGCCCCTCGACCAGTTCCATCGCCATCCACGGCACGTCCTCGTCGATGCCGGTGTCGTAGACGCGGACGATGTTCTCGTGGGTCAGGCGGGCGGCCAGCTTGGCCTCGCGGAGGAACCGCTCGCGCAGGACCTCGTCCTGTCCGATGTCGCTGCGGAGCAGCTTGAGGGCCACCTGGCGGTCGAGCACCTGGTCCCGGGCCAGGTGCACCTGCGCCATCCCTCCCTCGCCGAGCAGGCGAAGGAGCTCGTAGCGGCCGGCAATACGTTGCATCAGGCCAGTGTGACGTACCGGGGCTCCCTTGCCCCGTGGCCGTTCGACGCTCCGCGACAGGTGTGCGGTTCGATCCGACTCAGACGGCGGCGGCCAGGTCCCGTATGGCTTGCTCGTCCAGCAGGCCGGGGATGAGGGTCCGGCTGGCCAGGACGACGGGAACCCCGCCGACCCCCTCTCGCCGGTGGGTTCCCATCTCTCGACGACGGGACGCCAGGGCCACACGGTCGGCCAGCAGGTCGGCAACGGTGTCGGGGTTCGCACCCGCAGCGGCGGCCACCTCGGTCAGGACGGCGGCGTCGCCGATGTCGGCATCGTCCTCCCAGTAGGCCTGGTACACGGCGTGCCGGACCGGGTGAGCGACCGGGGTGCCCTCGGTCCGGTGCATGAGCACGTGGGCCAGCGCGCTCGGTGGACGTCCCGAGGGCCGGTTGAGCACGATGCCCTCGGCCGCGGCCTCCTCCTGCAGTCGGCCGATCAGCGCAAGCATCCCCAGGTCGACGGGCATGGCGAGGTCCAGCCCGAGGGCGTCGAACCCCTCGAACTCGATGGGGACCCCCTCCTCCGCCAAGCGGGTGCAGCGGGCCACGGCCACGGCGGAGGCCGGGTCCGTCGGGTCGTGGAACAGGGTCAGCACCCGCACACCGTAGCCAGGGTGGTGGTGCGGCGGTGCGGGACACGTGACGTCCTCCGCTGCGCCGGCGGTGTACTCGTCACTGAGGAGTGGATTGAGTGCAGGGCATGCCCGGGGAGGGCGACCGAGTCCTCAGTCGAGGATGATCTGGGCGACCCGCTCGCGGTGGAACGACGCGGTCCCGAACGCGCCCTCCAGCGCCTTGCCGCGCTTCAGCCACAGGTGCAGGTCGTGCTCCCAGGTGAAGCCGATCCCGCCGTGAGCCTGCAGCGAGTTGGTGTTGGCCAGCCGCTCGGCGTCTGAGGCGAAGGCCTTGGCGACACTCGCCGCCTCGACCCGATCCTCCAGATCGTGCTGCACCGCGTAGGCGGCGTACCAGGTCGCGGCCCGTGAGGTCTCGACGTCCAGGACGGTCTCGGCCAACAGGTGCTTGACCGCCTGGAAGGACCCGACCGGCCGGCCGAACTGCTCGCGCTCCTTGACGTAGGCCACGCTCATCTCGAGGACCTGCTGCCCGATGCCGTTCAGCCACGCGGCCGTCGCCACGGCGCCACGGTCGAAGGTGCGGGCGATGGCGTCGGCGTCGTCGGTCACCAGCGTGTCGGGGCCGGTGGTGACCTCCACCGTGAACATGCGCCGGGAGAGGTCGATCGAGCCCGTCGGTTTGGCGCTCACGCCGTCCGCCGGGACCAGGTGCAGGGCACCGTCGGTCTCGACCAGCAGGGCAGCCGCGACATCGGCGTCGGCCACGGCCGGGGCGTCGCCCAGCTTGACGGCGATGATGGCCTCCCCAGCGGCGACCAGCGGCAGCCACTCCTTCTGCATCGCCTCCGGCGCGTAGTCGGCCAGGGTCGGTGCGGCGACGGCGGCTGTCTCGAGGAGCGGCTCGGTCAGGTTGGCCCGGCCGGCCTCCTCGAGCAGCAGGGCCATCTCCACATCGCCCATGCCCAGGCCGCCGTGCTCCTCTGCGATGGCGACGCCGACGAAGCCCGTCTCGGCCAGCTGCTGCCACTTGGCCGGATCGCGAGGTTCGTCGGAGTCCCACACGCTGCGGACGTAGGAGGGGGAGTACTCGCCGGTCAGGAACTCCCGCGCGCCGGCGGCGAGGTCCTTGGCGTCATCGGTGAAGTCGAAGTACATGGTCTGATTCCTCTACTTCGCAGCCATCTTGGGCTCTTTGGGGAGCCCCAGGACTCGTTCGGAGATGATGTTCTTCTGGATCTGGCTGGTCCCCGCGTAGATGCAGGCGGCCCGCGAGTACCAGTAGGTCTTGTGCCAGGCCTTGGCGTCGACGCCGTCCAGACCCGGGTCCTCCAGCTCGGCGTACGGGCCGAGGACGTCCATGCCGGTCTCGAAGATGTCGCGTTCCATGGTCGACCAGAACAGCTTGTTGAGGCTGGCCTCGGGGCCGAGTTCGTTCCCGTTGGTCAGGGAGGTGAGCGTGCGGGCCCCGTTGTGGCGGAAGACCTGGTTGCGGATGTGCAGCTCGGCAACCTTGTCGCGCACCCGCGGGTCGTCGGCGACGCCGCGCGCCTTCACGAGCGTGGCCAGATCGTCCAGGTTCCTCTGGAACCGGACGTGTGAGCCGAGGCCGGTGCCCCGCTCGAACGACAGCGTGGTCATCGCGACCGACCAGCCGTCGTCCACTCCTCCCACGACGTTGGCGGCCGGGACCCGGACATCGTCGAAGAACACCTCGGCGAACCCGGCGTCGTTGTTGATCTGGACGATGTTGCGGACCTCGATGCCCGGGGAGGCCATGTCGATCATGATGAACGTGATCCCCTTGTGCTTGGGCACGTCGGGGTTGGTCCGCACGAGCGCGAACATCCAGTCGGCGTAGCGACCCTGCGAGGTCCAGATCTTCTGGCCGTTGATGATGTAGGTGTCGTCCTCGAGCACCGCCGTGGTGCGGATGGCGGCGAGGTCGGAGCCGGCGTCCGGCTCGCTGAACCCCTGGCACCAGATGTCGTCGCAGGAGAGGATGCCGGGCAACCACTGGGCCTGCTGCTCCTGCGTTCCGCGCGCCATGAGCGTTGGGCCGGCAAGTCCCAGACCGAGGACGTTGATGCGCGTGGGGGCGCCGGCGCGGGCGTACTCCTCGGCGAAGATGGCCTGGGTCATCAGGTCGGCGTCGCGCCCGCCGAACTCCTTCGGCCAGGAGATCGCGGCGTAGCCGGCCTCGTACAGCTTCCGCTCCCATGCTTGGTAGAGCGGCAGCTCCTCCTTGGATTCCAGGGGCGGCAGGTCGGTGGGCACGTTGGCCTCGAGCCACTCTCGGACCTCTTCTCTGAAGGTGACCTGTTCGGGTGTCGGGGTTAGGTCCATCGGCAGTCCTCAGGGTGGGGGGAGTGGTGCGGTGGCTGGCCGGCTTCGCGGCCGTGCGCAACATGACTCCAGTCAGTTTGTCCTCCGCACGTTCTAGCTTGCCCAGCTGCGCTACGCCAGTTGAGGCGTGCAAGCGCTGGCACACTGTCGGCCATGCCGGTCATGGTCACGGGGGTCGAGGACGTCGTCGGCCGACGGGCTGTCGACCAGTTGCTGGCCGGTGGCGGTGAGGTCCGTGTGTTCATCCAGGCAGCGGCTCCCGAGGCCGGCCCGGCCGAGCAGGCTCGGGTCCATGAGCTCCGCGAGGACCTGCGGGCGTCGCGCTGCAAGGTGGCCCACGGGTTCTTGGACGATGAGGCGCACGTCGAGACGGCGCTCGAGCAGGTCCACACGGTCCTGCACCTGCTGGGTCGGCCGGGGGACGACCCGGACACCTACGTCGAACAGACCGCGACGGTCGTCGGCGCGGCGATCGGCGCCGGCTGCAAGCGGCTGGTGCTGCTGAGCGACCTGGCCGTGACCGACCCGGCTGGCCACCCGTGGCTGGAGGCGCTGGCCGAGGCCGAGGACATGGCCGCCGATGCCCCACTGGAGAGCGTCATCCTGCGGGCGGCCCTCACCGTCGACCCCGCGGATCGGCTGACCAGGGCACTGGCCGGCACCGCGGAGGGGACCCTGCCCGAGGAGGGCGAGCACTGGCCGATTCCGGCGGGCGCTGTTGCCGCCACCGCGGTGATGGCTGACGCGGAGCGTGACGTCGACACCTCCCTGCACGTCGTGGTGCCGCTGGCCGGGCCTGATCAGGTGCGGACCCGTGATCTGTCGGTGTACGCCACGTCGGTCGTGGAGGGCGGGGCGGCTGGTAGCGAGGCGGAGGGCCTGCCCAACGTGGGGGCGGGGTCGCCGGCGCCGCACGCTGATCGGCTGCTCGACCCCGAGGTTCGGTCGCTGCTGGCGCGTGTGGTCGGCCGCCCCGAGGACGCCATCGGCACGCAGATCGCCGGGTCATCGTGAATGCGCCCCCTCGGCCTGCCGTGGTCAGTCGGCCTGGTGTGGTCAGTCGGCCTGGCGCGGTCAGTCGGCCTGCCGTGGTCAGTCGGCCTGGCGTGGTCTGTCGGCTTGGTGTGGTCAGTCGGCCTGGTGTGGTCAGTCGGCTTGGTGTGGTCAGTCGGCCTGGTGTGGTCAAACTGCCTCCGGCGAACCCAGATCGGCCGCGAGGCGGAGGCAGGATGGCCCACTGGGCCGCAGCAGCACCGAGAAGCCCGACAACGGGGGAGGCGAATTGACCGCGAGTGGAGGCAAGACGGCCCAGCAGTCAGGCGGACTCCAGCCCCGCCGCGGTCGAACCACAGGCGATGCAGGTCCACCACCCTCCGGGCGTCCCCGACCCTCGTGGCGGGTTCTCGGCCTGGCCGCGCTGATGGGCGGAGCCGGCATCACCCACTTCCTGGCTCCGGCGGCCTACGACATGGTCATGCCACGAGCCATCCCGGAGGAGCTGCACCGCCCGCTGACGTACGGCTCGGGCGTGGTCGAGGTCCTCTGTGCTGGTCTGTTGCTGAACCGCAGGACCCGTCGGTTCGGGGGGACCCTCACTGCGGCGACGCTGATCGCGGTCTTCCCGGCCAACATCGACACCGTGCTGTCGGGTGGCCTACCGGTCGACGGCTGGTTGGGATCTCGGACGGCGGCGATCCTGCGCCTCCCCCTCCAGCTCCCGCTGATCTGGTGGGCGCTGCGGATCCGGCGCGACGGCGGCTGATCCAGGGTCCCGAACGACTCTCGGTACACGCCGTCAGGGTCCGGCCGACTCTCAGTAGACGCCGTCGTGATCCCGAACGACTCTCGGTACACGATCTCGGCCTAACCGTGAAGACGAGTGTGCCGAGAGTTGTACCTGGCCAGGTGGGAGCCGACTCTCAGCACATGGTCGCGGCCAGCGCTGCCCGGCGTGCACCGAGAGTGGGAGGCCCGGCCGCGGTGTACCGAGAGTCGACGGCCTCGGACGGCACCGCTCCCAGGGCTGTAGGCGCGCCGCTATCGAAGCCAGAGGCCGAGGGCGGCCAGCGCCACCACCACCAGCACCACGAGGACCGCGAGCACGATCCGCCTCACCTGCCGGTCAGCTCCGGGGGAGGGGGCCGGGACGTTGGTCGGCGGCAGTTGACCGGCGTGCTCCTGAGGGGCCACGGGGCCTGACCTGGCGGCACCAGCATCTCCGGCTCCCGCGACAGGATCGGTCGTCGAGGGGTACGGCTGCCCCGGCGACACCGGATCGGCACCCAGCGGGACCGGAGGAAGGTCTGCCGGCGCGGACTGTGGAAGGTCACCCAGCGGCACCGGGGGGAGGTCCGCCAGCGATGGAGGGGTCACCGACCCATCGCGCCTGACCCCATCGCGCCTGGCCCGATCGTCATCCTGGTGCCGTCGCTCGAGCTCAGCCGTCGTGTTGACGGCCGCGAGCGGCGGAGCAGGCTCCACGCGCGGCGCGCTCGCGCCAAGCCCCAGGGCCCGCGTCGCGTGGTCCACGAACTCCGTACAGGTCGCAAAGCGCTCCGACGGGTCCTTCGCCAGTGCCCGCCGGAACACGGCGTCGGCTGCCGCAGGCAACATCCCGCCGGACTGTTGTGAGATGGAGGGCGGATCCGCGGTCAGGTGGGCCTTGATCAGCGACAGCACCGAGTTCCCGGTCGGCCGGAACGCGTAGTCGCCGGTCAGGCACTCCCACATGACACAGGCCAACGAGTACTGGTCACTCGCCGGGACGGCCGCGGAGTTGATCTGCTCCGGCGACATGTACAGCAGGGTGCCCACGAACTGGCCGGTCTTGGTCAGCGTCGCCTGCGCCGAGGACTTGAGCAGCCCGAAGTCGGTCAGGTACACGTGCGGGCGCCGTCGTCGGCCGCCGTACCGCTCGGGCTCCCAGCCCTCCAACATGATGTTCGCCGGCTTGACATCGCGATGGGCCAGGCCGACCGCGCCGGCAGCGTCGAGCGCCGCCGCGATGGCCGCACAGATCAGCACGGTCTCGGCCGGCTCCAGCTTGCCGCCACGGTCGAAGAGGACCTGCTCGAGGTCGGGTCCGGTCACGTACGTCATCACCAGGTACGGGGCGCCCTCGTGCTCACCGGCGTCGAAGACGTTGATGATGTTGGGGTGGTCGAAGCGGGCGGCACCCTCGGCCTCGCGGAGGAAGCGCGCCCGGTAGGTCTCCTCGCCGACCAGCTGCGAGTTCAGCGTCTTGATCGCGACGCGCCGGTCGAGCTGTTCGTGATCGGCGGCGTAGACCACGCCGACCGCACCGCGGCCGGCCACGCTGCGGATCACGTACGGGCCGATTCGTGCGCCGGGGGCCAGGTCACTCACGGGCAACCCCCGCGGCAGCTGGCCGCTTGCGGATCAGGCGCACTCCCGAGACGACCAGCAGGCCGGCGAAGGCGATCTGCAACTCCCGCGCCGGGAGCAGCTGTGCCAGGCCGGCGCCGGCCAACCCGCCGAGGACCCCTCCGGCGCCGACCAGGAGGCCGATGGACCACCGGGTGTAGCCACGACGGGTGTGGCGCCACGCCCCGATCACGGCGGTCGGCACGATGACGGCCAGGGAGGTGCCCTGGGCCAGGTGCTGATCGAAGCCGAAGCCGATCACCATTGCCGGCACCATCACGATGCCGCCCCCCACACCCATCAGCGCACTCAGCAGGCCGGTGACCAGCCCGGTGACCGCGAGACCGACGATGGCCCCCGTGGTCACCGCCAGCGCGGCCTCCTCTGCCGCGCCGGTTCCCGAGGCCGACGCCACCAGTCGCGCGGCGACCAGGAGCATGAACCCGCCGAAGATCCGGCGGAGCGTCCCGGCGGGGATCCGGCTCATCACACCGGCACCTCCCACGGCTCCGAGGACCGCGCCGGCTGCCAGCGCGGCCGCTGCCGGCCAGGCCACGTCCCCCTCGGCGGCGAACGGGGCGAGCGCAGCGGGCGCGGTGACGATGATCGCGGCCAGGCTGGTCGCATGGGCCTGGTGTTGGGGCAGCCGTGCCAGCCAGACCAGGCCGGGCACCAGGATGACGCCCCCACCCACGCCGAAGAGCCCGGCGAGGACCCCGGCCACCACGCCGAGCAGGAGGGAACGGCTGCGGGACAGCGGGTTGTCGTGCTGCGCCGATGAGTCCTGGCTGAGCTGCTCCACGGTTCCTCGGGATCGTCCACCACTGCCGTCCAGGGGCCATGCTTGCACGCGGGCGCGTCTGCCCCAACCACCGCGGGATCGGCTGGCTGGGCCGTCGTCCTACACTGCACCCCCAACCAGCAGGGTCCCACCCACCAGATCTCGAGGAGTCGACCATGGGTGAGTTCGTTTCCGTCACGACCGACGACCACGGCGTCGCCACCATCCGCCTCGACCGTCCGCCGGTCAACGCCCTCAACTTCGAGGCCTGGGACGAGTTCGCCCAGGCCGGGACGCAGGTCACCGACGACGACGCCGTCAAGGCGGTTGTGATCTGGGGCGGTCCGAAGGTGTTCGCGGCGGGGGCCGACATCAAGGCGATGCGGCAGATGAGCTACCAGGTCGCGATCTCCCAGGCCCGCAAGCTGCAGGACGCCTTCGAGATCCTGTCGAGCATCCCCAAGGTCACCATCGCCGCGGTCAACGGCTATGCCCTTGGCGGCGGGTGTGAGCTGGCCATGACGGCCGACTTCCGCTACGCCGCCGATAACGCGAAGTTCGGGCAGCCCGAGATCAATCTGGGGCTGATACCTGGCGCTGGCGGCACCCAGCGGCTCACGCGACTCATCGGCCTGTCCGCAGCCAAGGAGTGGGTCTACGGCGGCGAGATGTACGACGCCCAGACCTGCGCCGAGCTGGGCCTGGTCGACCGGGTCTACCCCGCCGATGAGGTGTACGACCGAGCCATCGAGGCTGCCCGCCGGTACGCCGCCGGGCCCTTCGCCCTCCGCCTGGCCAAGAAGGCCATCGACGAGGGGTACGCCCTGGACCTCTCTGCCGCCTTGCGCCTGGAGACCGAGCTCTTCGCCTCCTGCTTCGCCACCGAGGATCAGAAGATCGGGATGGACGCCTTCATCGAGAAGGGGACGGCGACGTTCACCCAGCAGTGACGTCCACCCAGCAGTGACGTCCACCCAGCAGTAGGGCCACCCCAGCTGCACCGGCCATCACGCCGCACCACACCCCACCGCAGGAGCCGAATCCATGTCCGCCCACGTCATCCCGCAGGACCGCGAGCCACTCGACCCGAAGCTGGCCAACATCGTCTACCACGACTGGGAGGCCGATTCCTACGACGAGAAGTGGTCGATCAGCTACGACGACCGCTGCGTCGAGTACGCGGTGGGCCGATTTGCGAAGGCGCTGGGCGGTACGCCACGACACTTCGAGATGGTGCTCGAGGTTGGCGCGGGCACCGGCTTCTTCCTGCTCAACGTCGCCCAGGCCGGCTACATCGGCCAAGCATTCGCAACCGACATCTCCGAGCAGATGGTCAAGACCTGCGTCGCCAACGGCCGCCGGCTGGGCATCGACGTCATCGGGGAGGCCTGCGAAGCCGAGTCGCTCCCGTTCCCGGACAACTCCTTCGACCTGGTCATGGGCCACGCGTTCATCCATCACGTCCCTGACCTCGAGACGGCCTTCAGCGAGTTCCACCGGGTCCTCAAGCCCGGCGGTCGGCTGATCATCGCCGGCGAGCCGACGCTCCTGGGTGATGCGATCGCGAGCCACTTCAAGCGCCTCACGCGCCTCGGGATCAAGGCGGCCGCGGCCACGTTGGGGCGCGAGCGGGTCCTGGCCACCGCGCACCACGCCCCCGAGGACGCCGAGGCGGCGGCGCTCGAGGCCCACGTCGACCTCCACATCTTCACCCCGGTCGAGCTCGAGCGGTTGGCTCTCGGCTGCAACTTCACGGAGGTCGAGACCTTCACGGAGGAGTTGACGGCCAACTGGTTCGGTTGGGTCACCCGGACGGCTGAGGCCATGCTGGCCGAGGGGATCGTGCCCGATGGCTACCGCCTGGTCGCCTACCGGATCTGGAAGTCGCTGTTCTGGCTGGACAACGCCGTCCTGACCCGCCTGCTGCCGAAGGACATCTTCTACAACGCGATCCTCACCGCGGTTCGTCCGCTCCGCTAGCGCCGACCTGCACAACCGACCAGACAGGCCCGATGAGCACACCGCCCGACACGACACCAGAGCAGGTACTGGCTACCGTGCAGGAGGCCGCCCGGGCTCACGCCGAGGTGGCCGCCAAGCGCGACGTGGCCCGGGCCGTGACCCAGCGAGCTGCCCTGCTCGGTGCGGACCACCAGGTGCCGGGAGCGGTCGTCCCGGCCCTGCCACGACCGCAGCGGTGGGGCATCCGTCGCACCATCGAGTTCGCCCGGGCCCGACGCATGTACACCCCCGAGTACCTGGCGCTGTACGCCCGCTATCTGTGGCAACGCGCCCGAAACCCCCACGTCGTCATGCCCGGCATGGTCTTCTTCGGCCGTGGGGTCGAGTTGAAGGCCCGCCGCGGCCACGGGAACCTGGAGCTGGGCCCCTGGTGCTGGATCGGCAACACCAACAAGCTGCGGGCCCACGAGGGCAACCTCCGCCTGGGGCCGAAGGTCGTCATGGGACGCGACAACGTCATCAACACCTACCTCGACATCGAGATCGGGACCAACGCGCTGCTGGGTGACTGGATCTACGTCTGCGACTTCGACCACGTCTACGAGCGGCTGGACATCCCCATCAAGTCCCAGGGCCTGGTCAAGACCCCCGTCCGCATCGGCGCCGATGTCTGGGTCGGTGAGAAGGCATCGATCCTCCGGGGCGCCGACGTCGGCTCCGGGTCGGTCATCGCCAGTCAGGCGCTGGTCAAGGGGCCGATCCCACCCTTCTCGATCGTGGTCGGCACACCAGCCCGGGTGATCCGCTCCCGGCTGCCTGCCGGCATGACCGTGGAGGAGGGGTTGGCCCTCCAACGTGCCGGACATCCCATTCCCGGCGATCCGCTGGACGTCTGAGTCTGCTCGCCCGTCCATCAGCGCAGTGCCTCTTGTGGTGCGATCCGCAGAGCCTGTACCGTGGTGGACCTTCCCCCGACACCTCCGAGCTATTCGGTAGGCTCATACGGGTTGTCCTGTGCCCACACACCTGAGGTGTGCGAGTGGCAGCCAGCGCCAGACCAGCCAGACTGGATCCGATCATGAAGAAGCTCCTGCTCGTCGTCGCCGTCGCTGCTCTTGCGGTGCTGATGGCCGTGCCGGCCAGCGCGCAGTACCCACCGCCCGTGGGCGTTCCCGGCGACATCGATGGTGACGGCATCCCGGACACCGAGGACGACGATGCGGACGGCGACGGCATCCCCAACGCCCAGGACCCTGACGCGGACGGCAACGGCGTACCGGACACCGAGCAGCCGGACAGCGACGGAGACGGCCTGATCGACGTGCTCGATGGCACCGACGACAACGACACCGGTGGCGACGTCGACGGTGACGATGACGGTGACGGTGCGGCTGGTGGCGATGACGGTGCGGCTGGTGGCGACACTGGATCGCCGCAGCCGGGTGACAGCGGGTTGGCCACGACGGGTATCGACTCCGCGACGATCGCCATGGTCGCAGCCACGCTGCTGCTGATCGGTACCGTCCTCGTGGTCGGCTACCGCCGCCGCGGGACAGCGGCCGCAGCATGACGTGAAGCGACGGACTCCGAAGGACGTCACCGAGCTCACCGCGAAGGGCGACCAACGGATCTGGGTGCGTCCGATCCGTGAGGATGATCGTGCCCAACTGCTGGACGGCTGGAGTCGGCTGTCGGAGCGCTCCCGCTACATGCGGTTCCACAGCCCCGTCAAGACGCTGTCAGAGGCGACGCTCGACTATCTGCTGAACATCGACCACCACGACCACGAGGCGCTGGTCGCGCTGGACCCCGACGCGCCGGATGAGCCGGGGGTCGGCGTGGCTCGCTACATCCGCCTGGAGGAGGACCCGACGATCGCCGAGGCTGCGATCACCGTCATCGACGAGTACCAGGGACGTGGTATCGGGACCGCGCTGATCGGCATGTTGGAGCAGTTGGCCCACGCGCGCGGCATCCGCACGTTCCGCAACTACGTCCTGGCGGAGAACCGGACCATGCTGGAGATCTTCCGCCAGCTGGACGGTGAGATCCAGCCTGAGGGCTCCACTGTGTTCCGCGTCGACGTGCCCGTGCGAGGCCCGGAGGAGGCGCAGCCTGACACGCCGGCCGGCCGCTGGGTCGCCTCGGTTGGACGTCAGACGGAGTCCGAGGCCGACGAGTGGGCCTACCCGTTGCTGTGGCTGTATCGGAAGGTGGCGGACATCGGTGAGGTGGTCGCCGATGCCAGTCCCTCACGGTTGCTGAAGGGCTGGGCGGAGGATCAACTGCGGCAACGGGGGTCCGACGAGGAGGAGTAGCTCACCGGGTGACGAGCCGCGTCTCGGGGCGGAACGCGAACTGCACGAACCAGAAGGTGTCGTCGCTGGGCAGGCGCGTGAGTTGTGACCCGGCGAGGCTGCCGCTCGTCGCCTGACCCAGCACGTTCCAGGTCGAGCCCGTCTCGACGTCGGTGAAGTCCTGATCGTCACCTGGTTCGAACGTGAGCGTCCGGCCGTCCACGACGCGGACGAACACACCGGTGGCTCCGACATCGGTGCCCTCGGCGATGGCCCGACTGTCGAGCGCGCTGCTCGTTCCCGGTGTCCACCACGCCACCACTGGTTGACCGGCGATGTCGGTGTTGATGGCCAGCTCGGAGCGGAGTGCGTCCAGTGGCACAGCCGTGGGGTCCTCCGCGCCTCCGGTGGCGACGACCCGGGCCATCTGGGGCAGCGTGTCGTCGGTGGGACCGGAGAACAGGAACGGGTCGGCGGAGCTGTCATACCCGACGTACGGGTTGGTCCCGTAGTCACGTGAGTGGCCCGTGTCGCGGCTCAACACATCTCCGTCGGGATGTGCCGCGATGAAGTCCTGCCACGCGACGAGGCCGAGGGGGAGCCGCTCCAACTCCTCCTCGATCAGTGGTCCGGTGACGGCCTGACCGGTGAACTGGGACCACAGCGATTGGGTCTGGCGGTCGTACATGATCAGGTTGGACTGGAAGAGCCGGCCGGAGGTGCCGAAGTCGAGGGTCTCGCCTCGGATCGTCGGGTCGAAGGCCAACCCGGAGTTGCACAGCGGGCAGTACGTCACCAGGACGGGTTGACCGGCCAGCACGTCGTTGACGATCTCGTGGAAGGTCAGGATCTGGATGGGATAGGCGCGAGCGGTCCCGTCGATCTCGAGGACGAGGACGGGTTCCTGATCTTCCAACCACTCATCGGCCTCGGCGATGCTGGTGTACTGCGGCTGGTCGATCGGCGGGATGCCATCCGGTGGAGGTCCGCCGGGGATGATCTCGTCCAGACTGATGAGCGACGGCGCATCCGGGTTCCCGTCAGGCTCCCAGAAGAACGGCTCGGCCGGGGGCAGTCCATCCGGCTGCGGAGTCGCCTCGTCAGCCGCGGTCTCGCCGCCCGTCGACCCATCGTCCTCAGCTGGGACGCCGGCTTGCTCGGCCTCGCCCTCACCATCCGCGGTGCCGCAAGCGGCGACGACGAGGGCGAGGGCCATCAGCAGGGGGACGAGGTGGCGAGCACGATGGAGTGAGGAGATGGTCACACCCGCCCGAACGGACGGCCTCGACCTACAGTTCCGCCAGGCTGATCGAGTACCGGCCGTACCGGGTCCCGAAGGAGGTCACCACCACGGTGTAGGTGCCGTCGGCCGGGATGGTGAACTCGAGCAGCGAGTCGAGTCCATCTCCGCCGTCATCGTCACGGGCGATCTCGTTCCCCGCGTCGTCCTCGATGAAGACGATCGGGTCCATCATGTCGTCCACGCTGCGGACGTTGATGACGATCTGTTGTCCGGCGGTGCCGACGTAGTCATAGGCGATCTCCTGCACGGACTCGGTGATCTCATCCGTCGCAGTCAGCACCGAGGGGAACTCGAGCGTGATCTCGAATGGGCCGGTGCTGGTCGAGAAGCCGGCCGCCTCGACCCGGTACTCACCGGTCGTGGGGAGGGCGCTCATGATCTGGGCATCTCGAACGGACGGCAGCGCGTCGTTGCGGGCGTCGTCGTTGCGGGCGAGTTCTGAGCCATCCGGAGCGAACAGCGTCAGGACCGGGTCCAGACCGTCCAGGCCGATCATGGTCAGCAGGATCTCCTGGCCCGACTCGCCGTCGAAGAAGAAGTCGACGGTGTCGCCGCCGGCTGCGATCTCACCGGTCGCCGCCTCGTTCATCGCCATGGACTGGCCGCCCCCAGGGGGTGGCGGCGGTGGCGGTGGCGGTGGTGGGGGAGGAGGTGGCGGTAGTGGAGGTGGAGGAGGTGGTGACGAGTCAGCGCCACCACCGGGCTCCGGTGGGGCCGCCGGCATGGTTCCGGCCGGGTCGGGACCGCCGGTGGCCGGTGTCTCGCTGCCCGGTCCGTCCGATGTCGCGGGGGTTGGTGTTGCGGCCGGTGTCGCGGGGTCGGTCGGTTCGTCTGAGGGCGGTGCGATCGTCGTGGGCGTGGCCTGGATCGCAACGGCGCCGTCATCGTCGCCGCTGATCAGCAGGAACCCACCGACGGCACCGCCGAGGATGAGCACTCCCGCGATGATCCCGACGATCAGCGGTGCCTTGCTCTTCTTCGGGGGACCGCCGAAGCCGCCGGGGGGAGGTCCGCCGTAGCCCGGTGGACCGCCGTAGCCGCCGGGGGGTGGGCCGCCGTAGCCGCCCGGGGGTTGGCCGCCGTAGCCGCCCGGGGGTGGGCCGCCGTAGCCGCCGGGTGGTTGGCCGCCTTGCGGGGGGAAGGGTTGTGTCGGGTTCGGCTGCTGGTACCCCCCGGGGCCGCCCAGAGGTGGAGGTGGCTGGTCTGACACTGACGACGTCCTGTCTGTCGCGGATGGCCTGCTCGGGCGGCAGGCCGCATCTCATCGGCCGGTCAGACCCTCATCTGACCGGTGCCAACCCTGCACGACGACGATCATGACGGCAAGCCACCTCGCCGATCTGTACGCAATTCGTCAGTCCCGGATGCATCAGGCGGGCCGTGTGTGAGAGGCGGGGGGTGTGTGGGCCGCCGCCAGGTCCGTATCAGGGTCCAGCGTCCCACGGCAGGCCTGCTCGAAGCGGGCCAGGTGGGTCTTCACGCGCTCGACGGCGTACTGTGCCGACTGCTCTCGGGCGATCATGAACGGCCAGTCCGACGCCTGGAGCAAGGTCAGTTGCCGCCACGCCGCCCGCCGGCTGGGTCCACCCGGGAGCATGGAGAAGCGCTCCTCCGCCCGCCGGATCTCCCGCCAGATCCAGCGAGTCTCCTCCGTCACCCAGGCGGCGTGGCCCTTGCCCCAGCCCCAGGAGGACTCGGGCAGCGCCAGGGATGTGGACGGCGGATGCTGACGAAGGGAGGACGCCAGGGTGGTCGTGCCGACATCGGCCTGCGCCGCCAACCCGCGGACCACGGCATCCAGCCACTGCGGTCCCTCATACCACCAGTGGCCGAAGAGCTCGGTGTCGTAGGCGGCCACCACACAGGTGTCGTCCGGCCGGGGCGCGATGTGCTCGCTGAGCAGTCCGATGAAGTCGGCGGCGTGGTCAGCCACCCGGGCGGTCGCGGCAGCAGGGTCGTAGGGCTCCTTGATCAGGCTCGTGGTGTCGGTGACCCGCCAGGACTTGTAGCCGCCCTCCATGTCGATGGCGTGGAAGTCCCGGTACCAGACGTCGGCGGGGTAGCCACCGGTCGGGTTCCACACGGCGTAGGCCACCGCCAGATTCCGGCCGAAGGCCGCGACGTCGGAGTCGCCGATCAGCACGGGCCGGTCCAGCACGTCCATGGGTGTCCCGACGCGGGGCAGGTCACGAGCGGTGGACCCCCAGTCAGTGGGCGGTGCGCCGGCTGCCCGTGCCAGCGTCGGCCCGTCCAGTACCAGGTGGGAGACCCCCGCCTCGGCCCAGAAGGCCTCGATCCCTGGCAGGTCGGTGGTGCTGACCGGCAGCGTGGGCGTTCCGTCGTCGGCGACGTGGAGCGGGATCTCCGACGGATCGGCGACCCGGCCGGCGGGCCGATAGCCACACTCGGGTGTCCAGACACCCGTCGGGCGGATCCCGGTGAGGGACTGCGTGATGGCCAGACCGTCGGCGATCTGGCCACGGATGAGCGCCGGGTCGGTCATCAACGGCAGGTACGGGTGCGTCGCCGGTCCGCCGAGCAGTTGGATGACACCCCGCCGGGCCAGACGCGCGAACGGCTCCACCAGACCCGTGTCGAGCAGTCCGCCCTCCAGCTGCTCGAGCAGCTGCGCCTGTCGCTGCCAGTGGTGTTCCCAGACGGGGCCCAGGGTCGCCTTGTCGCTGGCTGGTGCGGCCGACAT
The DNA here is from genome assembly GCF_003074135.1 of Euzebya tangerina. Classification (NCBI taxonomy): domain Bacteria; kingdom Bacillati; phylum Actinomycetota; class Nitriliruptoria; order Euzebyales; family Euzebyaceae; genus Euzebya; species Euzebya tangerina. The sequence goes on along the minus strand of NZ_PPDK01000003.1, from coordinate 6,448 downwards.
GGTCCAGCGCAGGTCGAGCTGCCGTCGGCCCAGCCAGCCGTGGAACTCCTCCATGAGGTACGGGTCGGCCATCTGCTCGGCCAGCACCGGGGTGATCCCCAACGTCACCACGTCGGTGAAGCCGTCGTCGGCCAACCCGTCGAGCACTCGGATCAGGGGCAGGTAGGACTCCGACCACGATTGGAACAGCCACTCCTCCCCGACGGGGAAGACGCCGTGCTGCCGCAGCCAGGGCAGGTGGCTGTGCAGCACGAAGGCGAGTGATCCCGGCATCCAGGTCAGCCGTTCCTGGCCACGACGAGCAGGTCGAGCGAGGCGTCGATGTGGGTCCGCCGCAGGACGAAGCTGCGTGGGGTGATCCGCCGCACCGTGGCGTGGAGCCACGCCGGCCACTGCTCGACGGGTGTCACGAGCCGGTCGACGAAGGGACTGGCCGTGTCGGGCGTGCGGTCGTCACCCGCGATGCGCAGGAGCCGGTCGAGGGCGCGCAGGCGGGCGCCGTGATGGACGCCGAGGACCTGCTCGACGGTGAACGCACCCAGCGTCCGCAGGCGATCGATGAGTTCTGCGGCCGTGAACTCCTCGACGTGGAAGACGTTGGTCGGATCGGCACCGTGGTCATCGTGCGGGCTGAAGGTCAGGCGGTTGGGCGTGGCGACGATCAGCTCCCCGCCAGGCCGCAGGATCCGGCTGACCTCCCCCAGGAATCGCGGGACGTCGGGGAGGTGCTCGATGACCTGCAGGTTGACGACGATGTCGACGCTGGACGAGGGGAGCCCGGTGTCACAGATGTCGGCTTCGAGGACGGGCTGGTCGGGGTAGGCCCGGCGGACGTGGTCGACCACAGGTGCGACCAACTCGATCCCGGTGACGGAGGCGGCCCGTCGGGCCAGGATCGGGAGGCCGTAGCCCTCGCCGCACCCTGCGTCGACGACGACCCGGTCTCGGCACCGTGTGGCGGCCCACTCGTAGGCGATGACGTGACGCTGGAACCAGTAGTTCTCGGCCTCGACCCCAGGCACGGTTCGTTCACCGGTGATCGGGAGGTGCGGCGCCGAGGTCATGGTCGCCCGAGCGTAGTGGGCCACGGGGCCGTGTCGTGGCCCCCTCGCCGTGGGGAGGGTTGGCGCGTGCCTGGGGAGGGATTCGCGGATGGGACGGTCAGGCTCTCCGCTGGGGCGCTCAGGCTCCCCGCTGGCCGGCCAGGGCACGGCGGACCCCCGCGACCAGGTCGTGGACCTGGCCCGCGCGCGAGAGCGCGAGCGCGGCCGGCTCCACGCTGATCGGTCCACCACGCTCCTGCTGCCCCAGCGTCTGCTCGGCCACCACCTCGGCCAGTTGGGCTCGACCCTCCTCATCCATCCCCCTGATCGCCTGGCGCAGGGCGGTCACACACGCGTCGGCCGTTGCCAGCTCCCGCTGCCGGGCCGGTGACCCGTTTCCGAACTCGACCGAGACCCGAGCTCGGAACGGCCCGTGCTCCCAGGGCACGAGTCCTCCGGTGGTTGCCGCAACCAGACGTCGGATGGACTCCCACGCCTGGACGGCCGTCTCCGTCGCAACGTCCTCGGCAGCCGCCACGACCGGATCAGCCTCGCGGATGGCGGCGAGCGGCCCCTCCGTAGGTGCCGCGGAGGGGGCCGCAACCTCCTCCATGCGGCGGCGGGCAGCGTGGCGCAGCGAGGCCCGCTGCACCGGGCAGACCAGCGACGCCGCTCGAGGGGCGGCGACCGAGGACACGCTGCTCGAGCCCGGCTTCGAGGAGTCGGAGTCCGCCGTCGAGCGGCTGGTGCCGGACCACCTGACCGATGAGGCCCTCTCAGCGGTCCCGTAGGAGCGGCCGGCGCCCCGGTCGGGTGCGCGATCGTAGACTTCCTCGCCCCGGGCCGAACAACTCCACGATCGCACACCACACACGAACCGGATAGGCCCTTCGGGACGTACCCCAGACGAGGTCGTCAGAGCCCACCCGACAGACGAACCGCCACGGAGAAGGGAACGTCATGCCACAGCTCACCATGGGGACCGAGAGCGTCAGCGAGGAGGTCAACCGCTACACCAACCAGGCCGGGTCGGTCGCCGGCACCCGCGCCGAGGTCCAAGCCATCATCGAGGAGGTCGAGGGGCTGCTGGCCCAGGCCCAGGCCACCGAGCCGCGCTTGAACGCCGCCCTCGACACACTGGGCCAGGACACCGCCAGCACCCTCACGGCAACCGACGGGGCCGAGTGGACCGGGGCCAGCTCCGACCGCTTCCGCGGCGCCACCGGCGAGTTGGTCGGCTCCATCGACCGCACCCGCGCCGCCATGGCCGAGGCCTACGCCGAGTTCCGCGGCGCCGCCGACAACCTCAACGCCTCACTGCAGGAAGTCGGGCGGCAGTTCGACACCACGTCGGCCCAGGCCGAGGAGGCGACTCGCGAGTACGGGCAGGTGCTCCTGGGGCACTTGGGCGACACCGAAGCACTGTTCGGCAGCGGCATCTCCTGATCCGCCGACCCGACGCCACCGGCACACGCCGACCGAAGGTCAATTCCAGCGCGCCGCCGCACTCTTGGACGACGCCAGCGTCCGCAGCCGGTCCATCATGGGGCCGGTCAGCGCCGCCATGGGTCCAGAGGTGCTCAGCGGCGGCGCGCTGACTGCCTCGGTGGAGCAGGTCATCGACGACAGCGACGCCGACGCCAGCGCCCTCTCCCGGGAGCTGGCCGTTGCTGCCGCCGCCGCAGCAGATCACGCGGCAGCGGGCTCACAGCAGGACGCACCGGGTTGTTGCTGCGTCCTCAGCCGGACGCTGGTGACGTGTTCAGGATGCGCGTGAAGGCCAACGGGCCGTTGCCTCCGGGCCGAGGCTTCATGGTGAACGGCGGCGTCGCCGAGCTGGCTCACGTGGCCTCGACCGATGAAGCGCTCACTCCGTCGTCGACGTTAGCTGCCCCAAGAACAGGATCGCCCCACTGGGCTGATGTCTGACCGCGTACAGGAATGGTCGGTCTGCCCGGACCGTGATCTCGGGCTCGGGGGGACCGGACTCCTCGAACATCAACGCCGTGGCCGCCGCGGCGACGGTTCCGGCTTCGTCTACCTGGATGTCGGCTGTGTGGATCGCCCCGGTGAGCGCGATGCCGTCTGCGATGCCCGGGTAGTCGCCGGAGAAGATGTTGGAGAATCCGAGGTCCTCGCTGATCATCGTCGCCAGGTTGACCGGTGTTGTTGTGGAGAAGACGGGCAGGTACAGATCAATGGCCCGCGGAGTGCCACCGGCGTCTATCTCCTCCAGCAGGCCCTCGGCAAGCCGGTCCCGGACCGCGCCGAACGCGCCGTCATCGGGCACGATCAGCAACATCGACAGCTCCCCGCCGGCGTAGGGCACCTCGGCTGCGACATAGTCGCCACCATCGACTGCAGGCCCGAACGCCTCGGCGTCGTGCATGAGCTGTACCGGCGACTCGGTCCCCGCCAGGTCTGTGAACGGCTGAGCGGTGGTTGCGTACTTGCCACCGAAGGGGCGCTCCCACGCCGCCTCGAGGTACAGCGCATTAACGAGGACCAGGATGCTCTGCCGGGTGATGGCGCCGCGCGGGAGCAGCTCCGGGATCACGTCTCGGGTGCGCTCTCCCACATAGCGGTTGATCACCTGGCGTGACCCGTCTGGGTCCGCTTGTAGGGGGAGCGGTTGTGCGAGGGCGCCGAACCAGGTGGCGATGGCGTCGCTGAAGGTGGGGATCGGGTCGAAGGACTCGTCGGGGAACTGCCGATTGGCAATCACCACCACGGGGTCGGGCGGCGGCCCCTCGCTCGGCCCGTTGAGTATGCCTTCCCCGTCGGCGGTGATGTCCTGCAGGAGGGTGTTGAAGGCTGACAGTTGCGCGTCGTCGGTGAGGCCGCCTGAGGCATCAGGGCCGAAGCCGAACAGCCTCGCGAGATCACCCCCGGACATCTCTCCGGCTCCGACATCAGCCATGCCGAAGGCCACGCCGATGGACAGGGGTGAGATGACTCCCGAATCCTGGTAATCCAAGGACAGGAACATGCTGATTCCCGCCTGGTTGAGCCCTCTCGCTAGCGTTGCTGCGCTCTGTGAGTCCGGATCTGGGCGGGTGTTACCTGGTTCCTCAGCGACGGTCGGTTGCGCTCCTGTGCCCGAGTCGCTGGTCGGCCGGCCTGCCCCCGACTCCGTCGCCGCACAGGCGCTGATCATCAGTAGGGTCACAAGAAGGCCAGCCAGATGTCGCATGCCAGGTCCGACGTCGCCGGGAGCGGGATGGTTCCGGTCCTTGTCGTTCCCTCCGGCGTCAGGACAGGACGTCGTGAAGGTGTCTCAGACGCTCAGCCAGCCGCCGGTGCGCCCGGTGCGTCCGTGACTTGACCGTTCCCAGCGGGATCTCCAGTCGTGTGGCGATCTCGCCGTGCGTCAGCTGCTCGAAGTGGGACAGGTACAGGGCCACTCGCTCGTCGTCGGGGAGATCGGCCAGGGCCCGTCTCACCTCCCACGCCATCCAGGCATCCTCCACGCCCGGCGGCTCGATGGCCACGTCGGTCTCGGGCGCGTGATCCCCGCGCGTAGGCCGGAACTCGCGTCGGTGGACGTCGATGGCGGTGCGGCGGGCGATCGTGAACAGCCAGGGAGCCAGTGCTCGGTCCTGGTTGAAGGAGTCGGCGCTGCGCCAGGCCCGGACGAAGGTCTCGGTGGTCGCGTCCTCGGTCAGCATCCGGTCGCGCAGCACCCGCATGATGACGGTCCAGACCGCTCGGGCGTAGTGGCGGTAGATCTCAGCCAAGGCATCCGGGTCGCCCCGGCGGAATCGGCGGATGGTCCCCGGATCGACGTCGCAGGCGTGTGGCCGTTGGCGGACGTGGGTCGTCACACCCCTCCCTACGCACGGCGCGGGGAATCGGTTCGCGATTGATCGGAACCGGCCCCGACGACGGGCGGACGCGGTCCCTGCACCAGCAGTGCCGTCCAGCGTAGTGGCAGGTGGCGGACGGACCCTGGGTCCTGACCCCCGGCGGGGGACCGGGCTGAGGGCTACACGCTGTTGGTGACCAGCTCCATGAGCCGGTCCACCTCGGGTGTGTTGAACGCCCGGCGCAGCTCCTCGACCTCGTCACGCAGCAGACGTCCATCACGTGGGGCGTACGGCGAGTTGCGCAGGTACTCAGCCCAGGCGCCGACCGTCGCGGCAAGGCGGAACGAGACCGGGGCGTCGCGCCAGTCCCGGGTGATGTTGGCCGCGGTCACGTCGTGGGCGCGCTCCCGAGCGGCGCCGTCGGCCGGGTCCAGCCACCGCAGTTGCACGGTGGCGAGCGGGTTGCCGGTGTTGCGGCCGGCGAGCTGCAGCTCGTACAGCGCCGTCACGGTGTGCCCGGCCACGAGCTCACCGGCGTCGATGTCGTCGTTGCGGAAGTCCTCGTCCGCGATGTCCCGGTTCTCGTAGCCGAGCAGCCGATACGCCACGACCTGGTCCCGGTCGAAGACCACCTGGGCGCGGGCCTCCCGGGCGATGGCGGGCTGGGTGGCGACCAGGTCGGTCCGGAACAACGTGTCGGCCTCCTGCAGGCTGTCGACGTAGGCGTAGAACCCATCGCCCTGGTCAGCCAGCTGCTCCATCAGCGGGTCGTTGAAGCCATCGAGCCCGAACCCGACCGTCACCAACTCGATGCCCTCCGAGGCGGCCTGCTGCGCCGTGTCGAGGATCCGCTCCGGAGAGGTGTTGCCCACATTGGCGATGCCGTCGGAGGTCAGGATCACGCGGGTCGTCCGGTCGTCCCCAGCCAGACCACGCGCGATCTGGTAGCCCAGGTCCAGGCCCGCCTCGAGATTCGTCGACCCCCCGATCTGCAGGGACGAGATGCCCTCCAGGATGCTCGCGCGGTTGCTCGCGTCCGTGGCGTCGAGGACCGCTCGGGCGCCGGTGGAGTACGTCACGATGGCCACGTCGTCACCGGGTTCCAGTTCGACGGCCAGAGTGCGCAGCGCGTCCTGCACCAGCGGCAGGTGGTCGGCCATGCTGCCCGAGGTGTCCACCACGAAGACCAGGCTGGCGGGGCCTCGCTCGTCGACCTGGGGTGTGGACAGGCCGATGCGCAGCAGGGCGTTGTCCGGATCGCTCGTGAACGGCGACGGCGCCAGGTCGGTGCTGACCGTGAACGTCTCGCTGGCGTCGGCGTCGTAGCCGTAGTCCTGCGCGTTGACGAACTCCTCCACGCGGACCTGATCAGCCTGCGGGAACCGGCCCGACTCGATGGCCGCCGCGGCCAGGTCGAAGGAGCCCGAGTCGACGTCCAAGCCGAACGTCGAGAGGTCGTCCTCGGCCGTGTCGACGAAGGGGTTGATGCCGTCGGGCGGTCGGATCGGCTCCGGCTCGGGTTCGGGGAGCGGCGGGACGTAGGCGTCCAGTGGCGAGTCGGCCTGCGCGACTGCGTCGGCGCCCGCGACTGCGTCGGCG